>JALSLR010000035.1 GCA_026988245.1 Sulfurimonas sp.
AATTCTCTCGTTTTGGAAAAAGTTACACCTGATAGGTGAAAGTTTTAAGTGTGACTTTTTCGCTTTAAAGTACCTAATTATAGAGCAATCAAGCTTGTTGTCTAATTTGGTATGGAATCATTGGGGTCGATAGTTTTATCGTTTTCTTTTAATATTTTCTGCGGGAATTAAAAATGATAAATTTCCTACTGTTTTTATGAGGATATCTTTCGCATCTAGGAGAGTATTTAATCTTTCTTTGCTTATTTCATCAAAGAGTAAATCTATATCATCCATAGTGAGGGGTCTTTTATCTAGAGTGTTGAGTATCTCTTCGTTAGTGTACTCAGCATGATTTGGTTCTGCATGAACTCTAGAAGCTATGTGAACTGGTAATGAACTATCAAAAAGAAGAGATGCTTCGTGGAGTTCTTTATAGCTTATTCCTGCTACAGGATATGCTGGTGGTCTATCTATAGTCCCTAGGTCTATTCTCGAAGCATCTATTTTTAAGAGGGCTTTGTTGAGCTTTTTAATCTCTTGAGGTGTATCATTGAGAGTATGAACGAAGAGTATCTCTATAAAGAGTTTACCTTGAAATATTTTAGAAAATTCTTGTACTTTTTTTACCACATCTTTGATGATAATATTGGAATGTGGCCTATCTATTTTTTTAAAGACATCTTCACTTATAGCATCGAGAGAAAGCTTTACTTGGTCTAATTTAAGAAGTGTATCAAAGATATTTTTATTTACAAGTGTAGCACTATTTGTGAGGATAAGAGTCTCTGTTGTGTCTTTAATTTTATCTATCTCATCTATGAGTTCATCAAGGTGAGAATAAAGCGTAGGTTCACCATTGGCAGTAAGTGTTATGACATCTATATCTTGGTCAAGATGTTCTTTGAGTTCATTGATGATAAATTCTACTGTGACTGTATTGATTTGTTTGTCCATAGTTGGAGTGGGGGCAAGTTCACAGTAAAGACAGTCAAAGTTACACTGTTTCAGAGCAGGGGAGAGGTCTACACCCAAGGAAGATCCAAATCTTCTTGAGTTTATAGGACCAAAGATAGTTTTCATTTAAAAAATTACTTTTTAGATACTCTTTTACACTCTTTAACAAAGTGAATCGCATTCTCAACAGGGACATCAGGAAGTATTCCATGACCTAAGTTGAAAATATGGCGATGAGTACCCATAGTTTCTTGGATAACTTCTACACAGTGTGTAGTAGCTTCTTTTGAGTAAAGACGACATGGTTCCATATTGCCTTGAAGTACATATTTTTCTCCAAGATGTTGTTTTGCTAATGCCATTGGAGTGGACCAATCAACACCAAATACATCGAAGTTTCCATATACTTTGCCTTGTTGCACAAAAGAAGAGATCCCTTTTGGAAACATGATGATAGGGATATGTGGATATTTTTCTTTTAGATACTCAGCAATTTCTACCATATATTTCCAAGAAAATTCATCATATTTACCAGGTTCAATAGCTGCAGCCCATGAGTCAAATATTTGAACAACATCTATACCTGCTTGAATTTGCTTTTCCATGTATAGTTTTACTACTTCAGTTACTTTTGCAAGGATTTTATGGAGTAAATCAGGGTTGGAGTACATCATTTTTTTACAAATATTATAAGTTTTTGTACCTTCCCCTTCTATCATGTATGTAGCAAGGGTCCATGGAGCACCAGTGAAACCGATAAGAGCAATCTCTCCTCCGCGTTTATCAAGCTCTTCTTTGATAAGCTTAATAGTGTCAAAAACATAGGTGAGCTTACTAGCCGCTTCATCCCCACCGATAAGTCTATCGATGTCAGCTTCATTCTTAATAGGATCAGAAAACTTTGGTCCCTCACCTTTAACAAAAGATAAATCCATACCCATTTCATCTGGAATAACAAGAATATCTGAAAATAAAATAGCCGCATCCACACCAACAATGTCTAAGGGTTGCAGGGTTACCTCGCACGCTTTTTTAGGGTCATGACATAGGTTTAAAAAGTTTCCAGCCTCTGCTCTTACTTTCATATACTCAGGTAGGTATCTACCTGCTTGTCTCATCATCCAAACTGGAGTATATGGTGTCTCTTTACCAAAACATGCATCTACAAATATTTTACGACTCGGCATTTAGTGCCTCCCTGCATTGACTTTTAATTCTTATACTCATTAGTGTTTCCCTACCTTATTTAAAAAGAATAATCCCACTGCAACAGCGGTAATTGAAAGCGCGAAGTATAACATATCTAATGCGCCAGTATATTGTGTATGACCAACTTTTTGAAAAAATCCAACAACGAGTACCATTACGATAACTTTACTTATCTTATCTTTAAGTTGATCGAGTGAGTGGATAGCTAGTATTTTACTAACTTTGCCATCAACTTCTTTTGCCGGATCTATCTCTGAAATAAATAACTCATATAAACCAAAAGCAAATATAAGCATAACAACCCCTATAAGATAGAGATCAACTGCGCCTATAATGCCTCCAACTACATCATCATGAAAATTTTGTGGATGGGCGTGTGTAGCATATGTATTAAGTACAAATTTTGCCGTATCATATACATCAAAAGATGCTACTATAAATAATATTACAGCCCCTAATATACCAAAAATCACAGCCAACAGTACCATAAACCTCGTTGCCCATAATGAACTTTCAAATATTTTTTCCATTTTAGTCCTCCTCCTGCATCTCTACAAATTTTTGTGCAATTCTTACAGCATTTGTAGCTGCACCAACTCTCAGGTTATCAGCAACTACGAAAAGGTGAAGTATCTTAGCATCATAGTTATCTACTCGGATACGACCAACAAATGTTTCATTCATATCTACGCTTGTACATGGCATAGGGTAGAGTGCCTCATCTGGTTCATCTAATATAACTATATTTGGTGCTTTTGCTAAAATATCTCTAGCATCATGAGCATTCACTTCACTCTCAAATGTGAGAGTAAGTGCCTCAGCATGACCACGAAGAGTAGGGACTCGTACACAAGTAGCACTAAGAGGAATCTCTCTATGCATGATTTTTGTAGTCTCATTTACCATTTTCATCTCTTCTTTAGTGTAGCCATTATCTGTAAAAACATCAATTTGGGGGATTACATTAAGGGCAATTTGTTGGTTGAAAGCTTTGTGCTCACTCTCATCAAGTTTAAATGCAAAGAAGTCTTGCATCTGTTGTACCAACTCCTCCATTGCACTTTTACCAGCACCACTTGTAGCTTGGTATGTAGCAACATCTACACGCTTAAGAGTGTAGATGTTATCAAGGGGTTTTAACGCTTGTACCATTTGAATAGTTGAACAGTTAGGGTTAGCTATAATTCCTGTCTTTTCCCAAAGTGCGATATCTTCAGGGTTGACTTCAGGAACAACAAGAGGGGTGTCTGTATCCATTCTAAAGTGACTTGTATTGTCAATGACAACGGCTCCTGCTTTTACAGCGTAGGGTGCAAACTCTGCGCTTACGCTTCCTCCAGCAGAGAAAAGAGCGATGTGAATCTCTTCTTCTTCAAAAACCGTGCTTGTTAATTCTTTTAGAACTAAATCTTTGCCATCAAATTCTACTGTGTTACCAGCGCTTCTTGCTGAAGACATTGCTACAACTTTTGCATAAGGAAAATCTATCTCAGATAAAATTGTTAATATTTCTTCTCCCACTGCTCCGTTGGCACCAACGACTGCTACATTATATGTTTTCATTTATATTATCTCCATTGTATATTTATTATATTCTTGATTCTAGGTGTAGTGAGTCTACATTTATAACATCACCATCGCTCAGGATGCTTGCACGTTCTACTACTGAGATGAGTTCTCGTATATTTCCAGGCCAAGCATAGTTAAGCATCATCTCCTTAGCATCATCATGAAAAGTTTTAGCGTCAAAGCCATACTTTTCACAGTTTGCTTTTAGTGAAGCTTCTGCAATTTGAAGTATTTCATCTTTTCTTTCTTTAAGAGAGGGGATGTTGAGGGGAATTGTATTGAGTCTATAATATAAATCTTCTCTAAACTCACCCTCTTTAATTTTATTTGTTAAATTTGCATTTGTTGCAGATACTATACGGATATCTATCTTTACGACTTTAGACGAACCAAGTCTTCTTACTTCTTTTTCTTGTAAGGCACGAAGAATCTTTGCTTGAACTCCATAGGGCATCTCCCCTATCTCATCTAAAAATAATGTCCCACCGTTTGCTAACTCAAACTGTCCAGCTTTTGCTTCGCTTGCATCAGTAAAGGCACCTTTTTCAAAACCAAAGAGTTCACTTTCTATGAGTTGTTCCGGTATAGCAGCCATGTTGATAGCTACAAAAGGTTTCTTGGCCCGAGGTGAATTTTTATGTATATAGTTTGCAAATACTTCTTTTCCTACGCCACTTTGACCAAGGAGCAAGATACTTGCATCTGTTTTAGATGCCTTATCTGCTATATTGAGTGCAGATTCAAGAGCTTTTGAACTACCAAGAAATCCAGTGTTTGATTTTTTACTTTTAGTAGAATTTGAAACTTTTTTTTGAACTGTTTGGACTTTATCTTCTCTTTTTATAGCATTGATAAGTGCATCAACATCGAAGGGTTTGAGTAAAAAATCTTTAACACCTAGATGTATAGACTCAATAGCACGATTGAGAGTTGCATTGCCAGTCATAATGATGACTTGGTATTTACCATTGAGTTCTTTAATAAACTCTATACCATCCATCTTAGGCATATTTATATCTGTAATGATTAGATCAAATGTATCGTCAAGTTTTTTGAGAGCATCTACAGCATTTTTAAAAGTTACTATTTCATACTCTTTATAATCCCCCATAGAAATTTCAAGGGATTTTCTCATATTGATATCATCTTCTACGATTGCAATTTTCACTATAAGCCTTATTTTAAAGGGCTTATTCTAGCGAAGTTATCATTAAAATCGACTTTGAAACATTGAGTTTTAAGAGTAAGTGTCGTTGTAGACTTATTTTGAGCATTGACAGTTGCTTCAGTATGCTCTACGCTTAGACCTAGTTTATGGAGGTAGTTTATAAACGTTTCACTATTTTGATTGATTATTTTTTTTAAATCTTTGGAGGCATCATTCTCTAGTATGAGTTCTCTATAGGGGGAGCCTTTGCATTTTTGCATAGCTTGAGAGATTGTAAGTGATTCGTTATAAAGGAGAGCATCTTTTATGACATATCTATAGGATATGAGATATTCACTAGCACTAAGAGGGAGTGCTAGTGAAAAAAGAAGTACTACTGAAAGTCTGCGTGAGAAAGAGTGATTTCCATCTCTACTTCGCATAGTCCCTCTTTAAAAGTGGTCTCAACTACGTTTGCATTTCTGACCATTGCACGAACACTAGTTCTTACAGTTGAACGTTTAACCATCATATTTTTGATTAAGTCTTGTCCATCAATTCTAACGCCCTTAACTTTCTCAGCTATCATTCTGTACGCATCAGCTACAGCTGCACGTTTAGCGAGTGCATAAGCTTGAGCAGGTGAAGAAGTGTTCATCGGTGCTACACCTTGACCTGTTACAGTGATAAGCATATCTTCTCTTTGAGACAAAACAGGCTCGCTTGGTTGTGGTTGAGCTCTTGGTGCTTCACTCACAGTCTGTGCTATGTGTTGATGATCAAGTGCTGCATATTGAGTGTTTTCATACTCACCAGTATATGGCTGATCGGCAGTGATGGGTTGAATAGTTTCAACCTGAGTTTCTTGAATAGTTTCTACACTAAAAAGTGCACTTGCACTAAAAAGTGCAACTAGTAGTACATTGTATTTCATGTTTAGTCCCTTAACATAAGTTATTGTAAGGAACTAAGCAAAAGTTATTCCACTTCTGTTGCAGCTTCATCTTCATCATCTTCTTTAGGCTGTTTAGGGCATCTTGAAACAGATGCAACCTCGTCACCTTTGACTATATATACTCCTGATGTGTTACGAGATGATTTAGAAATAGTTTGCATATCTACACGTATCATTTTTCCTGCTTTAGTAAGAGCCATCATGTCCATAGTTTCATCAACCATTAAACAACCTACTACATATTTACCAGTTTTAGGAGTCATCTTCATAGCAATAACACCAGAACCACCACGGTTTGTTAAACGGTATTCACCAGCTGATGTACGTTTACCAATACCTTTTTCAGCTACTACAAGTATCTCTTGTTCATCATCAGCGATGATGTTAGCGTCGATTACTTCATCATCATCGTGTTTAAACTTGATACCTCGAACACCACGTGTACTTCTACCTTGGTCACGAGTTTTGCTTATCTCAAATTTGATACATTGACTCATTTTGGTCATAATGAAAAGGTACTCTATATCTTGATCAGCTATTTTGGCAGTGATGAGACTATCTGTTTCATCTAAGACAATAGCTTTAACTCCATTACTTCTAATGTTGCTAAATTCACTTAGGTTTGTACGTTTAACTACACCTTTTTTCGTAAAGAAAACAAGAGATTTTGTTTCAGAGAAGTCTGTTGTAGGGATGATAGACTGGATTTGTTCATCTTGTTGTAGATTTACAAGGTTTACAACTGCCTTCCCTTTAGCTGTACGGCTTCCCTCTGGGATACGGTAGACTTTTAACCAGTGAAGTTGTCCGCGGTCAGTTACAAAAAGTAAAGTATCGTGAGTGTTACAAGTGAAAAATGACTCTATAAAGTCATCATCGTAAGTTGTAACAGCAGTCTTACCCTTACCACCACGTCTTTGTTTTTCATATGATGCTAGAGGTACACGCTTAATGTAACCACGATGAGTAATAGTAACTACCATAGGCTCATTAGGAATTAAGTCTTCTATGTCTATGTCGTCATAATCATCTTCTATGTCTGTACGTCTTTTACCTGTATAAGTAGCTGAAACTTCATCAAATTCTTCGCCAATAATACCCTTAAGCACATCTTCGCTTTTTAAGATAGATTCAAGGTAAGTGATGAGTTTTACAAGTTCAGCTAACTCTTCTTCAATTTTTTTGATTTGCAGACCAGTTAGACGACCAAGTCTCATAGCTACAATGCTTGCAGCTTGAATTTCTGAGAAGTCATACTGAGATACTAGGTTGTTTTTTGCATCTTCTTCATCTTCAGATGCTCGAATGGTTTTAATAACTTTTTCGATTATATCTATAGCTTTTTTAAGACCCTCTAGTATGTGAGCACGAGCTTTTGCTTTTTCAAGGTCAAAGATAGTTCTACGAATGATGATAGTTTTACGGTGATTGATGAAGTGTTTTAATATTTCTATAATTCCAAAAATTCTAGGCTCTTGATTTAATATAGAAAGCATGATAATACCAAATGTATTTTGCATGCTAGTTTGTTTAAATAAGTTGTTAAGAACGATTTCACTCATAGCATCACGTTTTAGCTCGATAACTACACGCATACCATCACGGTCTGATTCATCACGAACTTCAGATATACCTTCAATAGACTTATCACGAACTAAGTTTGCTATATTTTCAATGAGGCGAGCTTTATTTACTTGGTAAGGAAGTTCATCAACTACAATAACCTCTTTTTTAGCTTTTTGCTCTATATGAGTTTTTGCACGAACTTTGATGCGCCCACGACCTGTTTCATATGCATCGGTAATACCTTTTTTACCAAAAATAATACCACCAGTTGGAAAATCAGGAGCAGGGACATGTTCCATTATTTCAGGGAGTGTAATGTTTGGGTTTGCTAAAAGAGCTTTAAGGGCATTCATAATCTCAGCTGGGTTATGTGGCGGGATATTTGTTGCCATACCAACTGCGATACCTGAGGAACCATTGATGAGAAGGTTTGGAACACGAGTAGGCATTACATCTGGTTCTTTTGTCGTACCATCGTAGTTATCTATCATGTTTACTGTGTTTTTTTCTAAATCTTTGAGAAGCTCACCTGCGTATTTAGTCATACGTGCTTCGGTGTACCTCATAGCTGCAGCATTGTCACCATCGATAGAACCGAAGTTTCCTTGACCATCAACCAGCTCCATACGCATAGAGAAGTCTTGTGCCATACGAACTAAGGCATCATAAACTGCAGTATCACCATGTGGATGGTACTGTCCGATAACATCACCAACAATACGTGCAGATTTTTTATATTTTGAACCTGCAGATAGGCTTAGTTTATCCATTGCATAAAGGATTCTTCTGTGAACTGGTTTTAGTCCATCTCTAACATCTGGTAGGGCACGTCCAACTATAACACTCATAGAATAATCAAGATAAGAGTCTTGAAGGGTTTTTTCTATGTTTATAGATTGAACATCGTCGTTATTTAGCAAATCGCTCATTAATACACCTAAAATTAAAATTTACATATAATATCTTAATAACCCTTAAGTAAATTTAATATCTCAAATTTTTTTATAATAGTGCTTGCATAACATGTGCAGTAATATGCACAACTTATCTGGTGTAAATAAAAATAAATGTATAATGCAACTTTATAAAATAAGGATGATATATGATGAAAAAAAGTATTATAATTTTTACGATAGCTGTTGCACTCTTTTTTACGGCATGTACGCAAGAGACACAAAACAAACTTGGACGTTCGATTCAAAATTGGACTGGAACCAATGGAGTTTTAGATATATATATGGGTGAAAAACTTGTGCAGAGATTTATTAAGATAGATAAACTCTCAACTGCTGAAGCGACTCAAGGTGGTGCGTCTCGTACATATAGATATGGGTATGGTTATCTCGATAAAAACTTTAACCTAAAAGTTGACGATGGAGAAAGGAAACTTTACTTTGAGATAAGTGACTATGCAACTCCATATATTTTTTATGATAATCCAGAGGATTAAGTAGTTGGAAGTACTAGAACTTTTTAAAAAACTTATAACATCAAAAAGTGAGACACCCGATGATGGTGGTTTGCTAGATTTTATTCAATGTTATCTTCCTGAGTATACTGCTAAAAGAATAGATATAGAAGATACAAAGAATCTTTTTATTTACAAAAAATTTGCTGAGGGTGAGCATCTGTGTTTTGCTGGACATGTTGATGTTGTACCTGCTGGAGAGAACTGGGACACTAACCCTTATGAATTAGTTGAAAAAGATGGCTACTTATATGGTCGTGGTACTCAAGATATGAAAAGTGGACTTGCAGCATTCATACAAGCTGTCCATGATGCTAAAGAGTTTCAAGGGACTCTCTCTTTACTTTTAACTTCAGATGAAGAGGGTGATGCTAAGCATGGAACTATAAAAGTTTTAGAGTATTTAAAAGAGATTTCATCTCTTCCCGATGCTGTCGTGGTAGCTGAGCCAACTTGTGAACTCGCTTTTGGAGATGCCATAAAAGTAGGTCGTCGTGGTTCTATAAATGGTTATTTGACTCTAAAAGGTAAACAAGGTCATGCTGCATACCCTGAGAAAGCTATAAACCCTATTCATAGTTTATCTCGTGTCTTAGGAAATATGGCAGGGGTGAATATCGACGATGGAGATGAGTTCTTTGCACCATCAAAATTTGTAGTAACAGATATAAGAAGTGGTATGCAAGTAACAAATGTAACGCCCAATGAATTAAAAATGATGTTTAATGTTCGTAATACCACACTTACTACACAAAAAGAGGTTAAAATGTTTGTTGATAAGCACCTTGTGGGCTTAGACTATGAACTTGAGTTAACTCAAGGTTCATACCCTTTTAGAACAAATACAAGTTCTAAAGTGGTACAAAACATAGACAAAGCGATAGAAAAAGTAACAGGTATAAAGCCTAAACATTCCACAGCTGGTGGGACAAGTGATGCTCGTTTTGTTGCTCTTTTTGGAGTAGATGTGATTGAATTTGGTGTAAAAAATGATAGTATTCATGCTATAAATGAAAGAACAACAGCCGATGAGGTTGAAAATTTATATAAAGTATTTAGGGAGTTGATATCATTATGGTAATTATAAAAAAAATAGTTCTATTGGTTTTACTGAGTTTGACACTTGTTGCTGCAGAAGTAAAGTGGGCTGAGGATTATGAGAGTGCCTTAGTGGAGGCAAAGAAGCAAAACAAAGATTTATACATTTTTATATCGAGTACATACTGCCCATGGTGTGCTAAGTTTGAGCGAGAAGTATTAACAAATGCTAAAGTTATTAAGGCTCTAGAAAAAGACTATATAGTAGTTGGACTCAACAAAGAGATGGATGATATACCTGCTGGGTATACTGCCAAAGTTATACCTCGTCACTATTTTGCACAAGCTAATGGTAAATCTTATTATACTTTCGCTGGTTATTATGATGCTAATGATTTTTTAGATACGCTTCAAGAGATACAAGAAGAAAGAGTAGATCTTATAAAGGGAAATTAAAATGAAATTTGTACAAACAGATAAAGCTCCATCAGCGATAGGTCCATATTCACAAGCAGTGATAGCAAATGGGATGGTTTATACATCTGGTCAGATAGCGCTTACACCAGAAGGTGTGATGCTAGAGGATGATGTAGTAATTCAAACAAAGCAGGTTCTCAAAAATTTACAGGCTGTTTTAGAAGAAGCAGGGAGTTCTATGAGCAAAGTTGTAAAAACTACAATTTTTATAGCCTCCATGGATGATTTTGCAGTTATCAATGAAATTTATGAAGATGCTTTTGGTTCACATAAACCATCACGCGCAACTGTAGCTGTAAAAACATTACCAAAAAATGCACTTGTTGAGATTGACGCAGTAGCCTTAGTCAACAAATAACTCACTTCGTCATTCTGAACTTGATTCAGAATCTAGCATTTAACCTCGCTCCCCTCTTCCCAGATGAGGGTGCTAGTTTTTCGATTACTGACTTAAGGGCACCTAATCATTTCTTTTTATCAGCTATTAAGCTTTATTAGTATAGAATTATTTTTTAATTGACCGACGGTCAGTCATTTTGTAAAGGAGTTTTATGGCCATTATTGTAGATAAGGTACAAAAACGAAAAGATATAGCCCTTTCATGTAAAGATATCTTTTTTAAAAACGGTATCAATGATTTAACAGTATCACAGATAGCAAAAACAGCTGGTGTAGGGAAGGGTACTATATATGAGTACTTTAAAAATAAAGAAGAGATAATCTTTGAAATAGTAAGTGTGTTAATTCAAGAGAGAAACACAGTAGTAGAAAAAGAACTACAAAGTGTAAAGTCGACAAAAGAAAAACTCAAGCTTTTCTCAAGATTTTTTTATAGTGATGAAGATGCAGAGTTAAGGAAACTTTACAAAGAGTTTATATCAATATCGCTGCAAAATCCAGATCATGGGATGATTGCCTTTCAGTCTAAGTGTGCCAATGATTACTTTGATTGGTTTGAAAAACTTATAGATGAGGGGATAGCTAAGGGTGAACTCATAGAGGGCTCCCAAAGGTTTACTAGAGGCTTGTTTGCTATGTCTGAGGGTGTTTTTATAAAGAGTCAAGTGACAGATATATATGATGATGTTCAAGCGGAGATATATAGCTTTATAGATGCACTGTTTGAACTGATAGAGGTGAAATGATGAAATATTTAATACTACTACTCCCAATATTAGTATATGCAGAATCTTTAAAATCTTTAATTGAATATGCAACTACTAAAAATGAACTTATAGTTTCAAAAGAACTTACAAGTAAATCAAGAGCTTCCTCTGTGAAGTCTAGTGAGAGTGAGCTTTTCCCAACTGTAGATTTAGGTGCTTATTATCAGCGTTTTGACGCAGCAAATCCCATACTACCTGGGACTACTTACTCAGGCTATGCAAAACTTGGTTATGACGTATATACTGGTGGCAAAAAAACAAACACCATTAAACAAAGAAAAAATGAATATAAATCGAGTACTTATGATTATGAATCAACGAAAAAGTCTATTGAATTAGCCATAGTACAAGATTTTTATACTATAAAAAGTTTAGAAGCATCGTTACTCGCACGTGAAGATGCATCTAATGCTGTCAAAGTCCAGCTTCAAAGAATGAAGAAGTTTTATGCAGCATCTCTTGCTACAAGTGATGATGTCGATAGACTACAATCTGCTTATGATAAAAATATATATGGGATTGAGCAGTTAAAATTTGAGATACTTTCTTTGCAAAAATCTTTAGAGCTAAAAGTTGGCAAGAGGATAGCGACACTTGATGAAAGTGTTTTTAAGAAAATGGATGATGCTAAGAGTGATGAGTTAGACAAGATAAAGTCCTTGCGAGCTACAAAAAACTCTTTATTAAATGCCTCAGAGGTGATAGATAGTTATTATTACCCTCAAATTAGAGTAGAAGATACATATAACCTTTATGGCTATGCTGATGAACCAAGTTTTGGCAATATTGTCATAGAACAGATAGATAAGCAAAATAAAATTATGGCTACACTTAATTTTAGAGTTTTTGATTATGGTTCTCTTGGTGAGGCTAAAGAGTCGATTCGTCTGAGCGCTGATGCTTTGGGTGAGCAAATAAGATATCAAACTAAAGAGCAGAAGTTGCAACAAGAGTTAGCACTTCATAGAATTAAAACAGCAAAACTGAACATTAAAAGTTCAGCAAGCGCCTTAAAAGCAGGTGAAAGTGCTTTGAAAACTATCACAAAAAAGTATAATTCTGGCATAGTTGATAATGTTGTTTACTTAGATGCCTTAACAGCACAAACAGATGCAAAGGCTATGTATGAATCCTCTTTAAACAACTTAGAGGTTGCATATGCACTGTATTATTATTACAATGGAAAAAAATTAAAGGAATATTTAGATGAATAAAATAATTATAGGACTTATCGGTTTAGTGTTTTCTTTAGGGGCAAGTGAAGTGTATGCTACCTTTAGTGTAAAAGCAATAAAAAGTGCCTCTTTGGCATTTGATGCTAGTGGTATAGTGAAAAAAGTAAATGTTGATATATCCTCAAATGTAAAAAAGGGTGAACTTTTAGCCGTGCTTGCAAACGCCGATAAAAAAGCGAACCTTCAAAGTGCTGCGAGTGTTTTAAAATATGCTAAAAAAGATTATGACAGACAAGTAAAGGTTAAAAAACTTATAGATGAAGGAAAGTTTGATACCTATGCTTTTAAGTATGAAAATGCTAAAAATCAGTTGGCATATCAAAAATCTATGTATAACAAAACTTTTTTACGGGCACCTTTTGATGGTGTTATCTTTTTTAAAGATATAGAAGTTGGAGATACGGTGAGTGGTGTTTCATTGAAAACTGTGTATAAAATACAAAGTAAAAAAGCCCGTAAATTAGTATTGGAATTTGATCAAAAGTATCATAAAAGTGTTAAAGTCGGCGATACTTTTAAGTATAAAATTGATGGTGATGCTAAGAAATATGTGGGTGTGATTTCAAAGGTATATCCATCAGCAAATGCTAACAACAGGAAACTTCAAGCTGAGGTAAAAGTGAATTATCTTATGGTTGGGCTCTTTGGTGATGGTTATATCACTACAAAAAAGTAGGTCATCATGTATAAGTACGCAATAAATAAACCTATAACTACACTTATGTATGTAGTTACCTTAGTGATATTTGGTATGATGAGTTACAAGTCTATGTCTTCTTCTCTCTTCCCAAACATCGATTTTCCCATCGTTACCATTAAAACTATATACCCTGGTGCTGAAGCTAGTACTATAGAGTCTCAAGTAACAGATAAAATAGAAGAAGCCGTTTCATCTATCGGTGGGATAGATAGCATTAGGTCTTCGTCTAGCGAAGGGGTAAGTGTTGTTACTGTCAAGTTCTTTTTAG
The DNA here is from genome assembly GCA_026988245.1 of Sulfurimonas sp. Lineage (GTDB taxonomy): Bacteria > Campylobacterota > Campylobacteria > Campylobacterales > Sulfurimonadaceae > Sulfurimonas. Next base: position 13,735 of record JALSLR010000035.1, read on the forward strand.
AGCGTGATATAAATGAAGCAACCAATGATGTTCGCGATAAAGTTTCAGCAGTGCTTTTACCTAGTGATGCTAAGACACCACTTGTGAGTAAACTCGATATTGGTGGGGCCTCTATCATTAATGTATTTTTAACAGCTAAAAACGATAGCGTAGCAAACTTGATGGTTTTTGCAGATGAAAAGGCAAAACCAAAACTTCAAAAGATAAATGGGGTAGGTGGAGTTAATATCATCGGTTACCAAGATAGAGAGATAAAAATATTTCCAAGTCCAAGGTTATTAAATAAGTTTGGTATCACTATTAGTGAATTAAATGAGATTGTAAAACGTGAAAATGTAAAAATAGGTGGTGGTAAACTCATCACGCGTACACAAGAGTTTATTCTTAAAACAAAGGCAGATGCCTTAAGTGTTGAGGAATTAAAAGAGATAAAGATAAAAGATGGTATCAAACTTCGTGATATCGCAAGAGTTGAAGATACTTTAAGTGATGCTAAGAGTTACGCTTCTTATGATGGTGCTCCGGGTGTGATGCTAGAGGTTCAAAAAATCTCAGGAACAAATACTATAGATATTGTAAAAAGTGTAAGAAAATCCATCCCCTCTCTCAAAGCTATAGCTGGAGATAGGTTTAATGTGATGGTGCTTAACGACACTTCACCTTTTATAGTGCATTCTTTAAAAGATGTTGAGTTTGACCTTATCTATGGTGCTATACTCGCCGCGATTATTGTTTTTGTTTTTTTGAGAAATATGACTATCACCCTTGTATCTGCTTTGTCGATTCCAACTTCGATTATGGGGACATTCGCGCTTATGAACTACATGGGTTTTGAGTTAAATAAGATGACGCTTATAGGACTTACTTTAGCCATTGGTATCATCATAGATGATGCTATTGTCGTAATAGAAAACATCTATAAAAAGATGGAAGAGGGGATGAATAAACTTCAAGCGGCAGTAGAGGGGACGAAAGAGATGGCGTTTACCATCCTTGCCATTTCGGCGATGCTTCTTGCTGTTTTTGTTCCAGTCTCACAGATGAGTGGGATAGTTGGAAAGTTTTTTGAATCCTTTGCTATGACTGTAGGATTTGCTATCATCATCTCATATACTATTGCGTTGAGTTTTATACCGAGTTTAAGTGCAAGAGTTCTGCACAAGGGTGAGAGTAGGTTTTATAACATGAGTGAACCTATCTTTGTTCTCATGGAAAAAATGTATGAGAAAACTTTAAAGTTAGTTTTGAGATTTAAAATACTCACTTTGATACTTGTCTTTATGACTTTCTTTGGAAGTTTGAGTTTGTTTCCAAAAATTGGGATGGACTTTATACCTAAAGAGGATAAGTCAGAACTAGAAGTTAAGATTAAGGCAGCATCTGACATCTCACTTCAAGAGATGATAAGAGAATCAAAAATAGTTGAAAGTAAGATAAAAGAAAACAAGAACGTAGTCTTTACAACGCTCAATATCGGTTATACAACTGCACAAGAGAAGCATAAGGCTATCATCTATGTGAAGCTTTTAGAAAAAAATGAACGAAGGCAAAATCAAGAAGAGGTGACACAAGATTTAAGAAAGGTGCTCAAGCAGTTTTCAGATAAGATGTTTATTACTGCTGCAGGGATACCAAATATCAAAGGTGCTGGAGCCTCTGTGCCATTTCAGATAGTTTTAAAAGCAGATACATTTGAACAACTTAATACTGCTAAAAATAATCTCACAAAGTATATGGCAAAAAAAAAGGGCTTTGTAGATATAGACACAAACCTAGACGATATGAAACCTCAAATAGATATAAATATACGTAGAGAATATGCAAACAAATTTGGTATCTCAGCCTCAGCTATAGCAGGAGCAATATCAACTGCTTTTTCTAGTGATATAGAGATATCTTACTTTGAAGAGTACGGTAAACAGTATAACATTACACTTCGTTTTGATGATGCTAACAGAGTAGGGATAGAAGATATTAAAAAGATTCAGTTAAGAGGTTCTCATGGAGAATTAGTTTACTTAGACGGACTTGTAACAATGACGAAGTCTCAGGCTATGTCTGCGATAAACCATTATGATAGGCAAAGACAAATTACAGTCTATTCAGACCTTTTTGGCCTCGCATTAGGAAGTGCTGTTTCTTATACTGAAGCAGGACTTGATACGTTGTTGCCAGAGGGAGTGACTTATAGATTTACAGGTTTTGCTGAAGAGATGGTTAAAACAGGAAAAGCATTTGGTGCGGCGATTAGTCTTTCAGTTATACTGATGTTTATTATTTTAGCGATTCTTTATGAGTCACTCATTCAACCTATAATCATCATGATGGCATTGCCTCTTAGCATCATAGGGGTTATCCTCGCTTTATATGTCTCAGGATTACAATTTAGCTTATTTGTAATGATAGGGTTTATGTTGCTTATGGGTATGGTTGGAAAAAATGCAGTACTCCTTGTAGATTTCGCTAACAATGCAATGGCTAAGGGGAAGAATGCTGATGAGGCACTCATAGAAGCAGGTGAGAAAAGACTTCGTCCTATTTTAATGACAACAGTTGCTATGGTGTTTGCAATGCTTCCTCTTGCTATGGGTGATGGACTTGGAAGTGAAACAAAAGCACCAATGGCTATAGCTGTAATAGGTGGACTTTTAAGTTCAATGGTGCTTACTCTCTTGGTAGTCCCAGTTATGTATAGACTGATAAACCCAGTAGATAGGTTTTTCAAAAAGTTTTATGAAGTAAAAGAGATTAAATAAGTTGATAATTATAAGGTATGATATAATTATCTAAAAAAAGGAAAGTTATGCAAGATTCTAAAAATAAATTAAAAGATGAAGTGCTTAATTTTTTAAAAATATTAAAACCAGAATTAAAGTCTCAAGGTATTATATCTTTAGGTTTATTTGGTTCTGTTGCAAAAAATACAAATACTTCTAGTAGTGATATAGATATAGTTTAGTATGGAAAATGTTATCTATGAATATCAAGAGATTAATGAAGAAAACTATAAGTTAATACTACATATAAGAAATACATCAGCTCTACATAAATATTTTAAAGAAGATTGGGGAAGACTAAAAGCAAGACAGTATTGTGGGGTACTTAATCATGATGCTAAGGATTATTACATACTTCCTAAAATTTCAAATCATCAAGAAACTAACCTAAATATTTTTATATATATGCTTAGATATGTTTATGATATAAAATTAGATAATGAAGACTTTGCATCTAGTAAAAATGAAGAGCATCATAACTTTTTGGAAGTTTTTATACAGCTTTTTGCAAAAAAATTGTTTAAAGAACTTCAAGCTGGAATATATAAAGAGTATATGACCGAGCAAGACAACTTAACTACACTTAGAGGTAAGTACCTCATAAATGAAAATCTAAAATACAATTTTACAAATGCTAAAATCTACTGTGAGTATGATGAGTTTAGCATGGATAACACTTTAAACCAATTTTTTTTATATGCTACAAAAACTTTACTGCCATTTGCAAAAGATAAAAATCTTTTAAAGTTATGTGAGTTGGTGCTTGATGAGGTAGCGTATAGGTATTTTGATGTTAAGAATTTAAATGTTCATTTTCATAGGTTAAATAATAGATATAAAGATAGTTTTGAATTTGCTATTTTGTTACTAAGCAAGTCAATACCTTTGTTTGAAAAAGATAAAAAATCTTTTGCATTTTTGTTTGATATGAATGTATTGTTTGAGAAATTTATTGCAAGAGCTATTAAAGAAACATTTGATGATGTAGTTATCCCAAGTACCTATAAAGAGTTTGGAAAACTATATTTAAAGCCTGATATAATTGTTAAAAGTAAGAGTCTAATAATTGACTGTAAATATAAAATAAAAGAAGATGCTAAAATAGCGAGTAGTGAAGATAGATACCAAATGTATGTATATGCAAATAATTTCAAAGATATACATAAGACGATGCTTTTATATCCAAAGCATCATAACCAAAATGAAGACTTGAAAAGAGATTTGACCTTGGGAAACAATGATAAAAAGATGGAGTTGTTGATGAAGAGTATTGATTTAGATTTTTATGGTAAGTATGAAGAGTTTTTGGAAGAGATTAAAAATAGGTTGGGAAAATTAAATGAATAATAAAATAACTGAGGAACAGATACAAGACGTATATTCTAAATTTTTGATATATTTTAGAAATAATAAAGATAATTTTTTTACTCAGGTGCAGAGTCATATTGTTGAAAATATAAAAAATGAAATTAATGCTGAAAATAAATTTACTTGGAATAATACAAGTTTAGGTGATTATATAAATGATTTAGTTTATATGCTTAAAGGGCAATCTTTTGCAAGAACAATTAACAAATATGCAGAAAATTATTTTATAGAAAATATATGTAAAGATTTGGATGATGAATTTTGTGAAAAATCAAAAATTTCTTTAGCGGAACATAAAAAATACTATAAAGATATTCAGAAAAAAAATAAAAAACCCTTAATTCAAGAATCAGAAGAAATTAAAACGAATAGTAATGATATTTCTATTAAAAATATAATCTTATATGGTGCTCCAGGAGTTGGAAAAACTTATAACTATAGAAACTTAATCTCTATGATAGAAAATGGAAATGATGAAAAAGATATATTTAAAAAAATCACTGATGATGAAATAAATGAAAAAGTAGAATTTTCTAATAATATATTTGAAAAAATAAAAGACGAAAAAAGAGTTGAATTTGTAACCTTTCATCAAAGTTATTCTTATGAAGATTTTATAGAAGGTTTTCGTCCAAATGAAGATGGGAAAATAAAACTAGAAGATGGAATATTTAAAATTATTTCAGATGAAGCTAGCAAAAATTTAAAAAATAGTAGAATAGATACAAAAGAAGATAATATTAATTTAGATGAATTAGTATTTAAATTTACTAATTATGTTCAAGATAGTTTAGATAATGGAAAAGAGTTTATTTTGGATAAAAAAGTTGTAGTTGAAGGTATAAATGATAAAAATGCTTTTCTTCTTGGTGGTTCAATAAAATCCCCTCAAAGATTGACACCTGATATTGTTAAAAGAGATTATAATGAATATAAGAATGGTGGTATTTCAAAATATGAAGATGTAAAACCTACAAGAGAATCAAAAAGTTTATATCATGGAAATGCAAGATATTATTTTATGTTATATAAAAAAATTGAAGAATTTGAAAAAAGTTTAAACTTTTCTGAAATTAAGCAAGAAAAAGAGACTTTAAAAAACTTCTACATAGTTATAGATGAAATAAACAGAGGAAATATATCTAAAATCTTTGGAGAACTTATAACTCTTATAGAAGAGGACAAAAGAGATACTTATAGTGTTACACTCCCATACTCTAAAAAGCCTTTTAGTGTACCTTCAAACCTTTACATCATTGCTACTATGAACTCCACAGATAAATCAATTGCAACAATTGACATAGCACTTAGAAGAAGATTTACATTTTTAAAGATGAAGCCAAATTTAGCTCTTGTTGATTATGATGATGCTAAGGAACTAATGAAAAAACTTAATGTGCATATATCTAAAAATTTGAATGAAGATTACCAATTAGGGCATAGTTATTTTATGAAAGTAAAAGATAATAAAGACCTAGGATTTGTGAAAGAGTATAAACTAAAACCTCTTTTAGAAGAATACTTTTATGCAGATGAAGAACATTATAAAGAGGCAATGAAAATTTTAGAAAATAAAAATAATATAGAAGATAAGGCAGAAAATGAGTGAAGAAGAAAAAAATAAAAACAATCCATTGCATGGGGTAAAATTAAAAGATATACTGGAGGCACTTGTAAAGCGATATGGCTGGAAAGGTTTAGCTAAACGGATACAAATACGATGTTTTATGTTTGACCCAACTATAAACTCAAGTTTAAAATTTTTGAGAGTTACCCCTTGGGCTAGGACACAGGTCGAAGAGTTATACTTAGATATGATAGGGGGTAAATAATGCAGTATAGATACATAGGTAAAACAGGACTTCGTGTAACTCCGATCTGTTTAGGGACTATGAGTTTTGGTTCTTGGAGTGATGAGAATGAGTCTTTTAGAATTATGGATAAGGCTTATGACAGAGGTATTAACTTTTTTGATAGTGCAGAACTTTACCCCGTCCCACCAAAAAAAGAGTATGCAGGTCTTACTGAAAGTATCGTTGGTAGATGGTTAAAGACAAAACCAAGAGAGAGTGTCATCTTAGCATCAAAGGTCGCTGGCGCTGCGAATGGTTGGTTCGTACCACCTATCCGCCATGGTTTTACTGCTGTTGATAAGTTTCATATTAAGCGAGCAATTGAGGGGAGCCTTCAACGCTTAGGGACGGATTATATTGATTTATACCAGATGCACTGGCCTGATACTGTAGTGCCTATTGAGGAGTCATTATTAGCTTTTGAAGAGTTAGTTCAAGAGGGAAAGGTACGTTATATTGGTACTTCAAATGATAATGCTCATGGACTAACTAAAGCAAATGAGATATCAAAAAGATTAGGTATAGCTCGATTTGAATCTATCCAAAATAATTTTTCATTAAATAATCCTCGTTTTTTAGATGAGTTGGCACATGTATGTAAAGAAGAGAAAATATCATTATTACCATATTCTCCAATAGCTGGAGGAGTGCTTAGTGGAAAATATAATGCCAAGTTTACACCAACAGAGGCAAGGTTCTCTGAGTATGTAAAGAGTGGTGATACGAGGGGGTTAGCACAAAGTTTTAGGTTTGTAAACGAGAAGTCTTTAGCTACAACAGCAAAGTATATGCAAATAGCAAAAAAACTCGAAATATCGCCTGTTACATTAGCAGTAGCGTATTCTAAACAATTTGAGTTTGTGGCTTCTACTATTGTCGGAGCTAGAAATGCTTCACAGCTAGATGAGTCTTTTGATGCGATAGATTTACAACTGAGTGATATAGTTATGCAAGAGATAAAAGATATACAATCAGAGATAATGTATCCAATGGGTTGATAATTTATCTTGAAAGATGTATAATTGTCAAAATTTGTTTGTAAAGGTTTTGTAATATGGATTTTGAATTTGCAGCAGAAGATGAAAAAGAAGAGCTCTCTTTAGAAGATAACTGGAAAGTATTAATAGCAGATGATGATGAAGATGTCCATAGATTTACAAAACTAGCCTTAAAGGGTTTTCTCTACGAAGGGAGAAAAATAGAATTTTTCGATACTTATAATGGAGATGAGACAGTTAAAGTTATAAAAGAAAACCCAAATATTGACTTACTTCTACTTGATGTAATCATGGATAGTGACGATGATGGTTTAATAACTGTAAAGAGAATTCGTCACGATTTAGAAAATACCTCTTTAAGAATCGTTTTACGAACAGGACAGTCAGGTAATGCACCTGAGAGAGATGTTATAGTGAATTACGCTATAGATGATTATAAAGAGAAGACAGAACTTACTTCTACAAAACTTTTAACTACAGTAGTTACCTCACTTAGAGCTTCTCAACATCTAAAGATGATAGAAAGAAGCCGTCAAGGGCTTCTTTCTATCATTAAAGCATCTAAGTCTATTTTTGAGATAAAGTCATTGATAGATTTTACCCAGGGTGTGTTGGTTCAGCTAACATCTCTTTTAAATATTCCTCATTCTACTTTGTACCAGTATGAGATTAACGACACTTTATTTGCAACACTTCAAGATAAAGAATTTAAACTTATAGCTTCAAGTGGTAGATATGATAAAAGAGAGTTAGACCAAGAAGTGATAGAATCTTTGAAAATGTCATATGAAAGAAAAGAAAGTTATGTTAATGATGATATATATGTTGGTTATTTTGAAGCAGGTAGTGAAAATATGATTTTCTTATATGTAGAGGGTTATTCAAAGCTACAAAAGGAAGATAAAGAGTTATTAGATATATTTTATGACAATATTTCAGTAGCATTTAAAAACGTTTCTAAGTTCAAGAAAATCCATTAAATAAAACTTAAAGATATTTTAGGTATAATTCGCAACTTTTAAATAGAATTATGAAATGTGAAGGAATTGTATATGTACGCAATTATCAAAAATGGTGGTAAACAGTATAAAGTTCAAGAGGGCGATATCTTATTATTAGATAAAATGTCTTTAGAGCCTAAAGCTACTGTAGAAATCACTGAAGTGCTAGCTGTAAATGCTGGTGAACTTAAAGTTGGAGCTCCTTTTGTTAAAGGTGCTAAAGTTACTCTAGAAGTTATTAATGAAGGTCGTGATAAGAAAATTGTTATTTTCAAAAAACGTCGTCGTAAAGACTCTAAGGTTAAAAGAGGTTTCAGAAGAGACTTTACTCGTGTTCGTATCACGAAAATCGCTGCTTAATTAGCAACTAAATTCAAGGAGATAAATTATGGCACATAAAAAAGGTCAAGGTAGTACACAAAATAATCGTGACTCGGCTGGTAGAAGACTTGGTGTTAAGAAATATGGTGGAGAAACTGTTATCGCTGGTAACATCATCATTCGTCAACGTGGAACTAAAGTTCACCCAGGTACAAATGTAGGAATGGGCAAAGACCATACTATATTTGCATTAACTGATGGTGTAGTTACTTTTGAGCGTAAAGATAAAAAACGTCAAAAAGTTTCAGTTTTACCTGCTTCATAATTCTGCTTTAAATACTTAGGTTTTTACCTAAGTATATTTTTTTTACTTCAATTTACTTTTATGCTTAGTCAATTTTAAATACTTAACAATTTATTTTTATAGTTACAATAGTGAATTTTTAAATATTTCAAGGATTAGCAAATGTTCACAGATAGCGTCGAATTAACAGTATCATCAGGTAAAGGTGGAGAGGGTTGTGTATCTTTTCGTCGTGAAAAGTTTGTTTTAAATGGTGGCCCTAATGGTGGAGATGGTGGACGAGGTGGAGATATCTACTTTAAGTGCGATAACAATACGCATACACTTTCTCACTTTCAGCGTAAGATGCACATCAAAGCAGAGAAGGGACAGCCTGGTGAACCATCAAACTGTAGTGGAAAATCTGGTGCGAAAAAAATCATCATAGTACCACCTGGTACTCAAATTATTGATACTGAGAGTGGAGAAGTTCTTTTTGATATGCTAAAAGATGGTCAAATCGAAGAGTTTATTAAAGGTGGTAAAGGTGGACTTGGAAATACCCACTTTAAATCTTCTACAAAACAGCGTCCAACTTATGCACAGCCTGGTGAAAAAGGTGAAACGCGTTCTTTAAAATTAGATTTAAAGCTTATTGCTGATGTTGGACTAGTTGGGTTTCCAAATGTTGGAAAGTCAACACTTATCTCTACTGTTTCAAATGCTCGTCCTGAGATAGCTAACTATGAGTTTACAACGCTGACTCCAAAACTTGGACAAGTAAATATAGGTGATTTTGAATCCTTTATAATGGCAGATATCCCTGGTATAATAGGTGGTGCACATGAAGGAAAAGGTCTTGGAATTCAGTTTTTAAGACATATAGAGCGTACTAAGACACTTCTTTATATGGTTGATTTAGCTTCATATCGAGAATTAAAAGAGCAAATTGAGGTTTTAAAAGATGAGATAGCTTCATTTTCAGATGTTTTAGGAAAATCTAACTATGCTATAGCACTAACTCGTGTTGATTTAATTGCACCAGATGAGATAGAAGGACTGGTTGAAAGCTTTTTAGACTTAATTGGACTAAAAAGAACTCATAAAAATCAATTTAATCTTGATGAGTCTATACCTTATTATATACAAGATGAAGCAGATGCTACATTAGGGTATGATAATACTTTACCCTATTGCGTAGTACCAATATCTTCAGCGATAAATAAAAATATAGAGCCTTTAAAAAATGCTTTGTTTAACTTAGTTCAAACTAACAGAAAATAAAAATATGCGTATCATCTTTATGGGTACGCCCGATTATGCAGAGGCTATTTTACAAAGAATTATAGATACAACAGGGATGGATGTTGTCGCGGTTTATACGCAACCAGATAAACCAGTTGGTCGTAAAAAAGTTATGACACCTCCTTGTGTTAAGAAACTTGCTTTAGAAAATAATATAGATGTATATCAGCCAACTCGTCTTCGTGATAGAGAAACGGTTGAGGCACTATTGAAGATAAAATGCGACTATATAATAGTAGCCGCATATGGACAGATTCTTCCCCGAGCTATATTAGATTATGCACCATGTATTAACCTTCATGCTTCAATACTTCCTGCTTATCGCGGTGCTAGTCCAATCCAACAGTCATTACTTAATGATGATAAAAAAACCGGTGTAACTGCTATGATGATGGAAGAGGGTTTAGATACTGGAGATATTATCAAGATTGAAGAGTTTGATATACCAAAGACTATGATTGTTGGAGAACTCTTTGATGCTTTGACTAAGATAGCAAGTAGCTTGACTATAGAAGTATTACAAAATTTTAAAATGTATAGCCCTTCTACACAGGATGAGTCCTTAGCATCATATTGTTCTAAGGTAAGTAAGGAAGATGGCAAAGTAGAATTTCTTGATGCTAAAGAGATATATTCTAAATATAGAGCGTACACCCCATGGCCTGGGATTTATTTAGATTCAGGTTTAAAGTTGAAAAATATAGAGCTTATTGAAAAGTGCAGTGAAAATGATGCTGGTGTTATTTTAGCTGTTGAAAAAAACTACATAGTGGTTGGTTGCTCAAAAGGTACGATTAAAATTAACAGAGTGCAACCAAAGTCAAAAAAAGAGATGGATATATCTTCTTATATAAATGGTAAAAGATTAACTATTGCAGATTATTTATCTTAAGAGTATAGATTCAACTCAAACATATTTAAAATCTAGGATACAAACAAAAGAACTACAAGCTCCAGTAGCAGTTGTAGCAGATATACAGACAAATGGACTAGGCTCAAGAGATAATACTTGGCGTAGCTATGAGGGTAATTTATTTTTATCCTTTGCTATAAAGTTGAAATCATTACCAAAAGATTTGAAACTTGAGTCTGCATCTATATATCTTGCATATATCTTAAAAGAGACCTTAGAAAATCTTTATTCAAAAGTGTTTTTAAAGTGGCCAAATGATTTTATGATTGAAGATAAAAAAATAGGTGGAATGATTACAAATATAGTTGATGACACTCTTATTTGTGGAGTTGGTCTTAATCTACTCACAGCACCAAAAGAATTTAATATATTAGATATCAAGATAGATAAAAAAACGTTATTAGATAAGTATTTTAAGAATTTAGAAAATAATCTCTCATGGAAGCAAATATTTAGCAAATATGAGTTAGAATTTTATGGTAATAAGTTTTTTTACACACATAATAATAATCATAAGATTTCATTGAAAGATGCCAAGCTTGAAGAAGATGGTTCGATACTAATTAATGGCGAGAGGATACATAGCTTAAGATGAGTGAAGTAATAGTAATAGCAAATCAAAAAGGTGGAGTTGGTAAAACAACTACTGCTGTCAATTTAGCAGCTTCACTTGCTGTTGCAGAGAAAAAAGTGCTTTTAATCGACTCTGATCCTCAGGCAAATGCTACTACATCTTTGGGATTTCATAGAAATGATTATGAATTTAACATATATCATGTGTTAATAGGTACAAAAAAACTAAAAGACATTATCTTAAAATCTGATTTGCCTACACTTCATCTCGCTCCATCAAATATTGGTCTTGTTGGAATTGAAAAAGAATACTATGATGCAGATAAAGCTAAAGGTCGTGAGTTGGTTCTTAAAAATGCGATTGCTAATGTAAAAAAAGATTATGATTACATCATCATTGATTCACCTCCAGCCCTTGGACCAATGACTATTAACGCACTCTCCGCATCTAACTCTGTAATCATTCCCATCCAATGCGAGTTTTTTGCATTAGAGGGTTTAGCTCAGCTTTTAAATACAGTGAAACTAGTTCGCAAATCTATTAATCCAAAGTTAATTATTAAAGGTTTTGTTCCCACTATGTTTAGTGCTCAAAATAACCTTTCCAAGCAAGTGTTTGCAGACTTAAGACAACATTTTAATACGAAACTTTTTCGTGATCTACAAGATAACATTATAGTAGTACCAAGAAACGTTAAGTTAGCAGAGGCTCCATCCTTTGGAAAACCTGCAATCCTTTATGATGTACAGTCAGCTGGATCAGCTGCATATCAAGATTTAGCAAAAGCTGTTATTGCCTAATGAAGTCACAAAAACTTGGACGAGGCTTAGATGCTCTTTTGGGAGAGATAGATGAAGCTTATGATAATGAAGGCTCATTAAAAGATTCAATTTTAGAAGTCAACTTAAAAGATATCCGTCCTAATCCTTATCAGCCAAGAAAATACTTTAATGAGTCATCACTACAAGAACTAGCAGAATCAATTAAAGAAGATGGTCTTCTTCAGCCAATAGTTTTAAGTGAAGACATAGATGGATATGTACTTATAGCTGGTGAAAGACGTTTTCGTGCATCTAAGCTTATGAAGCTAAAAACTATACGGGCTATCATCTTGAATTCTGATGAACAAAAGATGCGTCAGTTTGCCCTGATAGAAAATATTCAACGTGATGAACTTAACTCAGTTGAGTTAGCCTTAGCTTATGGAGAGTTGTTAAAACTTCATGAGCTCACACAAGAACAACTAGCAAGTAAAATTCATAAAAGTCGTACGCATATTACAAACACAATTAGACTATTGCAACTTTCTTCAAGAACCCAAAAAGCAATAGTAGAAAAAAAAATATCAGCAGGACATGCTAAAGTACTTGTTGGACTTGATGAAAAACAACAGCAAGTGATGGTAAATTCGATAGTTGGGCAAAAATTAAGTGTTCGTGAAGTTGAAGCGATGATTAAAAGTATGAAAAATGATAAAGTCGTGACAACATCTACAACTAAAAAAACTCTAAAATCTTTAAACTTTGTAAATATCCAAAGTAAATTTGATAATCTTGGTTTTAAGGTGAAAAGCTCTCAAAATAGGTTAACTATAGAGTTCAAAGATGACTCAGAAGTAGAAAAACTTCTCACTTATTTAAACAATCTATAAAAATTATAAATATTCCTTCTTACTTTAACTAAAGTTTCAATTTTATCATTGTATAATGGCGCAACTTTTAGGAGGTGCTATGTTAGATATTAATCCAATATTGCTAATAGCTACATTTATTGTGTTTATGACACTTATTGTTACCCTTAACAGTTGGCTCTATAATCCATTGTTTGCTTTTATGAATAAAAGAGATGATGACATCAAAAGGGACTTACAAAAAGTAGGTTCAAATGATGATGAAATCAACTCTATTAATGCAAAAGCACAACAGATAGTTATGGATGCTAAACTGGAAGTTGCAACACTAAGAGAAAAAGTAATCGCAGATGCTAAAGAATTAGCAGATAGTAAGATTGAAGCTAGACGAGCAGAACTCGCTAGCGAGTATTTAGAGTTTGAAAAATCTCTAGATGAACAAAAACAACAACTTGAGAGTGATATAAAAGCTCAAGTTCCTGTTTTCAAAGATGCACTAGATGCTAAATTTAGTCAAATATAAGGATGTATAATGAATAAAATTTTACTGTTATTATTAACTGTATCTACATATGCATTAGCATCTGGACATGAAGGTGGCACTGATATAGTACAACGTACTGTTAACTTTGCTTTATTTGCTGGTCTTATTTGGTACCTAGTGGCAGAACCAGCAAAAAACTTTTTTGCTGGTAGAAGTAAGGCAATAGCAGATGAGTTGCAAAAAGTTCAAGATAAGTTAAAAGAGACTGCAAATCTTAAAAAAGAAGCTACTGCAAAAGTTTCAGAGGCAAATAAATTTGCTGAAGAGCTTTTAGTGACATCTAAAAAAGAAAACAAAATCTTAAATGACAATATCATGGCTCAATGTGAAAATGACTTAGAAGTTATTTCTAAACAACTTGAAGTTCAGATGGTATTTGAACAGCGTAAAATGATACGTCAAGTCGTCGAAAACACTCTTAATGAAGTTTTATCTGATGCAAGTAATGGTTTTGATAAAAAAGCTATGGCTCAAGTTATTTTAAAGAAGGTGGCTTAATATGAGTGATTTAATTGCAAAAAGATATATTAAGGCTCTTAAACAAGATACAAATGCAAAAGACCTTAAAGCTATAGTAGATATATTTTCTGAATTAGCTCTGTCATTTAAGAATGAAAAATTCACAAATATTATCAATAACCCAAGTGTAAAACCAGAAGATAAAACAAACATTTTATTGGATGCCGTAAAGTCAGCAAAGTCTGATACTTTAAATAATCTAATTAAGCTTTTAAGTGAGCATAAACGTTTAAATATTATCCCTGCAATTGCAACTGAATTAAAAAAAGATTTAGCTAGAACTAGTAAAAGTTTTACGGGTGTTGTGTATAGTGATGAAAAGATTACTGCAAAAGTTATTAAGGATCTTAGTACTGAATTGGGTGCAAAATATGACTCAAAAATCAGTTTAGAGTTTGTTTTAAATGACTTTAATGGTATCAAAGTTGACGTTGAAGATTTAGGGATTGAAATTAACTTTTCAAAAACAAGAATCAACAATCAAATAATAGAACATATTGTTAAAGCAATATAAATCATGAGAGGAGATGTGTAGTGGTAGCTAAAATTCAAGCTGATGAAATCAGCTCAATAATTAAAGAACGTATTGATAATTTTGAACTAAATGTTGATATAAATGAGACAGGTAAGATTGTTTCTTATGCAGATGGTGTTGCTCAAGTTTACGGACTGAGTAATGTAATGGCAGGGGAAATGGTTGAATTCGAAGATGGCATCAAAGGTTTAGTGATGAACCTTGAAGAAAGTGCTGTTGGTGTTGTTATCCTTGGTTCAGGTGAAAACCTAAAAGAGGGTATGAGCGTTAAAAGACTAGGTAAGCTTCTTCGTGTACCAGTTGGTGATGCTTTACTTGGGCGCGTTGTAAATGCACTAGGTGAGCCTATAGATGGTAAGGGTCCAATTGAATCAACTGAGAGTCGTTTTGTTGAGGAGAAAGCACCTGGTATCATGAACCGTAAATCTGTTCATGAGCCTTTAGCAACTGGTATTAAAGCTATTGATGCTCTAGTTCCAATTGGTCGTGGTCAACGTGAGCTTATCATTGGTGACAGACAAACTGGTAAAACTACAGTAGCTATAGATGCTATCATTAACCAAAAGGGTAATGGTGTTGTTTGTATCTATGTTGCTATCGGTCAAAAAGAATCAACTGTAGCACAAATTGTTCGTCGCTTAGAGGAACACGGTGCAATGGAATATACTATCGTTGTATCTTCTACAGCTGCCGAAGCTGCTGCACTTCAATTTTTAGCACCTTATACTGGTGTTACAATGGGTGAGTACTTCCGTGACTCAGCTAGACATGGTCTGATTGTATATGATGATTTATCTAAGCATGCAGTTGCGTATCGTGAAATGTCACTTATCCTTCGTCGTCCTCCAGGTCGTGAAGCATATCCAGGTGATGTTTTTTATGTTCACTCTCGTTTACTTGAGCGTGCTGCAAAATTATGTGATGAAGATGGAGCTGGTTCATTAACTGCTCTTCCTATTATTGAAACACAAGCTGGTGATGTTGCGGCATATATTCCAACAAATGTTATCTCTATTACAGATGGTCAGATTTTCTTAGAAACTGAACTATTTAACTCGGGTGTACGTCCAGCGATTAACGTTGGTCTTTCTGTATCTCGTGTTGGAGGGGCTGCGCAGATAAAAGCTACTAAGCAAGTTGCTGGTACTTTAAGACTTGACCTTGCTCAGTATCGTGAACTTCAAGCCTTTGCTCAGTTTGCATCTGATCTTGATGAAACTTCTCGTAAACAACTTGAACGTGGACAAAGAATGGTAGAGGTTCTTAAACAAGGTCCTTTTTCTCCGCTTTCTGCTGAGAAACAAGTTCTTATTATTTTTGCTGGTAATGAAGGTTTCTTAGATGATATGGACGCTTCTAACGTTGTTAGATTTGAAGCTGAAATGTATCCGTTTATCGAAGCTAGTTATCCTCAGATTTTTGAAAACATTAGAAGTGCTTCAAAAGTTGATGATGATACTAAAGCAATAATGCTCAAAGCACTTGAAGAATTCAAAGCTTCTTTTGTAGTAGCTTAAGGATTAAACTATGGCAAACTTGAAAGATATTCAAAGACAGATTAAGAGTGTTAGTAATACTCAAAAGACAACTCGTGCTATGAAGCTTGTATCTACTGCAAAGCTTCGTCGTGCGGAGGAACTAGCACGTCGTTCACGTCTTTACTCTGACAAACTCAATCAGGTAATTGCCGAAATAGCTGGACGTCTAAAGTGTAATACAGTTGGTGGAATCGATTCTCGTTATTTTGAAGAGGTTGATAATGCACATACTGTTGACATCATTTTTGTTACTGCAGATAAAGGTTTATGTGGTGGTTTTAATATTCAAACAATTAAAGCTGTTAAAAAACTTTTAAAAGAGTATAAAGACAAAGATGTAAAAGTGCGTTTAAGTGGTATCGGTAAAAAAGGTGTTGAATTTTTTAAATACAATGAAACAGAACTTTTTGAATCTGTGATTGATTTAAGTTCAAAACCTGACAAAAAAAGATCTGACGAATTTATTAAAACTTCTATCGAAGACTTTAATGATGGTAAGGTTGATGCAGTTCATATTATCTATAATGGATTTAAAAATATGATGACACAAGAACTTCATGTGAATAGAATTTTACCAGTTGATACTGAGAAATTTGATTGTGAAGCTTCTGAGGCACAATCTATGTTAGAGATTGAAGCGCAAGATGAAGAAAAAATGCTTAATTCTTTAGTAACTAAATATGTTGAATACAATATGTACTATGCACTTATCGATTCGGTTGCAGCAGAGCATTCCGCTCGTATGCAAGCGATGGATACAGCAACAAACAATGCTAAAGATATGGTGAAAAGTTTAAATGTTGAGTTTAATAAAGCACGTCAAGCTGCTATTACTACAGAACTGATAGAAATTATCAGTGGTGTGGAGTCTATGAAATAATGGAGAAAAATATGATTGGTAAAATTAGCCAGGTTATGGGTCCAGTTGTTGATGTTGATTTTGATGGATACCTTCCAGTAATCAACGAAGCAATTGAAGTTATGGTAAGTGTTGAAGGTAATGAAACACGTTTAGTGTTAGAAGTTGCTGCACACTTAGGTGATGGTCGTGTTAGAACGATTGCAATGGATATGAGTGAAGGTTTAGTTCGTGGTATGGATGCTAAGGCAACTGGTTCACCAATTAAAGTTCCTGTTGGAGATAAAGTACTTGGTCGTATCTTTAATGTAATCGGTGAAACTATTGATGGTTTCGGTGAGATTACAGATGCTCCAGAATGGTCTATTCACCGTGCACCTCCACCGTTAGTTGAGCAATCAACTGCAACAGAGATGTTTGAAACAGGTATCAAAGTAGTTGATTTACTTGCTCCTTATTCTAAAGGTGGTAAAGTTGGATTATTTGGTGGTGCTGGTGTTGGTAAGACAGTTATTATCATGGAGCTTATTCATAATGTTGCTCATGGACATGATGGTCTATCTGTTTTTGCTGGTGTTGGTGAAAGAACTCGTGAAGGAAATGACCTTTACCATGAGATGAAAGATTCTGATGTTCTTGACAAAGTTGCACTGTGCTATGGTCAAATGAGTGAGCCTCCAGGAGCGCGTAACCGTATTGCTCTTACAGGTATTACTATGGCTGAGTACTTTCGTGATGAAAAAGGTCTAGATGTATTGATGTTTATCGATAATATCTTCCGTTTCGCACAATCAGGTTCAGAGATGTCTGCACTTCTTGGACGTATCCCTTCAGCTGTTGGTTACCAACCAACTCTTGCTCGAGAAATGGGTGCACTTCAAGATAGAATTACATCTACTAAAACAGGTTCAATTACATCAGTTCAGGCTGTTTATGTACCTGCAGATGACTTGACAGATCCAGCTCCTGCTTCTGTATTTGCTCACTTAGATGCTACTACGGTTCTTAACCGTAAAATTGCTGAAAAAGGTATCTATCCTGCTGTTGATCCACTTGATTCAACTTCAAGACTACTTGATCCACAGATTATTGGTGATGAGCATTATGGTGTAGCTCGTGGTGTTCAACAAACACTTCAAAAATATAAAGATCTTCAAGATATCATTGCGATTCTTGGTATGGATGAGCTTAGTGAAGATGACAAAAATGTTGTTGAACGTGCTCGTAAAATTGAGAAATTTCTTTCTCAACCATTCTTTGTTGCTGAAGTATTTACAGGTTCACCTGGTAAGTATGTATCACTTGCAGATACTATCAAGGGTTTCAAAATGATTCTTGATGGTGAATGTGATCATATGTCTGAAAATTCATTCTACATGGTTGGTAGTATGGATGAGGCTATTGAGAAATCAAAAAAATAGTCAATAAATACAAAGGACTCTAATGGATACGTTTAAATTAGAAATCATAACTCCTAATGGTGAAATCTTTAATGATAAAGCACTTAGTGTAACTCTTCCTGGTGAAGAGGGCGAGTTTGGTGTTCTTGCACATCACTCATCAGTTTCAACTTTACTTGAGGCTGGTGTTGTAGATATTGAAAAAGAAGATAAAACAATTGAGTCAGTTTTAATCAACTGGGGTGTTGTTCAAGTTGATGAAACAAAAGTGGTTGTTTTAGTTGAGGGTGCTGTCGCTATTCGTGGTGAAAGTGAAAGTGCAATAGCAACTGCTCTTGAAGAAGCTAAAACTCTTGTTAAAAGCATTGAAGATGCTGGTCAAGCTATCGCTTCTGTGTCAGCTAAACTAGAAAATGCAGCTCAAAGACTTATATAGCAAATATGATAAATCAATTATTAGATTTTTATCTTAAAAGTCATCCAGTTACAATTGGAGTATTAGTTATGTTAGCTGCGTACTTCATTATTTTAAATTGGGTATTTTTTTACCGATATTTTTCTTTAAATAGCTGGCTCCAAGAGGAGTCTAGCTCATTTGAGAGTTTACTTCTTGGTGCATCTAATGTGAGTGAGCGCTCATTTTTGTACAAGTTTGTAAGATCTAGTACAGTAGTGAAAAAAGAGGTATTAGATTTGGGGATGTTAGCAGCTACAAAAGAAGCTACTAAGGGTCTTTCTTTAATATCTGTTTTTTCATCTACAACCCCTTTTATAGGTTTATTTGGTACAGTAGTATCTATTCTTGATACCTTTAGTCATATTGGTCAAACTACTGGAGGTATGTCAATTATCTCTTCTGGTGTTTCAGACGCTCTAGTAGCAACTGCCGCTGGTATCTTTGTAGCAATCTTTGCTTACACCTACCATCAAGCTCTTAAAAGAAAATCTTTTGAAGTTATAAACTTTTTACAGATGCAAAGTGACGCAGTACTATCTAAGAGAGATTAACAATGCATTATGATTGGGATGAAAAACCAGATTTAAATATCACTCCCTTAGTTGATATAATGCTAGTTCTTCTAGCTATTTTAATGGTTATCGCTCCAAACATAGTTTATGAAGAAAATATTAAACTTCCGCAAGGTTCTGCATCAAAACAAATTGAAAAGATTCCCCCAGTTCATATTGTTATTAAAAAAGATTTAACTTTAACTGTAAATAAAGATAACTTTCAAATCAACTCTTTTGAAGATAATTTTTATAAATATTCAAGAAGTTTAGACTTGAAATCAACAGTTATGATAAGTGCAGATAAATCACTGAAATATGGTGTTGTGATGCGAATACTAGGCGCTGTAAAACAATCAGGTTTTACTGAGGTTTCATTAGCTACCAATGGTTAATAACAATAACTACTATTTTTATCTAAGTGGATTTATTTCCTTTAGTCTTTTTTTTATATTTATTGCTGTGTTTTTTTTCATGATGATGCGTGATACATCTACCCCTCAATTTGCTTTTAAAAAAGATGATTTTATTTCTATAACACTTGAAATGCCAAGTATTAAACAAACTAAAAAGAAACAAATTCGTAAACAGATTAAAGAAAAAGTAATCAAACCAATTGTAGAGCCGGTTGAAGCGGACGAGTTAAATATTGAAGATTTATTTAGTGATGTTGCAACAAAAAATATTATAATAAAAAAAGATAAACCTAAGAGAATTGATGCAAAAAGATTGCAAGAAATAAACAAAAAAATAGAAACTACTAAAGAAAATAGAATTGAAAAAATTGAAAAAGTTCAAGAAATAAATAGTCAATCTAGTGCAACTGAGGTTAATGAATATTTAGCTAAAATTCAACTAAGAGTTTATGAGTCATTTCATCCACCGGCTAATTCTCAGGGACATACAGTCAAGGCTGTTATAGAACTTAATGCCTTAGGTAAAGTATTAGACTTTAGAATATTGGTGCCTTCATCTAACAGTGCCTTAAATGAAGAGTGTGACAAAATAAAAGAAAGACTATTAGGAATTAATTTTCCCATTAACCCTGATAATGTTTCAGGAAGCTATATTATTAAATTAACATCTAAGGAATAGAATGAAAATATTATGGAGTATTTTAATTGCAATGAGTCTATATGCAAGTGATGCAACAATAGAGGTTATTAAAAAAGTTCAGTCATTACCATCTTTTGCAGTAGAAGATGCTTCTACTAACAGAGATGATACATTTAAGTTAAAATTTTTTAAATCACTAATTGCAGATCTTAATGTTATATCTATATTTAATGTTGATAGACATCATAGAATAAGTGCATATGATACTAATAGAGTGGTAGTAGAAAATAAAGATATAGACTATGTTTTAAAGTATAATCTTCAAGATAGTGATAGTGACGGCTTTACCTTGCAAATGAAACTTATAAAGGATGAGCAAATTGTCTTAAATAAAAAATATAAGGTTAGCGAATCTAAAAAATATATGTTTGTAGCACATACAATTGCGTATGAAATAAATAAATTCATGGAACAACCATCAATTGAGTGGATGAAGAAAAAAGTTATTTTTTCAAGGGTAGTTGGACCTCGCAAAAGTGAAATAGTGATAGCAGACTATACCCTTGCTTACCAGCATATTATTATCAAAGGTGGTTTTAACTTATTTCCCAAGTGGGCTTCAAAAGAGCAAACAGGGTTTTACTATACTTCATTAAAAGAGTTTAAACCAACTTTGAAATATGTAGACACTAAAACTGCTACTAGTATTAAAATTATGGAATCTGAAGGGATGATGATTTGTTCAGATGTAAGCGAAGACGGAAAAAAAATTCTTCTTACAATGGCACCTAATGCTCAGGCAGATATTTATCTTTATGATGTAGATACTAAAAATACTACTCGTATAACAAAATATGGTGGTATAGATGTAAGTGGGCAATTTATGGGTGAAAATAAAATTGTCTTTGTATCTAATCGTTTAGGCTATCCAAATATTTTTTCAAAAAATTTAGAAACAAATGAGTTAGAACAAATGGTATATTATGGTAAAAATAATGCGGCCTGTAGTGCTAACGGTGAGTATATTATCTATAAAGCAAGAGAAACTTCACATGCTTTTTCTAGAAATACCTTTAATCTTCATATTATTTCAACAAAAACAGATTTTATTAGACGTTTAACAGCTAGTGGGGTCAATGAATTTCCTCGTTTTTCTAGAGATGGGGATGCTGTACTTTTTATAAAAAATTATAAAAATCAAAGCTCAATCGGGATTATTAGGTTAAAGCATAATAAAAACTACCTTTTTCCTCTAAAATATGGAAAAGTACAGGCGATGGATTGGTAAAAAATACTTAAATGTTATATACTATTAATATTATTTAGGTATAATCAACGCAATTAAATTTAAACAAGGTAATTAATTATGAAAAAAATCATAGCGGCAACATCATTAGCAACACTTTTACTATTTACAGGTTGTGGTGACACTGAACCAACTCCGGCAGATCAAGCAGCAGCAGCGCAAGCAGCAGTACAAGAAAATGCACAAGAAGTTGCAGCAGTTGAAACTGAAACTGTTCCAGCAGAAAATGCATCAGTACTTAATGAAAACGCTACTAATAATGCTGACTCAAATGAGATGAATATGGCTTCTTTAGAAAACAAGATGTCTTCTGTAAAATTTGCTTATGATCAATATTCACTAAGTGATGAAATGAAAAGTAAAATTTCAAGTCATGCTACTCTTGCAAATGGATCTGCAAGTGCTTTTATGATTAAACTTGAAGGAAATTGTGATGAGTGGGGAAGTGATGAATATAACTTTGCACTTGGTTTAAAACGTGCGGATGCAGTTAAAAAAGCTTTAGTAGCTGAAGGTGTTGATGCTAATCGTATGACTATGGTGAGTTATGGTGAATCAAACCCAGTATGTACGGATAAAACTCAAGCTTGTTGGGCGAAAAATCGTCGCGTAGATTTCAAACTTCTTCCATAGCAAATGATTTATAAAATAGTTGCAACATTAGCTTCTATACTTCTCTTTTCCACTCTAAATGCTGAACCTTCAGCCTTTGGAGCTGGAAATATAAACAATCCAACTCCTTATGGCTTAACTCAAGAGGAAAAAATCCTCCTTGAAAATAAAAAGAACTTGACAAATGTAAGTTCTAAACTTAAAAAAGTTACAGTTAAAAGTAATAATCAATCAAATGAGTTAGATTCTATACGGGATAGAATAGATGCTTTGCAAGAAATTCTAGAAAACTTAGGAAGAAAAGAGCATTTAAATAAAAAGACTTTGTTGTCTCTTGATGAAAAAAATACAAAAAGACTTAAAAGCACTGAAGAGTACAAAAAAAGGTTAAGTGAATTTAGTCAAAAAAATTCACAAGAAATAATGAAACTTAAACTAGCATTAGCTGCTCTTAGTACCGTAGTAGAAAAAATAAATAAAGACTATGTAACTAAAGCAGAGTACAATGCTTTAGTTTTAGATGTAAATAAATTTAAAGATGTTGTTAGTAAAGAACTATCAACTACAACAAAAAGAACAGCATTCTCAGGAAAAACTAAGGCTGAGATAGCTAAAGAAGCAAAGTCTTTATATGATAAAAAACGATATACTCAGGCTATACAGTTTTACTCTTATTTGATTGAACGTAACTACAAGCCAGCTCGTGCGCATTATATGATTGGCAATATGAACTATTATAGAAAAAATTATGATGAAGCTATAGCTTATTATAAAAAAAGTGCAAAATTATACTCTAAAGCTAAATATATGCCTCTTTTAATGTTAAATACTGCCTACTCAATGCAACATTTGGGCGATATGAAAAATGCAAAAGCTTTTTTTGGTGCAGTTATTAAAAAATTTCCAGGTACTAAGTATGCAAGGGAAGCAAAAAAAGAGATAGACTTAATGAAGTAGGGACTTTAAGATAATTCAGCCCAAATATATAAAAAAATGGTAAAATCCATTTTAAATTTAATATAGGAACTATAATTATGGCAATAGAAGCAAATCAAATTGTATCATTAGAATATGAAGTAAAAGATGGCGATCAAATAGTAGACAGTAATGTTGGTGGAACTCCACTTGTATTTATGTTTGGTAAGGGTCAAATTATTCCTGGACTAGAATCTGGAATTGTAAATATGTCTATCGGTGAAAAAGGAGAAATCCTTGTGAAAGCTGCTGATGCATATGGTGAATTTAATGAAGATGCGAAACAAGAAGTACCGAAAAATCAGTTTGAAGGAATTGATTTAGAAGTTGGTATGACTTTATATGGTCAAGGTGAAGACGGTGGGACTGTTCAAGTTGTAGTCAAAGAGATAGGTGAAGAAAATATTATTATAGATTTTAATCATCCTTTAGCTGGAAAAGATTTGATGTTTAGTGTTACCCTTAACAATATTAGAGAAGCTTCTGCCGAAGAAGCTATGACTGGTATACCAGCTGAAAATGCGCAAGCAGATGATGGTTGTTGTAGTACTGGTTCAAGTTGTGGATGCGACTAATTTCGTAACTGCTTGCGCATCTTCTGCGCAAGCTTACAAAACAGCAACCTTATTAAAAACATTAAGTGTTAATGCACTCATAAGTGGTGAGATAGGTGTTGGAAAAAAAACTCTTGCAAAATATATATTAAGTGATGCTAACTTGTATGATGCATCTGAGTATGAAGAAATACTTCTAGCATTACAAAACTTAAAAGAAATCATTATAGTAAATTTTGAAAATATACCCAATATAAAAAAAGTTTTAGATCTTGTGAAAGAGAAAAAAGTTCGTTTAGTTGCTACTGCAAATAGCTCTTTTTATAGTGAGTATATAGATGATGCCTTTAGTGTAAAATTTGATATACCGCCATTGTCATCTAGAGAAGAAGATGTTAAAGAATTAATTAAAATTTATATGGATGAAGCTGCTAAGCTTTTTAAAACAAGTGCAGTTTTGGATATGAAAAATTTTAGACCTGATTTATCTCAAAACTCGAATTCTCTTAGACGACAGTTAATGATAAGCTCATTACTTCAAGATATCAATGATATAGAATTAATGGATATTCTAGAAAACTATATAGAAGATAAACTTGGTTCCAATAGTGATTATAGAAAGTTTTTATATCTCTATGAAGTTCCACTTATTAGAGCAGGTTTAGTTAAGTTTAAATCTCAATTGCAGCTTTCAGATAAGTTGGGTTTAAATAGAAATACTTTAAGAAAAAAAATTGCAGATAATAAAGGATATTTAAAATGAAAAAAATAGCAATGATCTTTTCAGGTCAGGGATCTCAAGCAGTCGGAATGGGAAAAGAATTTTACGAAACAAGCGAAGTGGCACGTGAGATGTTTGCAAAAGCAGGTGAACGTATAGGTATTGATTTTAAAGCATTAATTTTTGAAGAAAATGACAAACTAGGTCAAACAGCATATACTCAACCTGCGATTCTTTTAGTTCAAATGGTTGCATATAAGTTGTTTAAAGATGCGTGTCCAGATATAAAAGCTGAACTATTTTTAGGGCACTCTCTTGGCGAATTTTCTGCTTTATGTGCAGCTGGTGCTATAGACTATGTTGATGCGGTAGAGTTAGTTCATAATCGAGGTAAATATATGCAAAGTGCTTGTGATAATATTGAAGCTGGTATGATGGTACTGGTTGGTCTTGATGATGCTAAGGTAGAAGAAGTGTGTAGAGTAGCGCAGGCTGATGGTAAAAAAGTATGGCCAGCAAATTATAATCAAGATGGTCAACTAGTGGTAGCTGGTATGAAATCTGACTTACAATCATTAGAACAAACATTTAAAGATGCTGGCGCTAAACGTGCATTGCTATTGGACATGTCTGTAGCTTCTCATTGTGAGTTGTTAAGCCCAGCACAAGAACCTCTTGCTGAACTTATGTCAAGTATGCTTAAAGATAGTTTTGAAGCTCCTGTAGTGTCTAACGTTACTACAAATAGATACTCTACAAAATCAGTTGCAATTTCATTATTAACAGACCAATTAGTGAAGCCTGTTAAATACAAACAATCAATTTTAGCAATTGCTGGTGATGTAGATATGGCTATAGAGTTTGGAAATGGAATCGTTCTAAAAGGTCTTAACAGAAGAATTGCAAAAGAGCTTAAAACTCTTAATATTTCTGACATGGCAACTCTACAGAGCGTAAAAGAAGAAATCTGTTTATAATATGAAAGTAACCCTTGCTCAATATTCACCAAAACTCAATCGCACAAACTTAAAACAGGTTTGTACGATAGTTGAGCAAAATATAAAACAAAGTGATTTGGTAGTATTTCCAGAGCTATCATTAAGTGGTTATCTACTCCAAGATAAACTCTATGAAGATGCATGGGCTTTAGAAGAGTTAAGTACTTTAGCATCATTATCTAATGATATTGACATAGTTATAGGTTTAGCCCTTCGTGATGGAGATGAGTTTACAAATTCAGCGCTTTATTTTTCTGCTGGTAAACTTCTTTCAAAACATGACAAAGTTCATCTTCCAAATTATGGAATGTTTGAGGAGGCTAGGTACTTTAAAGCGGGTAGTATTTTTGAAAGTTTTATAACTAAATTTGGAAAGATCTCTATGGTCGTTTGTGAAGATTTATGGCATAAAGATGTTCATAAAGATTTAATGAAAGAAAATCCAGAGTATATTATAGCCCTTGTCGCATCTCCTGCTCGGGGTTTTAGTGACGATGGGTTAGATATAGAAAAAAAATGGTTTAGCATCATCAAAAAAGTTGCCTTAGAGTGTGATGCTAAGCTTATCTTTGTCAACCGTGTTGGTTTTGAAGATGGGCTTGGTTTTTGGGGTGGATCTTGCGTAGTAAATAATGATGCTAAGATAATAGAACAATTACCTCATTATGATGAATTAATAAAAACAATAGGAATATAAATGAAAATAGCAATAATGGGTGCAATGCCAGAAGAAGTAGCACCAATATTAGAAAAGTTAGGCTCTTATAAAACAACTAAATATGCAGATAATGAATATTATGAAGCAACTTATAAAGGTGTTGAAGTTGTAGTAGCTTATAGTAAAATAGGCAAAGTGTTTTCTACTTTAACAGCATCTACGATGATTCAACATTTTGGTTGTGATATCTTGCTATTTTCAGGTGTAGCTGGAGGGATAAATCCATCTCTTAAAATAGGTGATTTGATAGTAGCTACGAAACTTTCTCAACATGACCTGGATATAACTGCATTTGGTCATCCTATGGGTTTCGTTCCTGGTGGTAGTGTCTTTGTGGAAGCAGATAGTGAATTAATAAAAATTTCCAAAGATGTTGCCCTTGAGTTAGGAAAAACAGTTCAAGAAGGTACCATTGCTACGGGCGATCAGTTTATTCATGATGCTAAGGTCAAAGAGAATATAGTTACACATTTTAATGCAGATGCTTTAGAGATGGAGGGTGCTTCAGTTGCTGTTGTATGTAATGCTTTAGACGTTCCGTTTTTTATACTTCGTGCTATAAGTGATACTGCTGATACTGATGCTAGTTTTTCATTTGATGAGTTTATGGAGTCAAGTGCAGTCATTTCAGCAGAGTTTATTATGAAGATGGTTGATAAAGTTATAGTTAAATAAATGAAAAATATTTGCCCATCTAAAAAAATTATGTCTAAACTCGGTAAAACAAATGCTGAGTTTGACTTGATAGAAGAGGGCGATAAAATTCTTGTTGGACTAAGTGGTGGTAAAGATTCTCTAACTATGATTCACGCTATGGCTGAACAAAAACGTCGAGCTCCTTTTGATTTTGAGTTTCTTGCTGTAACTATAGGTTATGGGATGGGTGAAAATTTTGATAGTTTATCTAGTCATTGCGAGAAACATGGAATTAATCATATAGTTCATGATACTAAAACATATGAATTAGCTAAAGAAAAAATACGTAAAAATTCATCTTTTTGTAGTTTCTTCTCCCGTATGAGACGGGGTTACTTATATAGTGTTGCTCTTGAAAATGGATGCAATAAAGTAGCCTTAGGTCATCATATGGATGATGCTGCTGAGAGTTTTTTTATGAACTTTATTTATAATGGACAGATGCGTAGTCTTGCACCAAAATACAAGGCTGAAAATGGTCTCGTAGTTATACGTCCACTTATACAAATGAGAGAAAGACAACTTTTGGCATTTGTAGTAGAAAATGAGATAGAAGCTATAGGTGATGAAGCCTGCCCAGCTATGCGATTTGATGTAAAAATGCCTCATGCACGTGCAAAAATGAAAGTGATGTTAGCTAAAATGGAAAAAGATTTTCCACAACTATTTACTTCATTAAATGCTGCATTTAAAAATATTAGTGTAGATAGTTTTTTTGATAAAGAGAAGTTTTCTTTATAATTATTTGTTAGTATTATCTTCTAAAACTTCTTCATCTTGAGCAATTTGCTCTTTTTTTGTTTCTAGTGTTTCATCTTTTAATCTCTGTAGAAATTGTAAAATATTTTCCTGATATGCTATAGTATCTGTATCATAAGATAAGGCGATGAACTTTTGAAGTTCATCAATATTGATTTTTTTAGCATATCTAGGGATGATTTTTAAATCTTTTTGGATACTTGCCACTAATGTATCAATATCAAGACCATTGTCATCTTTTACTTTTTTAACTTTTTCTTTTGTTGTAAGCATCAAAAGATTTGCTCTTTCTTCATCCTCTTTATATATATTAGAAGCAATGCTCTTTACTAGAACATAAGACTCAACAGTAGAGTCTTCATTTGCAGAGATAATAAGTGCAAAAACTTTCGCACGGAACTCTAAAGAACCATGATGATGAATAAAAAGTTCACGAAAAGCACCAAAAAAGTGATTTTTTAATCTAAAAAAAAGTCTCATATAAAGTCCTTATGGTATTATACACTAAAGTATTATATATGGAGATTTAAAATATGGGTAGAGCGTTTGAGTATAGAAAAGCATCAAAACTAAAAAGATGGGGAGCAATGTCTAAGTTGTTTCCAAAACTAGGTAAGATTATAACTATGGCAGCAAAAGAGGGTAGTAGTGACCCAGACATGAACTCTAAACTTCGTACAGCTATTATAAATGCTAAGGCTGAAAATATGCCTAAAGATAACATAGAAGCTGCTATAAAAAGAGCCTCTGCTAAAGATACTGCTAGTATGTTAGAGGTTAATTTTGAAGGTAAAGCACCACATGGTGTATTACTATTTATAGAGTGTATGACTGATAATAACACTAGAACAGTCGCTAATGTAAAAAATATTCTTACAAAGCATGGTGGTGAACTTTTAACAAATGGCTCGTTAGAATTTATGTTTGATAGAAAAGCATTAATAGAGTTTGATTTAAAAGAGGGAATGGATGTTGAAGAGTTAGAGTTAGAACTCATAGATGCTGGTCTTGAAGAGATTGAAGTAGAGGATAACGAGGCCTTGGTTACAGCTGATTATACTAGTTTCGGTACACTCAATAATGCGATAGAAGCAATGGATATAGAAATAAAAAAAGCTACTTTAGAACGTATGGCAAATACCCCTCTCAGTATCACAGAGGAACAGCAAGTTGATATTGACAAAATATTAGAACGACTTACAGATGATGAAGATGTTCAAAAGGTCTTCAGTAACCTAGCGTAAATGAAATATGTAAGTGATATAGTAACAAATACTTTAGAGATAAAACAATCTAAATTTATCTCTTACTTACTTTCCTATACTCTCTATAAAGACACCTTATCATCATTAAAAGAACAACACCCAAAAGCGAGACATTTTGTAGTCGCCTATAGATACCTCAATGAATACAATCAAATAGTTGAATATTCAAGTGATGATGGCGAACCCAAAGGAACTTCTGGTAAGCCAACATTAATGGTACTTCAAGGTACAAATCTTATCAACAGTGCAATAATCACTATAAGGTACTTTGGCGGTACTAAACTTGGTACTGGTGGTCTTGTTCGTGCATATTCTGATGCTACTAACTTAGTAATTAATAAAGCCGAACTCATGGAGTATAAAGATGAGATATTTAAAACTATAGTATTTAGTTATAGTGATATAGGTAAAGTTGAGTATGAATGCTCAAAAAATGCTATAAATATTGTAAATAAAGAGTTTTTAAATGCTGCTAAATTTGAGATAAAAGCTACAAAAGAGAGTTTAGAAATATTCTTTACTAAACTCTCTCGTATAATTACAGAAGTTAGTCTTACATAGCTCCTGCAGCTGCACCCATATTCCACATAGGCATAAAGATACCAAGTGCTAGAAGTGTAACCATTGCAGCGATGATAACGAGCATAATAGGTTCAATCGCCGAGGATAAACCATCAATGATAGCATCGAAACGATTTTTATAGTAATCAGCTACTTTTTCCATCATCTTATCTAGTGCACCACCATCTTCTCCTGCTTTTACCATTTGGATAATCATATTTTCAAACATTTTAGTATCTTTGAGTCCAATATTAAGGGTTGAACCTTTTTCAACAGCTGTTCTAACTGTTCTTAACTTTCTTTTTAGTGGTAGGGAGTCAATCATATCTATTGAGGTATCAAGAGCTTCAGCGATAGGGATACCGGCACGTACAAGTTCTGAAAAAACTAAGGTGAAACGATTGAGTGTAGAGAACTTAATAATATTTTTTATGAGGTATGTTTTAAGTAAAAACTTATGCCACGAATATTTTACATTTTCATAATTGTCTATAGAATATTTTAAAGAGAAAAATCCTAACGCACCTATCACTAAAACAAAAGGTCCGTAGTTGTTAAACACATGCTCGAGCTTTAAAAGTATGATTGTTGGAAGAGGAAGTTCAGCATTTAACTGCTCAAATATGCTTTTAAATTGTGGAACAACAAAGGCTATTAGAACTGTAAATGCGATAGCCATAGCAATCATAACATTTCTAGGGTAGGCCATCGCTTTTTTAAACTTTACGAAGTTTGCCCGTATCTCATCGAGCATCTCAGCTAAAGAACTGAGGGATTCATCTAAATTACCAGTTTTTTCTCCAAGTTTTACCATAGCAATTGTAAGATTACCTAGCTCAAACCTATAGGATTCCATCGATAAAGACAAAGATTTACCCGAATCAATATCATCAGCAAGTTTGTTAAATACAAATTTCAAGCTTTCATCAGAAGATGAATTTGCTACTTCTACAATAGAATCGTGGATAGATATTCCTGCATTTGTCATAACTGCTAGTTGACGTATCGCAGCGATAAGTGCATCAGGTTTAATCTTCTTTTTTTTCATGTTTTGAAGTAGTTTAGTTTTAAACCTAGCAAATTGTAACTCGAGGGGTTCTGTCGCTGGTGTAACTTTTATGAGTACACCAGAGTATTTTAATTTTGCTATATCATTAGCATCTTTGGTGCTTTTAGCATAAAAACTATAGGTCTCTTTTTTCCCTTTGGTTAAAACTGTTGCTTCATAATAATTCATCATTTTGCTACCCTTAGTATCTCTTCAAGCGAGGTGACTCCATCTAACGCTTTTTGAATTCCATTTTGAAATATCGGGATGAAACCATCTTTTGTAGCTTGTTCTAGCATCATCTCTTTTGATGCAGCTTTTGCTATAAGTGATGATAAAGCATCCGAGATATTTAGAACTTCACATATCATCTCTCTACCAATGTAGCCAGTGTCGTTACACTCTTTGCATCCCGTGCCGGTATAAAATTTAGCGCCCTCAGGAATCAACTCACCAAGTTCTTCAAATGTTGAAGGGGATATCTTTTCTTCTGTTTTACAATTTTTACAAATTTTTCTTACAAGTCTTTGCGCTTGAATGGCTACAAGAGCACCAGAGATTAAGTAATGCTCTATCCCCATGTCTGCCATACGAGGTATCGCAGAAATAGAGTCATTTGTATGCAAAGTTGATATAACTAAGTGTCCAGTTAAGGCTGCTTTAATGGCAATCTCAAGAGTTTCTTGGTCACGAATCTCCCCAATCATAATTTTATCTGGATCTTGTCTAAGGATTGAGCGCAGAGCATCGGCAAAACCAAGACCAACCTTAGTGTTAACTTGTACCTGCTGAATCATGTTCATTCTATACTCTACGGGGTCTTCTACTGTAATAACTTTATCAGCAGAATCTTTAAGCTCATTGAGTGCGCCATAAAGAGTAGTAGTTTTACCACTTCCTGTTGGTCCAGTAACAAGGATGATGCCATATGGAGCATTCAGCCCTGTTAGAAGCTTTTGGTAGCTAACCTTATCCATACCAGCCTCTTCAAGCTTTACAAGTGCTTTTTGCTTGTCTAATACACGCATCACTATAGACTCGCCATACAGTGTAGGTAGGGTAGAGATACGAAAATCATATTCCACTTTTCCTACCTCTGTAGAGAAACGACCATCTTGTGGTTTTCTTTTTTCAGCAATATCGAGGTTAGCAAGAAGTTTTAGTCTTGATGCTAAGGGTGCATAAATATCTTTTGGAAAGATAAATATTTCAGATAGCTTTCCATCAATTCTACCACGGACACTACAATTTCTCTCAGCAGGTTCAATATGAACATCGCTAGCTCGTTGTTTAATACATGCATTTAATATAACATCAATAAGTAAAAGTATAGAGGAAGCTTCTTGTTGTTCTTCTATGGTACTAATAGAATTAAGCTCATCTCGAATTTTTTTAACAAGTACTTTTTCTTTATCTTTAAGTTCAACCTTGAAAAGGTGGGCATGTATCTGTTTACTTACTGCAACTTTGAGTTTGATAGGTTTTCTTGGAAAGAGTCTTTGAAGGGATTCTTTTGCTTCAATGTTTAGAGGGTCATTAAGCGCAATATAGACATATAAATCATCTGCATAAAGAGGAAGGGCATTAAATTTCTGTAACTGAACTAAGTGGATGTTATTTGTAAGATCATGGTCTATGTCAAATAAGTCAAGATCAATAAACTCTAAATTTATACCATCAGAAAGTTTAGATAAAACAGTGCTTTCTTTAATGTAGTCATAGTCTTCAAGCATAGGTATCTCATAGATACCCTTACGGATTTTATCTACAATGTAGCGAACTAGCCTGTCTATAGTCATAAAACCAGACTGCGTGATATGTTTAAGTATTAAAGTTGGGTCTACTTCTTTTTTAAGTAGTCTATCAACCTGAGCTTGCATAATCAAACCATCATCAAGTAAGTCTTTTGTCAATCTATCCATTATACTACCCTACCAATATACATGTCTATGTGTAGCTATTGTATCGTAAAACTCCTCAATAACCATTTTTTTCAGTTTATTGTTACTTTCTAAGTAGAGTTTATAGGTTATTTTAGGGTTGCTTTCATCTTCAAAGATATAAAGAGTACGACTTTCATGTTTTCCTAGTTTTGAATACAGATCAAAAACCTTAGATAGTGCGTAATCAGTTGTAGGCAGTTTAAGGGTTGAGAGTTCATAGCCATCGACTAAAGAGTGATACAGAAGCTTTTTTTGCATTAATATCACCGCAAAGTAAGCAGAGTTAGATCGAGCTTCTTTGGTATACTTTAAAAGGGATATAGGGATAGTAAGCCTATCTATGTAGTCTGACTTTAAACAACCAAAAGCATAAAGTGAAACAAATTCTTCATCTTTTGCATTTAAGTCTAAGATACGGTGACCTATATTACAAACTTTTTCATATTTTTCATTTTGATAATAATCAAACATATCGCTTTTAACATCTGCTTGTGAAGAGAGGTATATAAATAATAAAATTATAATTTTCATTTAAAGTTTCCTGAGAGTATATTATCTAATAAGCTTTTTGCATTTTGGGAATGGGAAAAGGTTATATATCTTTTGAGTGTTTGAATTGCTTGGTCTCTTTTACCTAGTTTTACTAAGGATTTACTAAAGATAATCCAGCTTTCATCAATGTTGTTATTGAGTTGATTTGTTATAAGTGCATAGTTGTATGACTTGTCGTATTCCCCTAGGCGGTAGTATTTCTTTGCTACAAAAAGACTCAGCGCAGGGTTGTTGTTTTTATGAAATCTTTTGATAACATGGGCAATATCAGCTTGTGTTTCTTGTTTTGATATTTTTAATTTTTGTTTTTTCTTTTTCCTTACAACAGTATCTTGTTTTACATGAACCTTTTTTTGTATCTTAGGTGTAACTTCTGTTTTAACCTCTTGTAGAGTATCACCATTGGATTGATAGTTACTGGTTGAATCATTGCGTAATTTTCTAATAAAATCAAAAGATGGTGCGAGCAACACATTTTTTTCTTTATGTATAGGTTCGTTTTTTAAGAGAGGAATTTTTACCTCTTTAATGACGTCTATATTTAGTATTGGAGCTTGTGCAACTTCAACTTTTTGTATTTTTTTTGAAAGAATTTTAGTTGGTTTAGTTTCTGTCTCCATCATAGAGTTAATATCTAAATTCATGAACACTATAAAGGCAAGGATACTAATAAGCGTAACACTTACATGAGGAATAAAAGACTTTATTTTATAGCGTAACCATCTTTTTTCAAGTTCATGGATATTATGCATTGATAAGTCCTACATGGATAGCTGCCATCTCTATAATCTTATGACTCATTTTGTTTGTGTTTATTTTAGATATATTATGCTCATAGTACCATTCATAGATTTCAAATACAGTGTATAGCAATTTATTTGTATCTCTGTAGTTTCCATCTGTAAGACTATATATGAGCTTTATGGAGTTATTAGAAAACATGTTAGCACTATCAAAACAGTTTGCTTTCATCAGTTTTTTTTGTATGTAAATTTTGAGTTCATTTTTAAGTGCATTTTTTAATTCTATAGATTCCCATATCCTTGTTTGAAAATGCTCTTTAGCAATAAGATCTTCACTTTGTGTCTTATGTAGGGCGATAACAAACTTCATTTTTCTTGTATCTGAGAGGAGCCTTATCTTTTCCATTAAGGCATCACTATAGAGTTGTGCTTCATCTAAAAGTATAAGAGGGACTCCCTCTTTTGTATTGTCTTGCATTATCTTCATAATCTGCGTGAAGTTAAGTTCTTTATCTTCTTGAAAATTATATAAATCTTTTGCGATTGATTTGAAAAATTCACTTTCATCTACTATAGGGGTTTTATAATAGTAAATCTCTTGTGTACTAGATAAATCTTGTTGAAGTTTTGAGAGGAACATACTTTTCCCTGTACCAGGCTTTCCAAAAAGTAAAATCATTTTGAGAGGTTTCTTTACAGAATTTTTTAAAGACTGGTAGATAGTAGAGACACGGTCGAGTTGCACGTAGTCCTTAGCATCTACCGTATCTAAGTAAACATTTTTAGAATTAGTGAAGATGCTAGATTTCAATTATTTGTCTGTTGTTTTAGTTTTATTGTTTATTTCAGAAGATACTTTGACATTTATACTGTCTGGCTGGTCTGAAATGGAACTTTTAACTGATGTTACTACATCATCAGTTATACCAGCATAGCCAAGTTTTGAAAGTGATAGCTCGTTGTTAGATTTTTTAATGATATGTGTTTCAATCACTATAACTAACTCTTCAACTTGCTTAGAACTCTCTTCATATCTAAAAAGAAAACTAAGACCAGGGATATCACCGAGTATTGGCACCTTATTTGATCTTTCAACATTTTTTGTGTTAATGAGTCCACCTAATATAATTCTATTTCCATCTTTAATTGTTACAACAGAAGAGAGTTGACGACGAACTAAATCTGGAGGCATAATTCTATCTGTTGAAGCCTGTTGGCTTAAGTCATCTCTTGTTTCTGATAAAGATGGGTTGATCTTAAGAGTAATAGTCTCATCATCTGAAATCTCTGGTGTGATGCTAAGAAGTACACCAGCAAAAACTGACTGAACCGATTCGTTTTGTGTAGTAGCTGCAACACCACCACCGCTCCCTTGTTGGTTTGTTGAAGATTTGATTTTATAAAAGTATTCAGTTCCGGCAGTTATAAGTGCGGGCTGATTGTTTAAAGTTAAAACTTTAGGATTTGATATAGAATTTACATCACCTTGTGTTTGAAGAAATTTTATAACTTCTTGTAAGCTACCTCCAGCTTTGATACTTACTAAGCTAGCTACTCCATCCATGGCATTAGCAGCGATAGATGTAGCAGTTATCTCTGCTCCATTTGTACCATTCGTCCATTCGCTTACGTTTTTATTTCGTACACTATGTACACTTAGTTCTATATTTTGTAAGGCATATAGTTGTTGCCAGTCTACACCTGTTGTTTTTCCTTCACTCATAGTAACTGAGAGAAGTTGTACATCGATGAGAACTTGGAGTTGAACTTTATCTTGAAGTCGTTGAAGGTACTTTTCAAATCTTTGCATTTGTTTAAAAGTTGCTGTTACCGTTACTAAACCTGCATTTTTATTGATGATAGGTGTCTGCGCCTCATAAGCGTCTTGAGGTCTGTTGAGGACTCTTTGAAACTCTAAGTCTAATTCTTTCCAAAAAACAACTTCGTCATTAGACTCTATTTTAACGCCTGTCTCAGTCTGCGCACCTGAGCCACTTTGAGAACCTCTTCCTCCAGCACCTCCTCCTCTGGAAGAACCTTGACTAGTAGCACCAACTCCATTAACCCCTTGAGAAGAGTTCCCTGATGAGCTTAATGTGATATCAGTATTTCCAGTTGCTTTTCTTTGTGACAATATATAGTCAATAGCAAATACTCTAGTTTGAAGATATGATATCTTGAGTAGGTTGTTTTCTAGGCTGTATGCTAAGTTATTTTCAAGTAAGATAATATCAAGCACTTCATTTATAGTAAGATTTTTCAAGTGGGTTTTGTTGAGTTTAGTATCTAAAAATTTTTGAGCATTTGGGTCAGTTATGATGACACTAAATTCACATTGATCACTGAGTTGATCTATAAAGTCTAGAATCTTAGTATCTTTTGCAGAGCTTATACTAAAGAGTTCATAAGAACAATCAGCATGCACACTTAGAGATAAAAGTAGTGATAACCCTGCTGTGTATAAGTATTTATTTAAAACTTTCATTTTTCTGACCGCCTATTATTTAAATTTTAATTTACTAGTACTTGATTTTGTGCTCAGTACAGTAGTTTTTTTGTTTTTTCTTAGTGTTACAGATGTTTTAGTGATTTTAAGAATTTTGTAGTTACTTATTTTCTCACCTTGTTTATACCAGTCTCCGTTGATAAGAGCCGAAGAGTTAATGATAGCACTCAGTGTTAAAACAGCGTTTGGAGTGCTTACCTTGGCAAGGTTTGAGTTGTCTTCGTTAGAAGATGTAGTAGACTTTAAAGTGCTAGAAGGAGTGCTGTTGTTTCGTGAAGTATTTTTAGACTTAGAAGATGCAACTGTTTTACTTCTATTCTTTTTTAAATAAACAAAAGGACTTCTGATTTTAGAAATAGTTGTGTTTTTAACACCGTTTCGGTTAGGTTTAATAGCATTCACTTGCTCATCTACCCATGAAAGTTCATTAGCAACTAAAGCTGATGCTATGAGTAATGGAAGTATTGAAATTATTTTCATTAGTAGGTAATCCCCCAAACAGAAATTTTTAGTTCAGTATCAAGCTTGTTCTGTGCTTTGATACTTAGGTCATGGATATCAACTACTAAGTCATTTTGTTCTAAGGCATTGATGAACTTTAAAGTATTCTTGTAGCTACCAGAGAGTTTAATACTTAAATCAAGTATATGACCAAAGGAACCTTTGTTAGCAGAAAATTCATTGGTAAACTCAGTAATCCTTATATGATACCTTTGAGCATCAAGGGAGATAGAATTGATATAAGTTCCCCATGTTCTTTCGTCATATATTAGTGAGGAGATAGCACCAATTTTATTTTTAATATAATCATTTTTATCTTTATAGTCTATCATCTGTGCTTGTGCTTGCTTAATCTGGTTTTGTAAGGTGGCAATTTTAATAGGAGGGTTGGCTGCAAGATAGGCTTTATCAACATTAAGTTTTGCTTGGATATTTGCAATTTGATTATTTTGGTCTAAAAAATCATTTTCTGATGCATCCCAAAAGAAATAATATGAAAAGGCAAAGATAATACTTGCTACCATTACATAGGTGAGTTGTACATCTTTTTTTGCCTTATTTTTTAGTGATAAATCGATTTTATGTAGGTAGTCTTCAATGCTTATTTTCATAATACTTCCACCTTTAATTCGCTTAAGTATCTTTTTTCATCTTCATCAAAGTAAATTTTTTCTATTGAAAAATTATATTTACCATCATGAATACTTGTAAGAAATGAAATTAATTTAGTTATTCTTATAGCCTTTGAAGATACTAAATTAAGTGTAAATGTATTGAGTTTATCTTTTGTGCTAAATTCTAAAGATTCCATTCCAACCTTATATCTATTGAGGTCTTTTGTAAGTTGTGTTAAGATTTTTGCTTTCATAAGATAGTTAACTTTGACATCATGGATTTTAACCAAGGTAGCTTTCTTTTCTTTATAATTTTTTTCTTCTTCAACTAAGAGCTTGTTTGTTTTGTCTAAATCAGCTTTTCTATTTTTAATACTAGCTTCTGTCGTAACTTTTTGGATATGATATTTATTATACTCTTTTGTTAGTAAGTCTTTTTGTAAGGATTGTGCATATGACAAAGACCAGTATGTAACAGGATAACTAAATGCAAGAACAAAAGAGGCTGCCGCTACGAGAATGAGTCTTCCACTATGTCTTTGAACGAACTTCGGAGGTCTTTGATATATAGTGAAGTTGCATAAGTACTTTTCATCATCACCTAAAATAGTGTAGAGGTGCATTAACGAGTGTAGTTGGTCTATATAAGATTCTGTTGATTCAAATCCATAGTCAAACTCTAAAAGACTTGATTTTATGTTGAGTTCAACTTCAGCTATTTCATCTAGCTTACTCTCAATATGAACCTGAGTTCCAATAAAGAGCTGGTCGATTTTTTTAATCTCATACGCTCGTTTTACATAGGTAAGAATATCACTGATATTTGAAAAAATCTCTTTATAGAGTTTGATGAAAAATTCTTTATAGATACTAGTAGAGTTTTTTAAATCTTCAGTAGTAAAAAATTCTATAAAATCATCGTATTCTATTCTTTCGCCATAAAGTTCACAAAATTCTTCATGCATCTGCTCAAATGAATATTCGAGAGTCTTAGAAAAAACATATTCTTTTTC
Source organism: Sulfurimonas sp. (assembly GCA_026988245.1). Taxonomy (GTDB): domain Bacteria; phylum Campylobacterota; class Campylobacteria; order Campylobacterales; family Sulfurimonadaceae; genus Sulfurimonas. Next base: position 52,302 of record JALSLR010000035.1, read on the forward strand.
ATCATAGATAGTAATGAAAGCACTTGTCTTTTGAAAATATATAAATACATGTGCCCCAGCAGTTTCGATAATATCTCTTGTATATAAAGATTTTAAAAGAAGAGGAGCTGGGATAATAGTGTCAATATATTTTATCTTTTGTGTAGCATTTTCATATCTTGACTCTAAATCTTCAGGGTCAACTACAAAAATATTAAATTTTCTGTTTTCATCATCTAGTAGATGATAAATTTCTATATATTCTATTTTATATGAAACAGCTTGATCGAGTGCTAACTCATCATATGCTTTGTTCGTGATAGCATCATGGAGATCTTCTTGAGGTATATTTTTACTGATTTCAATTTGAGCATTAATAAACTCTTTTGTATTGATGTAAGAGATTGAACTTTGTTCTTTTTCATATTCAACTGAATCATCATATGTTAAAAAGCTAGAGATACTTTTAGCATATGAGTTATTATACGGATTAATCGATACAACACTAGAAAATGATTTTTCTGTATTTTCACTCATTAAGTAAAATCCTATTTAAAATGTACCACTTGCATGGAACAAAATGTTTTATTTTTATAAAATTCAATTCTAAAAGATTTTTTATCTTTACTGATAGCAAATTTTTTATTCATTGAATTATAAGCAATATTAATGCCACTCTCAATCTTAGAACCTTTTGGACTAAAACCAATTACATTTACCCTAGTAGATTTATCATCTATTAACTTAAAATCGTCATTTACAGAAAAATCTGAAGCAATATCTAAAGTTTGTTGCACTCCATCAATCACTACAATATTTTTCTTTGGACAATTCTTAGCATACTTAAAGTATTGTGGATAAAGTGAAGTAACCACTTTATTACCAATATAGATAATATATTTATCTCTCATTTTTCTTACACTTCCCAAAGGGTGAGTGAATTTAAATACATTATTACTAGATTTTAACGGAAAATAGCTTAAATTTTTTCTAATATCACTTAAATTTAACAAAATTGCATCATTTATTCTCAGTTTCCCATAATTTTTTATTATATTTGCAATATTTTTTTCATTTATTTTAAAGTCTCTTTTGTATTTGATACCCATAATCTTCATAAATTCTTCAATTGCTAAGAGTTGATAAAAGACTTTATGGGATAATGAAGTGAGATTTTTACTCGTTTCAACTGCGAATGCTGGTTTGTTGTTTGTAACAGCAAAGTAGGTAAGGGAAAGTTGCATCGCTTCATCATCAAATTTTGTATTTGTATTACGCACATTAAAGGAGTGGTGATTTTTAATGAGTTTTTTATTCATACTTTTTTTAACTTTTAAAGCAATATCATTTAAGTTACCAAAAGCTTGGTTTTGATTTAATTTGCATTGGTCAATGACACAAGTTTGCCCCCAAGCATTTGGATTAAAAATGCGACCCTGATGTTTTTTTCTATAAAACCCATGTCCATCATGAAGATTTAGAACCATAGATACTTTGTCTTGTAATATAATCTTTTTAATAGCATCTACTGTTGGTGTATCTTTATCGACCTTTACATTTTTTGCAAATTTACGATTCATATCACCACGCAAACCACGACTTCCTCTTTGAACACTATCTTTGTTGAGATTGGGTACTATCCAGAGGTTTTTAGATGTGATTGTATAGTTTGATGCTAAGATTGAAGCTGAAAAGTATCCACCAGGTTCATCACCATGAATACCACCGATAACCAAGAGTGTTGTGTTTGAGTCTTTATTTTCTTTTTTTATTAAATTAATCTGGGCAAATATACCAGTGAAAAGGAATGTTATAAGTATTAATATTCTCATATATTAGTTCTCTAAAAATATTTTTATATTTTTTTGTTCATCAAGTCGTATCATAAGTGTTTTATTCCCTGTAAATTTTACATATTTTGTTTTGTAGTATTCGTGAAATGATATTTGGTACACATTTTGTAAGTTTGGATACTTGAAAATGTTGATATTATTAAAGATAATTGTCTTTTTTTCGTTTTTGGAAAATACAAATTCTTTAGCAGATTTAAATCTCTCTAGGCTCATACCATCAGTTTTTTTGAAATCTTGTGCATAAAAAGATAAGTAGTTTTCTATAAGACTATACTTCCAAGCATATCTCCATTTATAGAGCGCACTTAGTATAGAACTTAAGTTTTCTTTGGGTATGTCTACCTTGGTCTCATTTGGGTTGATGATGAGAATAGTTTTATTGATATCTATATGTCTGTCAAGACACTCAATAGATTGATTATCTATAGCTATACAGCCACGGGTAAAATCATCACGTTCTTGGTCGATGGGAAGACCATGTACCCATATTCCACTACCATTTTTCCCCTGAGATCTGTCGTATAGATTTGGATATGTTGTGACAAAAGCTAATGGACCATAAAAAGGATCAAGTTTTGTGCTCCTGTCAAGTCGTTGCTTTATATTATAAACACCTATTGGTGTCCTTAAATCCCCTTCAAACTTTTTATCACCATCTATTTTTCCTGTAAAGGCACTATATGTTTTTAGTTTTGTGTATGTTTTATTTTCATCGAGTTTATAGAGTGAAAGGGTAGAGCTATTTTTATCACAGGCTAGGACTGAACTATATGATTCTAAGTATCCAAAAGTTGTATCTTGTTTTTGTAGCTCTTTATCCCAATATTGTTTATTTGTTAGGTTGAGATCGAGTTGTTTTTCAACGACACTTATCCCTTCTATTCTATATTGAGTTAAAATATTATTAGCATAGAGAGATAAGGTGAAAAGGACGAGCAACACTAGTTTCATGCTTTATAACCTATCTCTTCTAAAAATGCTTTATCCTTTGTCCAACCTTTTTTTACAGTTACTTGTAGGTCAAGGTAGGCTTTTTTTGTACTTAGCCTTTCTATCTTCTCTCTTGCAGATTGTCCTATGCGTTTGATAGATTCACCACCCTTACCGATGATAATCCCTTTTTGAGACTCTTTTTCTATGATGATAGTTGCGTGTATAACATCTAATCCATCATCTTCATCTATGGAGTCTATGATTACATCAGACTCATATGGAATCTCATCACTTACATTTTCGAAAATTCCTTCACGAATAAAACCTGCATAGATATCACGAACGAGTTCGCTTGTTAAGTCTTCAGGGTCATAAAGAAAAGGTGATTCAGGTAGGTATTTACTTATCTGTTTGAGTAAGTCCTCATGCCCGACTTTTCTTGGAATTGCAACAGGGATGAGTGCTTCAAATTTATCAGAAAACTGATTATATGATGCTATACGTTTAAAAAGTTTGTCTTGTTTTACTTGGTCTATTTTACTGAGAACTATGATATGTTTAACTCTATCATTATTAAGTTTTAAAAATTTTTCATAATGCTCAACAGAGTCAGTAATAGGCGCTAAGTAGACGATAAGGTCACAGTCACCCATAGCTTTTAGTGCCTCATCTAACATATACTGGTTAAGTACTTTTTCTCTCTCATGTAAACCAGGAGTATCTACGAAAATTATCTGAGTGTCTTCATACATTACTATAGCATTAGAACGTTTACGTGTAGCATTTGCTTTTTGGCTTACCATCGCAATGTTCTCACCAAGAAGAGAGTTCATTAAAGTACTTTTTCCAGCATTTGGACGACCAATTAAAGATACAAAACCCGCTTTTGTCATATTTTCCCTTTATTATATATTAAATTTCTTACACGACTTAGATTCTGAATCAAGTTCAGAATGACGATTTATCGTATCTCCTGTCATTCCAAACTTGATTTGGAACCTACAGTATATATCTTGATAAATCATCATCGGCTACTACTGTATCTAGTTTTTCATGAACTAACTCAGCTGTTATAGTGAACTCTTTATCTTTATACTCATCTGCTATGAAACTGATATCTTCTAGGATTCTTTCAAGAACTGTATGCAATCTTCTTGCACCAATATCTTCAGTAGTTTCATTCGCACGATGTGCAAGTTTTGCTATAGCTCTTACAGCATCATCTTCAAAGCTCAGCTTCATACCCTCTACACTCATAAGTGCTTCGTATTGAGCTAAAAGCGAATTTTTTGTTTGTGTCAGTATTAGGTAGAGAGTATCTTCTGTGAGACTTTCTAGTTCAACGCGAAGAGGAAATCTTCCTTGAAGTTCAGGTATCAAATCACTTGGTTTACTCACATGAAAAGCACCGGCTGCGATGAAGAGTATATGGTCGGTGTTTATAACTCCATATTTTGTAGTGATGCTACTGCCCTCTACGATAGGAAGGAGGTCACGTTGTACACCCTCTTTAGATGGGTCATTTCTTCCAGCAGATTTTTCACTCAAAGCAATTTTATCTATCTCATCTAAAAATATTATTCCACCATTCTCAGCACGACGTAGTGCCTCTTCGTTTATTGAGTTGGCATCTATGAGTTTGGATGATGCTTCGCCTATGAGCATCACTTTTGCTTCTTTGACAGTTATCTCTTTTTTCTTGTCTTCTTTATTCATTTGAGAGAAAACTTTTGTAAAAGACTCTTGGACTTTTATCATCTCTGGTGGGAGGTTTGAGTCTGCAAATTCTACTTGTATATTTGTATCTATCTCTATCTCAATGATTTTATCGTCCATCTCACTAGATTCAACTTTTTTTTCCATAGCTTCGAGAAGTCTTTGATAGTCATTTTTTTTTGAATCACTTGCTGATTCAGGAAGTGGTGGTAAAAGTTTTTCTACTATTTTATTTGTTACATAGTTTTGTATTTTTTCTTTGTTTTGTTCTGCTTTTTCAGTCTTTACAATGGCAATAGAGTTAACAACTAAGTCTCTTACCATAGACTCCACATCACGACCTACAAAACCAACTTCGGTGTACTTAGAAGCTTCAACTTTTACAAAGGGCACACTCATCATAGTTGCTAAACGACGAGAAATCTCAGTTTTACCAACACCAGTTGAGCCTATCATCAAAATATTTTTAGGCGTAATCTCTTTTTGCATCTCTGGATCAAGTTGCATTCGTCGGTATCGTGTTCTTAATGCTAGGGCTATAGTTTTCTTAGCATCATGTTGAGAAATGACATATTTATCTAGATACTGAACTATCTCTTTTGGGGTTAAATTCAACTACTTATCCTCTAAAGTTAATGTTTTTATATTGTGGTTGGTGTAGATACATAGGTCTGCAGCTACATGGAGGGACTCTTTTACTAGCTCTTCTTCATCTAGTTTGGCATGTTTTTTTAATGCACGTGCAGCTGAGATGGCGTAGTTCCCACCACTTCCGATAGAAGCTATCTCTCCGTCTTCGGGTTCAACGACATCGCCATTTCCAGTGAGTATGAAGATGTGGTCTTGATTTAGTACTATCATCATAGCTTCTAAGCGACGAAGAACTTTGTCTTTTCGCCAAGCTTTTGAAAACTCTATGACAGATTTTAGAATATCGCCTTTTTTATCAGTTAAAAAATCCTCAAACATATCAAAAAGATTAAAAGCATCAGCAGTACTTCCTGCAAATCCAGCTAAAATCTTCCCCTTATGGAGTGTACGAATCTTAGTAGCATTCCCTTTAAGAACAGAGTCTCCAAAGGTAACTTGACCATCTCCGCCTATAACGGCTTTATTTTTACCTTTATAGGCAAGTATAGTAGTAGCATCAAACACGTAGTTTACTCGCCTTGAACATCAACATGTAAAACCGCATGTAGTCCATGTCCTAGCTTGAAATCTAAGTCATGTTCACCAATAGTTTTGATAGCATTTTTCTCATTGATATGTTTTTTATCGATTGTGATGTTGTGTTGTTCTTTTAAAGCAGTCGCAACTTCATCTTTTGTTACTGAACCAAAAAGATGCCCATTTGAACCAAGTTTTTTAGTGATAATTATTTCTGCTTTATCTAGTTGCTCAGCTATCACTTTAAGTGCAGCTACTTCTTTTTCAAGATTTTCAGCTACGATAAGTTCATCTTGCGCATGCTGTGCCAGTATCTCAGGTGTAGCATGACGAGCAAAACCTTTTCCTATGAGAAAATTTTTACCGTAACCATCTTTTACTTCTTTTACTTCACCTTTTTTACCAAGGCTTTTTACATCTTTAATTAAAAGTACTTTCATTATTGTTCTACCTCTCCACCAAAAGAAACGATACCGTGCGTAAAGTTACCTATTTTGTTGTAACCCATTTGTCTCATAATCATTGCTACGTGAGCTGATCTACTACCAACATGACAGTAAAGAATAATATTTTCCTCTTTATCTAAGCCAGATTCCTCAAGTGAAGGGTAAAAAGAGCTTGTAGGTATAAGTTTGTCAGCACCTTTAATGTGACCCATTTGCCACTCCATATGCTCACGAACATCTACAAGTTTGAACTCTACCATTCCTAATGTTCTTGCTTCAAGTAGTGACTCTAGTTCATCACCATCTATCTCAGCTTGTGCAACTAAAAGCTCTGCTTCTTCTTTTGTTAAACCACGAGAGTGAGTATGTACAGCTTCCTCCATCCCAAGTTCTACACGTTTAGCTTCAGCAAACTCAGGTGTACAAAAGATTCCACAATGGCAAGAACCAACCTCTGGAATCTCTTTTTCTATAGCTGGTTTACAAGGACAGATTCTATTATCAACTGATTGCGGTTTCCCATCAACCTCTTCAACCATAAAACATGGACAAAAGAGTTTATTGTACATCATCTTGTTACGAGCAAGACCCATCTGTACACCTTCATTCACTTCTACTTGAGGGTTATATACCCAGCCACGAGATTCACAAACTTTATCTGTAAATTTTATAGTTTTTTCCATTCTTGCTTGAAACTCAGGTGAATTCATATCTATTTTAATCATACTCATATTGTTTTCCTTGTGATTTAATTCTTTTATTTGTTTTTTCTAGCTTTACCAGCGATGATAAATCTTAAAGCATTAAGTTTGATGAAACCTTCTGCATCTTTTTGGTTATATACTTCATCTTCTTCAAAAGTAGAATATTCTTCATTGAAAAGAGAGTCAGTTGAGGCACGACCTACTACCATGATACTCCCTTTATAAAGTTTAAGACGTACTACTCCATTTACAAACTCTTGACTTTTGTCGATGGCAACTTGTAGCATTTCACGCTCAGGTGCAAACCAAAAACCATTATAGATGAGTTTTGCATAACGAGGCATTAGCTCATCTTTAAGGTGAGCAGCTTCGCGATCTAGCGTGATGCTTTCAATAGCGCGGTGTGCTTTAAGCATGATAGTTCCACCTGGAGTTTCATAACAACCACGAGCTTTCATACCAACAAAGCGGTTCTCTACGATATCAACACGACCAATACCATGTTTACCACCGATTTCGTTAAGTGTTTTTAGCATTGTGGCAGGTGAAAGTTCTTCTCCGTTGAGTGTAACTGGATCACCATGTGCATAACCTATCTCTATATATTCTGCTTTATCTGGAGCATTTTCTGGTGAGTTAGACCATAACCACATATCTTCTTCAGGTTCTGCATTAGGGTCTTCTAAAATTCCACCTTCATAAGAGATGTGAAGTAAGTTCGCATCCATAGAATAAGGAGATTTTTTGCCTTTTTTCTCGATAGGGATAGAGTGCTCCTCTGCATAAGCAAGAAGTTTTTCACGGGAGTTTAAATCCCACTCACGCCAAGGAGCGATGATAGTGAGCGTTGAATCCTGACCTAAATAACCCATCTCAAAACGAACTTGGTCATTTCCTTTTCCTGTAGCACCATGACTAACGCCGTCAGAACCAGTTATCTTTGCTATCTCTGCTTGTCTTTTTGCAATTAAAGGACGAGCAATAGATGTCCCTAAAAGGTACTCACCTTCGTAGATAGCATTTGCTCTAAACATAGGGTATACATAGTCTTTTACAAACTCTTCTCTTAAGTCATCTATAAAGATGTTTTCAGGTTTGATACCAAATTCTAAGGCTTTAACGCGGGCTGGTTCAAGCTCTTCCCCCTGACCTAAGTCTGCGGTAAAAGTTACAACTTCACATTTGTACTCATCTTGTAGCCATTTTAAAATTATGCTAGTATCAAGCCCACCAGAATAGGCAAGGACTACTTTCTTTACTTCTTTTTTCATATAAAACCTTGTAATGCAAATAAATTACGCGATTATATAATAAAATATATTAATGTATTGTTAGTAAGTGAAAATAACGAGGTAGGCTAAGTCGAGGAGAATTAAAAAGGGTAAACAAAGCCTACCCTTTTGTGTCAAATAGTATTCCAGTTACTTCTTGCATTTTAGGAAGAAAGTCCATTGCTTTTTCAGCTGGAAATCTACTGATAAGTCTCTGTGTCTCTGCCTCTTTTACAGAAACATAAAAAATATCATCTTTATCGACCGCAAAGGAGATGTTTTTTGTAATCGGAGACATTGCTTTGTTGAGTTGTTCTACTAAAGAATCCATTTTCTCTTTTGAATTTATCTCTGTCCCCTGAGATTTTGCTTCCTTTGCTACCTCTTTTACTACCTCTTGTGTGCTTTGTTTTTGTGAAACTTTTGCATTTACATCTTGTGTGCTTATCTGCGTTTGTTGTTGCTGAGCAACTTTTGCTATGCCTTCCATGACGTGCTCCTTGTATTTATTCCTTTAAATAAAGGTATTTCTATTAGTAAGTACATCGACCAAAAAAAAATAAACTTTAGAATTTTTTATAAAAATTTTGAAATTTATTTTGTTTAAATTTTTGTCACAACATTATGGTACCCTTTCATCTATGAATCAATACATCACTTTACTCAAATCAGAACCAGTTCTTAAAAGATTGTCTATCATACAGCTTATAGCCTACTTTGGTGCATGGTTTAGCAATGTGGCAATATATACGCTTTTGCTTGAGTTGAATGTCGAGCCCAAAGTTGTTGCCTTTGTCGCGATGCTTCATTTTTTAGCTGGAGTAGTGCAAGCCCCTTTCTCTGGTTCAATCATAGACAATATGAAACCAAAAAAACTTTTGTTGATTTTGATAAGTTTAGAGATTATTGCTACTTTCTGTTTAATATTTGTAAATAAACTTGAAGATTTACATCTCTTATATTTTTTAATATTTGTAAAAATGGCAGCGGCTTCATTTTATTTTACTACTGAGATGTCTTTACTCCCAAAAATTCTTCATGGAAGTAAACTGCAAAAGGCGAATGAATTACACTCTATTATCTGGTCTCTGTCTTATACTTTAGGGATGGCGATTAGTGGATTTGTAGTTTACTATGCTGGCATTAAGATTGCTTTTTTATTGGATACTTTGATGTTTATGGTTGGTTTTTTTCTTCTTATTAATCTGAGTATTGATGTAGAATTTGAAAAATCAAAAGAAAATATACTACAGATGATGCAGGATACTTTTAAATATATAAAGCAAAATCCTCAGGCCTTGCACCTTATGCTTGTCCACGCCTTTGTAGGTTTAACAGCCTTTGATGCGCTAGTTGCACTTATGGTAAACAAATACTATGCTGGGATAATTGCTACTTCCTTAGCTCTTGGATTTCTTCACGCATCTCGTGCGATTGGTTTAGTTATCGGTCCTATAGTTTTAGGTAAATTTACAAATAACAAAGGGCTAGTATATGTTTTTATCGCTCAAGCTTTTGCAGTTTGGCTATGGGCATATGTTATGCATAATTTTTATCTTTCATTAGTAGCGAGTGTATTTGTAGGTTTATTTACTACTACTCTTTGGTCCTACACATATACACTACTTCAAAAAAATATAGATAAAAAATACTATGGTAGAATAGTCGCTTATAATGATATGCTCTTTTTATCTTCAGCTGCTTTTACTTCTTATATGATAGGAGTATTTGCTAGCTATGGTTTTTCTTTAGAGTTTATAGCATCGCTCATGGGCTTTGGTTTTATTTTAGGTGCAGTATATTTTAAATGGATAGATAGTTCTCAAAATATTAAGGATGTAAGTTGATTAGTTTTGCAGTTTTAGGTGGATTACTTTTAAATGTCGGTGCCTATCTGACATTTCGGGGTAAAATCTATGAGTCAGTGGCAGTTTATCTCGTAGCAGATATATGTTGGATAATTATGGCTTGGCAAAGAGATGACTTATGGGGAGTTTTATCTATAGTAGTTGGCGTGACTTTTGGACTTTTAGCATTTTTGAAGATGAAAATGGGAAAAATGAATAAGGATTTAAATGAAAATCTATAAATCTAATAATGGAAATATAGATCTTACGAATTTAACAAGACTTTATCCCGCGTCTGTAGTCGACTTAGATGGGGATGTGTCTGAGATGAGTTTAGAATGGACCGAATTAAATGGAGATAAAGTAAATATATTAAGATATATTCTTGTCTTTGACTTCACTCCTCATGGAGAAGATGATAAAGTGAAAACTATAGTAAATTTTGATACAAAAGATGAGCTAATTATCGAATTGCAAAAGGTTGCCTTATTATTTCAATAAATAAAGATTTAAAAAAAGTACTAAAATTAGCAATTCCAGCAGCATTAAAAGGTTTAGTCGATATTTCCCAATCTCTCATAGATATGCTTATGGTGGGAATGATTAGTTTTTATGCACTAGCTGCTGTTGGTATCAGTATGCAGTTTTTCATGATGATACAGGTTATCATGACGCTTTATATTGTCGGTGGCAATGCCCTTATCTCCCGCTTTATTGGTCAAGGTCGTAAGCGCAGAGCTTCTGCCCTTGTGTATGCCCTTGGTATATTTGCTATGATGCTAGCCTTTTTTGTAACTCTTGGTGGCTACTTTGGAAGTGAATATTTTTACAAATGGATGGGGACTGAACTAGAAGTCATTGAGTTAGGGAGTGCTTATTTTAAAATTATCTCTTTAGGTATAGTTTTTGTGTTTTTAGATGGACTTCTTTACAATGCACTCTCAGCCGCAGGTGATACTAAAAGTTCTTTATATATAAAGTTAGTATCAGCTGGTTTAAATGCCTCACTTAACTATCTCCTTATTTTTGGTCATTTTGGCTTTCCTGAGATGGGCATAGAGGGTGCAGCTATAGCTACTATTATAGCCTATGCTTTTAATGTAGTGTGTTATGGTTTTATCTATAAAAAATATGATGCTAAGCTAAATATAGTGCCAATAGTAAGAGTAAAAGACTTAAAGCGTGTATGGAAGGTTGGCTCTAGTGCTGCTCTTGACCGAGGTATCTCTACTATGAGTTTTATCATTTTTGTTGGTATCATAGCTGCCTATGGAACCGTAGAATTAGCAGGGTATCAAGTTGGTCTTCGCATTGAGGGTGTTGCTTTTATGCCAGGTCTTGGTTTTAGCATTGCAGCTATGGCATTAGTTGGACAAAACTTAGGTGCGAAAAAACTTGATGATGCATACAAGATGGGCTTGATTAGTGCGAGAGTTGCTTATGTATTTATGGGTTTTATAGGCTTTTTTATGGTTGGATTTCCAGAACAAATCATCTCACTTTTTACTGATGATGCTCCAACTATAGCAGTAGCATCAATCTATCTCATCTTAGTTGGTTTAGCACAAGTGCCTCTTGCCTTAATGTTTGTCTTTTCAGGTGCCCTGCGTGGGGCAGGGGCGACAAAAACAACACTCAAGATAAATGTAGCATCATTATGGTTTTTTAGAGTCATACCCTCCTATATAGCCTATGAAATGGGCTTTAGCATCATGGCAATTTTTATCATTATGAATGTAGAAACATTGATAAAAGGTTTTATATACTGGTATGTTTTTCAAAACAAAGCGTGGCTTAAAACGAAGGTTTAAACTCTATATAGTAACTTTTAGATAAAATACATTTATGAATTATAACGAGTACAAGGAAGCTGTAAAACAGCTAAATATTTATGCCTATCATTACTATGTATTAGATGATGCTATCACTACGGATGAGGTCTATGACAAACTTTACCATGAAGTGTTGTCATATGAAAACGAGCACCCAAAAGAACTTTTGTCTGACTCCCCAACGCAGAGGGTTGGAGATGTTATAACGGATAAGTTTGAAAAAGCATCACATCTCTCTCGTATGTGGTCGCTTGAAGATATCTTTAATGCTGAGGACTTGGAAGCTTGGCTTAAAAAAACTTATAAGCTTGATGAAAACATATCTTTTTATTGTGAGCCAAAGTATGATGGTGCATCGCTGAATCTTATCTATGAAAATGGTGAACTGATTCAAGCTATCACTAGAGGTGATGGAAGTGTTGGTGAAGAGATAACTGTAAATGTAAAAACAATCCGTTCCATCCCTCTTAGCATCATGCATAAAGAGCGTATAGAGATACGTGGCGAAGTGGTCATCTTCAAGAGTGTTTTTGAAGCGATGAACAGACAAAGAGCTAAAGAGGATGAAGACTTATTTGCTAATCCTCGTAACGTTGCTGCTGGAAGTTTACGCCTTTTAGACTCTAGCATCACAGCTAAAAGAAACTTAGTTTTTTTACCCTATGGGATCGGGGAAAATACTTTAACGCATAAACTTTTAAGTGAACGTATGGAGTATATCTACTCACTTGGATTTAAAAAGCCACCCCAGTCTGCAAAGTGTAAAGGGTTTGAGGAGATAGAGCGTATCTATGAAACTATGAACAAAGAGCGTGATTCGTATGAGATGATGCTAGATGGTATGGTTATAAAAGTAGATGAGATAAGTAGCCAGATAGATATGGGCTACACAGTAAAAAATCCCCGTTGGTCAGTTGCCTATAAATTTCCCGCAATTGAGAAAATAACCACCATAAAAGAGATAAAGCTTCAAGTTGGTAGAAGTGGGGCGGTTACCCCTGTCGCAGTTGTAGAGCCTACAGATATAGATGGGGTAGTGGTTGAGCGTGCTACCCTTCATAACTTTGATGAGATAGACAGAAAAGATATACGAATAGGTGATAAAGTTATCATCCTTAGAAGTGGTGATGTTATACCAAAAATCATAAAAGTGCTTGTGCATGAGCGTGATGGTAGTGAAGTGAAATATGAAAGACCTACACTTTGCCCCGTATGTCATAGTGAACTTTTACAAGAAGAGGTACTTACAAAGTGTCAAAATCTCTCTTGTGATGCTAGGGTTGTTAACTCAATCATGTACTTTGCCTCAAAACCATGTCTCAACATAGATGGTTTAGGTATTAAGATAGTTGAGGTGTTATTTAAAAGTGGACTTGTGAGAAATGTTATAGACCTGTTTGACCTGACACTAGAAAAACTTTTAGCCTTGGAGGGTTTCAAAGAGAAAAAATCTCAAAACCTTCTTAACGCACTTCATGATGCTAAGGGGTGTGAACATTGGCGTTTTATAAACTCTTTGGGTATTGAGCATATTGGCGAAGTAGCTTCTAAAACTTTAAGTATTCAGTTTGGCTTTTCTTGGACAGGTGCTACAAAAGAGCAAATTATAGAGTGTGAGGGTATAGGTGAAGAGATGGCTGAATCTGTACTAGAGTTTGTACGAGTAAACCTTAGCATTATAGAAAGATTACATGAGATACTTCAACCAAAAGAACCAGTACAAAAAGAAGAAGCACAAGAGAACCCTTTTAAAGCGAAGGTAGTAGTCTTAACCGGGACTATGAGTGAGAGTCGTGGGGTCATTAAAGAGATGTTAGAAAAGCTTGATGCTAAGGTCTCTGGAAGTGTTAGTAAAAAAACTGACTTTCTCATCTATGGTGAAGATGCTGGAAGTAAGTACGATAAGGCTATGGGTTTGGGTGTGAAATGTTTAACTGAAACGCAGATGAGAGAGATGTTATGATGAAGTATCTATGGGTTTTAGTTTTGATGTTAAGTAGTCTTTATGCAGACAGAGATGGTGGTCCCTATATAGCGATAGGCTATGGGAGCTCACAGTTTGATGATGATGGTCTTTATACTAGTTTAAAAAACGATAAAACAGGTGCAGCTAGTGTAGCTTTTGGGGCATATATCAATAAACACCTGTCAGTAGAGTTCAACTATACTGATATGTCAGCATTTAACACCTCTAATGGTATTGAAGTGGATGATACTACAAACTTAAAGCTTTTTGCACTAGATTTTAGTACATTAGCGCACTATGCTTTTTTTGATGATTTGTGGGATTTTTATGCGAAGTTTGGTGTAGGAGAGATGCATCAGGATAATTCTGAAATAAAAGGTTTTAGTTTTGTATATGGTGTTGGGACATCGATAAGATTCAACGAAGTTATGAGTTTAAAATTTGCTCTAGATAGGTTTGATTTTGGATATGATGCAAATGGTGATAACTCCCAAGATTATGCCTTTAAGATTGATTATATCTATACTGCTTTGGAGTTTCAGTTTTGAGACTAGACAACTACCTTGTAGATGCTTCACTAGTAGGAAGTAGGACGAAGGCACAAAGTGTCATAAAAGATGGTCTTGTGTGTGTTGATGCTAAGGTTATAAAAAAGAGTTCTTTTCAAGTAGAAGATGATGCTAAGGTTGAGGTTGAAGCTTATGCTGAATATGTATCTCGTTCAGCACATAAGCTTAAAGGTTTTTTGGATGAGCTTAGCATCGTAGTTAAAGATAGTGTTTGTTTAGATATAGGCTCATCCACTGGTGGTTTTACGCAAGTGCTTTTAGAGTATGATGCTAAGGAGGTTAGTGCAGTAGATGTCGGCTCAAACCAACTCCATAAACTTCTTAAAGATGATGCTAGGGTTTATTCTCATGAAAACACAGATATAAGAGAGTTTAAGAGTGATAAAGTTTTTGACTTAGTGGTTAGTGACGTAGCATTCATCTCACTTCTCAATATACTTGATAGTGTTGATATGCTAGCAAGTGATAAAATAATATTGCTTTTTAAACCACAGTTTGAAGTAGGGCGTGATGCTAGGCGTGATAAACATGGAGTAGTCCTTGATGCTAAAGCTATAGACAAGGCAATGAATAAGTTTGAAAATGAATGTGAAAAGAAGAGATGGCAGCTGATAGAAAAATCGCCATCTACATTAACTGGAAAAGAGGGTAATCTTGAGTATTGTTACTGTTATGAAAAAAACTAAAGCTATCGCTATAGGTGGTTTTGATGGGATGCATATAGGGCATCAACATCTTTTTAGTGAGTTGGGTGATGCTGGATGTATCGTAGTTATTGAAACAGGGTATGCAAACCTTACCCCTAATAAAGAGCGTGAAAACTTTTCTAAATATCCTATCTATTACTTAGAGTTAGACGATATACGCCATCTTGATGGTGCAGAGTTTATAAATTTTTTAAAAGAAAAATTTCCATTGTTAGAAAAAATAGTCGTTGGTTATGATTTTCATTTTGGTAAAGATAGAAAGTATAGCTTTAATGATCTAAAATCACTCTTTGATGGAGAGGTGATGGTTATCAAAGAGGTGACACTTCATGATGATTCTGTTCATTCTCATAAGATAAGACAAAAGCTTACTATTGGTGACATTAAAGGTGCTAATGCATTTTTAGGACATAACTATACGATACATGGCAATCAAGAGAGTGGTCAAGGACTAGGAAAAAAAGAACTTGTGGCAACGATAAACATAAATGCTATAGGTTTTTTAACACCAAAAGAGGGTGTCTATGCAAGCTTAACACGTATAGATGATGAGGAGCACTATCATCCCTCTGTGAGTTTCGTAGGGCATAGAGAAACAACAGATGGAAGTTTTGCTATAGAGAGCCATATACTTGATGGCGAAGTGTGTTGTAGAGAAAAAGCAAGTATAAGTTTTGTCTCTTTTATAAGAGAAAATAAAAAATTTGACTCACTTGATGAGCTCAAAATTGCGATAAAAAATGATATAGCTATCGCATCAAAAGAATTGAAGGTACTAGCTTTATGAGAAAAAGAGAATATTTAAGTGAAAATAGAGTTGACTTTAAGTTTACACAAACACCGAGTGATTTTATAGTGGATGAGATTCCTCTCAGTGAGTTTAAAGGTAAAGGCAACTACCTTATTTTGCATGTCAAAAAAGTAGAATTTACCACTTGGGATATGATAGCTATCTTTGCAGAGTATTTAAACATCAATGCACAAAAGATAGGTTACGCTGGACTCAAAGATAAGCACGCAACAACGACACAGTATATATCTGTTGATGCTAAGTATGAAAAATCTCTTCAAAAATTTCACAATAAAAATATAAAAATACTCAGTATGACAAGAGATGATAAGTCGATTCGAATGGGTGATTTACAAGGCAATAAGTTTACAGTAAACCTCCAAGAGATAACAAACATAGAAGCTGGTCAAATAGAAAAAATAGCTAGACGCACAGCTACAAATGGACTTCCAAATTATTTTGGTTATCAAAGATTTGGTCGCGATAACGATAGTATAAAACAAGCCAAAGAGATGATAGCTGGAGATTTACACATAGCAGACAACAAAATGAAAAACTTTTTAATCTCCATCTATCAAAGTGAATTTTTTAATGAATGGTTAAGAGAGCGTGTCGTAAAAAGTAGAGAAGAGAATGATGGTAAATTTATATTGTTAGATGGTGATGTATACCTCTCTAAAGGGACGAAGCTAACTACGCCTAAAATTATGCCTACAAAAGACTTTTTAGCTCAAAGAACAGTGCCTACAGGATTACTGTGTGGGCGTGATGTGTTTCGTGCGAGAGATGATGCTAGGCGTATAGAGGAAAAATATGATGATGAGTTTTTGCAAGAAAAGGGGCATAGACGCGTAGCCCTTATATATCCTCAAGATATTACGTGTGAGTATATAAAAAAAGAAACGAAGTTACGTATGAGTTTTTCTCTACCAAAAGGTTCCTATGCAACTGTATTTATAGAGTCAATTGCTGGAAAAAACTACACAGCCAAAGATGTTCAAGACAAACCTAAGAAAATCAGAAAAAAATAAGCTACTACTCGCTATAATTTCGCCCTACAAAGTGGTGAAAGCCTCTTTTTACTAGTTAGTGGGTCTTTAGCTCAGTTGGTTAGAGCCCTCCGCTCATAACGGAGTGGTCATGTGTTCGAGTCACATAGGACCCACCACTTTCCTATCAGTTCCCATTTTGTCACCAAAACATAATTTGCAAGTAATATAGCAACATTAGAATTCACCCAAATTTTAAATTAGGGATAGTAATGTTATATGACAAAGTACTTGTAGCGACACTTTTGTTTTCTAGTTTCATCTATGCGTCAAGTGTAGATACTATGATAGATAAAGTAAGTGATGCAAATAAACACTCCGCTTCATCTCAAAAAAAAGTAAATACTTATGTAGATAAGTCAGAAAAGATTTTTGATGAATATTCAAGACTAAGCAAAGAGTTAAACGAACAAAAACTCTACAATAAACAGTTGTCTCTTTTTGTGGATACACAAAAAAAAGAGATACCAAAGTTGCAAACACAACTTAAAGAAATTGTTCAAACACATAAAAGAATCATCCCTTTAATGTTAGAGATGCTTACTACTCTGGATAAACTACTAGCTATAGATACACCATTTTTATATAATGAACGTCTCAAACGAGTTGAGAACCTCAAATCATATCTTTCAAACTCAGATATCACCATCTCAGAACAGTATCGAATGATAATGGACTCTTATAAAATCGAGTATTCTTATGCTAGGACTTTAGAGGTGTACCGATCTGAATTTAATGATGAAGATACTAGAACGGTGGATTTTTTACGCATAGGTAGATTTGCTTTGTATTATCAAACACTTGACTTGCAAGAGAGTGGTCTTTATGATTTAGAACATAAAAAATGGATTATATTAGATGATAAATATAACGCATCTGTCTCAAGAGCCATCAAAATGGCTCGTAAAAAAATAGCACCAGACTTTTTAACACTTCCAATTCTTTCAGCTAAGGCAGGTAAATGAAAAATATACTTATAGTTCTATCGTTAATGATGCTAACCCTTCATGCATCACAGCTTGATACATTAGTATCAGAAGTAAATGCTGATACTGCTACGCAGATAAAGTTAGATACATTACGTGAAAATAATTTCTTTAAAGATTTAAAAAAATCACAAAAACTTTTAAAAGATATAAAGCATGCCTTAGTTGTAGAGAAACAAAAGACACAAAGATTAAAAAGTGAGTTTCAAAAAAATAAAACAATAATTGCAAAACACAACAAAGAACTTGAAAAAAATACAGGTGCACTTAAAAATTTATTTGCAATTTCGCAACAAGAGTCAAGAGATTTGTCCTCATTGTTACAAGCTTCTATGACCTCGACAAAGTTGAAAAATCGTGAAGTATTTTTAGATGAGTTTTCAACTTCTCATGCAGTCCCTAGCATAGATGAGTTAAGAAAATTATGGAAACTTTACCTTCAAGAGATAGTAGAATCAGGTAAGATAGATACATATGAAGCCCAAGTAGTAGATATACAAGGGGTGCAAAAAAGGTTAAAAATAACGAGAGTAGGCTTATTTAGTGCTTTTGATGCAAATGAGTTTATAAGATATGATGATTCTTTAGGAGAGTTTGTAAAGATTATGCGTCAGCCAAGTGGTTCATCCTCTTTGATAGCTGATTATTATACCACTACAAATGAGATAACACCAATGATGATAGATCCTACTAAGGGTGTATTGTTTCATATGTTAAAAGAAAAAGCAACCATAAAAGATAGAGTTAATCAGGGTGGAGTGATAGGGTATATCATCTTACTTTTAGGAATTTTAACTTTACTATATGCTATCTTCAAGTACTCAAAACTAATGAATACAAATATCAAAATTAACAAACAAATGCAAAGTTCTGATGTAGATGGCACAAACCCACTCGGAAGAATCTTAGCATCATTTGAAAAACACAAAGATAAAGATATAGATACGATAGAGTCTAAAATGGATACTGCGATACTAAAAGAGTTGCCAGAGATTCAGTCTGGACTTCCTATGATGAAACTTGTGGCCGCAGTTGCTCCTCTCCTTGGACTACTTGGTACAGTAACAGGGATGATAGAAACTTTTCAGTCTATTACTCTTTTTGGAACTGGAGATCCTAAGCTGATGGCTGGTGGTATATCTCAGGCACTTATGACTACGGTACTTGGTTTAGTTGTAGCTATTCCAATACTTTTTATCTATAACATTGTTCATGCAAAAAGTAAAAAAATCATAGAGATATTAACACAACAAAGTTCAGTTTTAGTTGCTAAGCAACTTGAGATGCTAAGTGTAGGTTCAGATGAATATCGCAAAAATATTTAGTGATTTATCTGTTTTTTTACAAACAGGGGGCGATGTTCTTTTAGTGTTGCTCATCATCTCTGTTCTTTTTTGGACCTTAATGGTGGAAAAATTATTATATATCAAAATGAACTATAGAAAAACTTCCAAGGGCTTACGACGATTTTGGAAGGCACATGAGGATTCTGATTCATGGGCAAATGTGCAACTCAAAACGGCACAAGTTTCACAATTTAACATAGTGCTAAATTCTAATATGTCTACGATGAGAGTATTGATAGCCTTATTTCCCTTACTTGGATTACTTGGAACTATAACAGGTATGGTTAATGTTTTTGATTCTATGAGTTCACTTGGAACAAATGCAAAGGCGATGGCAAGTGGTATATCTATGGCAACTATACCAACAATGGCTGGGATGCTTTTAGCAGTTCTGGGTTTGTTTGCTTACTCTCAAGCGGATGCTATGACAAAAAAAGAGATTCGAAAGTTAAAAGATAAAATCTTAAAGGATTCAGATGCGTAAAAATTATGATGCACTTCTTGGCAGTGAAGATGAACAAAACATAGATATGACACCGATGCTCGATATAGTATTTATTATGTTGATATTTTTTATAGTAACAACTTCGTTTGTTAAAGAATCGGGTATAGATGTAAATAAGCCAGAAGCGAGTACAGCTAAGCAAGAAAAAAAGTTAAATATCATCATAGCTATCAATAAATCAGGGGAGATTTGGATAGATAAGCACCCCATTGACATTAGAGCTTTGCGAACAACAGTTGAACGACTTCACGCTGATACCCCTGATGGTAGTGTCGTTATTACTGCGGATAAAAAAGCCGAAACTGGAATCTTAGTATCAGTAATGGATCAAGTGAAGTTAGCTGGAATATCAAAAATATCTATTGGGGCACAGAGTGATTCAAAGTAATATTTTACGCTGGATTATCTCTTTGTTAATCGGGATATTTATCACTTTAATATTATTTAGTTTTATGAACTATATGATTAGCTCAAATAATAATAAAATAGTTGATGCAGAGATATATAAAGTTATAGACTTTATACAAGCTACAAAAGACACTTCAGTGCCAGAAGTTCAAAAAGAACTGCCGCCAGAACCAGAACCGCCTAAGGCTCCACCAAAGATTCAGAATGAATCGCAAGATGCTAAGAGTGATGTAGCACAAAATCCATCTTTAAATATGGAGATGCCAAACTTAGGCGAGGGGATGAAGTTTGGAGGGGGTAGTCCAAAAATTTTAGCCCCAATCAAAATGGCTAAGATGGATTCTGTTTTAACACCAATGGTTCAGATAAAACCTATCTACCCATCACGTGCAAAAAGGATGGGTACAGAGGGTTATGTGAAAGTGAAACTTTATGTAGATGCCTCGGGGTACGTTACAAAGCTTGAGATAGTGAAGTCATCTCCTGAAGGTGTATTTGATAGGTCTGTAAAAAAAGCTTTAAGAAAGTGGAAATTTCGTCCTAAAACAGTTGATGGAAAAGCTGTTGCTCAAGTTGGTGAATTGACATTGAATTTTAACCTAGGAAAATAATATGAGAATTTTGATGATACTCTTAATGGTAGGGACTTTCTTTAGCATCACTATGGCTCAAGATAAGAAGTTTCAACTGACACAAGTAACCTATGTTGGTATAACAAAGGCACAAAAGCTTTTAGATGAAGGTAAAACTGATGATGCTAAGCTTGTTCTTTTAGACTTAAGAGATTCTAGCAAAATTAGGAAAAAATTAGATAGAGCCTATGTAAGGTTTTATCTAGGATATTTTTATACCTTAGTAAATGATGCTAACAATGCCTTGAAGTATTTTAAAGAGGCACTTACTTATGAGGCTTTAGCGCCAGCACAAATTTCAAATACATATTTAAATATTATTCAAATAACTATGGAACTAGAAAAATATAATGAGTCTTTACACTATATAGATGAGTTAATCTTAGTAGCTCAAAAGCCGAAGTCTCAGTATCTTGTTACCAAGGCAAATATTGAGATGATTTTAAAACGCTATAAAAAAGTAATAAGAGATATTGATAAAGCTATAAAGATAGACAAAAAAGCTAAACCAGCATGGTTAAAGATGAAGTACTATAGTTATTATATGCTCAATGATTATATGAGTGCTATTGGTGTTTTAAAACTACTTATAGCCTTAGAACCTACCAATAAAGAGTATTGGCTTCAGTTGTCATCACTCTATTCAGTCAGTAATAATTTCAATGCATCAATGTCATCTTTAGATATTGCAAATATTGCAAAACTAGATTTAAATGAAGCAGAACTTTTACGACTTATCTCGTGGCTTCAGTATAGTGATATACCATACAAAGCTGCCAAGATGATGGAAGAAAAAATAAAGACAAAGAGTATTGCAACAAATGAGAAAAACTTGAATGCTATAGGTGATTTATACTATGAAGCGAGAGAGTACAAGATGGCAATAAAGTGGTATAAAAAATCTGCTAGTTTAAGTAAGTCATCTATAATATACTTTAAAATTGCTAAGATATACGCAAATGAAAGAAAGTATGAAGATGTTGTAGAAAATATAAAACTCTCTTTAGCTTTCAAAGACAATAAAAAGGCAGATGGCTCGAAATATCTGCTTTTAGGCAAAGCCTACTACGAACTTTCAAATACTATAGAAGCTAAAAAATCTTTTTATAGGGCACAACATTTTCAAAAAAGTAAAAAAATTGCAGATGCTTGGTTAAATTATTTATAGGATTATCTCATGAAAGTACTTCTCTTGTTAGCTCTATTTGCACTAAGTCTTTTCTCTGAAAATATTGAAGTTGGGGTGCGCCCTTATTATTTAACTTCTACACTAGAAGCATCTGCATTAAAAGAGAAACTCTCTTCATGCAATAAAAAAGTATTTAAAAAATCAGATTTCGTTATAGCGCACCGTGGTGCACCTTTTAGATATGCCGAACATACGAAGGAGTCTTATGAGGCTGCGATTCGTATGGGGGCAGGTATCCTTGAGTGCGATGTAACTTCCACCAAAGATAATGAACTCGTATGTAGACATTCTGTGTGTGACTTAGATACTACAACAAATATTTTGCTGACCCCCTTAGCTACTAAATGTACACAAAACTTTATACCATATGATGTATCAACAAATACACCAGCAAGTGCTACATGTTGTACAACAGATATTACGCTCCAAGAGTTTTATAGCTTAAAGGGTAAAATGGATAAGAGTAACCCCAAAGCATTAGATGTAGAATCTTTTGTTGCTATGGATGATGCTGGGACACTTATGAGTCATAAAGATAGTATAAAACTCTTTAAACGTCATAACGTAAAAATGATTCCAGAGGTAAAAATATCTGATACTAAATTGATAGATAAACTCATACAAGAGTATAAAGATCTTCATGTAGATGATAGCGATGTTTACATACAGTCCTTCCATTTAAATGATATTTTATATATTATAAAAAAATACCCATCTTTTGCTCAAAAAGCAGTATATCTTCAAGAAGAGTTTGATCATGACTTTAAAAAAGATATACAACAACTTGCATCTTTAAAAGAAAAAGGTGTTGTAACTATAGCCCCTCCCATTTGGGCACTCCTTACACTTGATTCTCAGGATAACATAGTGCCATCTCTCTATGCAAAAGCTTTAAAGAAGTATGGCTTTAAGATAACAGTCTGGAGTCTGGAACGTTCCGAAATGAACCCTAGGACACGGGGTGGTTGGTACTATCAAAGTATCGCAAAACTTATTAGTAAAAATTCTGATATCTTAAAAATTTTACATATTTTAGATAAAGAAGTAGGGGTCCAAGGTGTCTTTTCTGACTGGAGTGCTACAGTTACATTTTATAAAAACTGCATAAAATAGTTGAGTATTATTTAATAACCTTAGTATTTTCTTATGTATCTTTGATGTAACATTTATGTAATATTGCTTTCATAATATTCCTAAATTCAAAATTCGGAGTAAACATGAAAATGAAAAAAGTAATCGCGTTATCATTAGTTGCAGCTATATCTGTTATGGGTGCTGAGTCTACAGAACAATTAGATTCTGTTTCAATCGTTGGAGATACATCATCTCACGCAAACAACATTATTGATACACAAAAAATACAAACTTCCACTACTATTTCAAATCCTTTAGACTTGTTAAATAATATAGCTGGTGTCTCTGTAACTCAGGGGAGTACATTTGGTTTATACGAATATGCTACTCAAGTTAATATGCGTGGTTTTAACAAAAGCCAGATTGCTTTTCTTGTTGATGGTGTGCCTTTAGGTGCATCTGCTACTGCTGGTGGTGCACCAATAAATAGATTTGTTGAAACTGAAAACTTATCTTCAGTAAGTGTACACCAAGGTTCAGGTTCTCTTGCAACGCCTTCTGCTGCTGCCCTAGGTGGGTCTATAAACTATGTAACAGCATTGCCTCAAAATAACACAGCTGTTCAAGTGTCAAGTACAAATGGTTCATATGATTCAAAAAGAATCTTTAGCCGCATAGATACAGGTGAGTTTGCAAAAGATTCTCGTGCATATATCAGTTATTCTGAAACTACAACAGGTAAGTGGAAAAATGAGGGTGAACTCAAAAGAGAACACCTTGATGCTAAAGTGTTATCAAAACTAGGTGGTGTTGATATGCAACTTAATTTTTCTTACAATGATAGACAAGATCATGACTACTTAGATATCTCACAAGATGATTACAATACTTATGGTCGTGACTTTGGTTTAAATTCTAACTGGGTATCTTACCCGACAACTGCTACAGCTTCAGAAAAAGCAGAGCAAACAAAGTATAATGCTTACAATGCTGATGGTTGGCAAAATGCAAGAACTGATATGTTAGTGAGTATGAACTTTAGTGGGGATATTGGTTCATCTCAGTTAAAACTAACTCCATATTATCATGATCAGTCTGGTACAGGAAACTGGGCGCCTAACTATGTAATCCTAGCAGATGGGACTCAAGATTATACACAGCAATCTTTTCGTCAGTCTGAGTACTATACACAAAGAATGGGTGCTACTCTTAACTGGAACATGGACCTAGGTGACCATGAACTACTAGCTGGATTATGGGGTGAGTCAGGATCTCGTCAAAATAAAAGATATTGGTATAACCTTTTAGATCAAAATACTGGACTTACATATAACCAAACTCCATATTTTGAAAACTTTAATAGAAATTTTGATACTACATCAATGATGGCATACTTACAAACTAAGTTACACTTTCTTGATGATAATATGATTGTAGATTTAGGTGCTAAATCTCAACTTACTACTGTAACATATACAGATATTCAAGATGCTACTAAATCTCAGCCAGCAAAAGATTCATCTGCACCATTTTTACCACAATTAGGGTTGACTTATAAATTCAACAACTCTAACCAAGTATATATGTCGTATGCAATGAACTATGCACAGCTTCCAGATTCTGTATATACTGGAACTACTTATGACCCAGATATCAAAAATGAAGAATCAACAAACATTGATTTAGGATATAGACTTAACACGCAAAATTCTGCTTTAACAGCTACCATTTACTATGTTGATTATCAAAATAAGATAGAGAACATTACAGCTGGAACTGGTGATATTTTTGCTGCTGATACTTCTTATGCTGCAAATGTTGGTGGTGTAGAATCAAAAGGTTTAGAATTAAGTGGACTTTATAGACTTTCAAAAGATTGGAAAGTATCTGGAAACTACACATATACAGATGCTAAGTATACTGACGATGTAAATGGTGATGCTTTAAGTGGAAAACAAGTTCCGTTTATCCCTGTAAACATGGTAAATGTTGCGGTTGATTATAACAAAGGTGGTTATATGTTTGGTGTAAATGCTAAGTATAACAACGAAATATATGGAACTCGTGATAACTCTGATAAGATTAATGATTATACATTGGCAAATGCTTACATAGGGTATAAAAAATCACTTACAAATGCTATCTTAAAAGATGTAAGCGTACTAATGAATATCAACAACCTTTTGGATGAAGATTATTTAGCAACTGCTGGAGCATTTGGAAATACTGCTGGAACTTCAACTTACTTTGTTGGAACTCCTAGAACTACTACTTTAACAGTTTCTGGAACTTTCTAGAACTTTTTAACTTACCTCCTCTTCTTAGGAGGTAAACAGTTTTCCTTCTTTCTCATCATAAAATACTCATAACAAAGGCTAAAAAATGTTTTTAAAAAAAGCAATATTATTCTCTATAGGATTCTCACTACTTGTAAATGTAACACTTAATGCACAAGAAATTAAGCAAACAAATAAACAAAATATTATACTCATCACAATCGATGGATTTAGATGGCAAGAACTTTTTAGTGGTGCTGATAAAAAGTTAATAACTAATGAAAAATATGTACTGCATCCAGATAAATTAAAAGAAAAATACTGGAGAAATACAGCATCCAAAAGAAGGGAAGCCTTGATGCCTTTTGTCTGGAGTCAGGTGAAAACTTTTGGGCAAATTCATGGTAATAGAACTTTAGGTAGTAAAGTAAATGTAACAAATAAGCATCACTTTTCATATCCAGGGTACAGTGAAATACTCACAGGTATTGCAGATGATACACGGATAAAAAGTAACGATAAACTTCCAAATCCAAATGTTACAATCTTAGAATATGCAAATAAAGATAAAAACTACAAAGGAAAAGTGGTCGCCTTTGGTAGTTGGGATGTTTTCCCCTCCATCATCAACGAATCAAGAAGTGGTGTAAGTGTTAATGCTGGTTTTGAGTCTGTTAGAGGTGATAACTTGAACTCTCATGAACTGTTTTTAAATAAGTTACAAAAAGAAACTTTTAGTCCTTGGGACAATGTAAGGCTAGATGTATTTACTCATAATTATGCTTTAGAAAATATGCAAAAAAATCATCCAAAATTTCTCTATATCGCCTATGGAGAGACAGATGATTTTGCACATTATGGTAGATATGGATATTATTTAGACTCTGCGCATACTACAGATAAGTTTATCAAAGAGATATGGGATTATGTGCAGAGTGATAAGTTTTATAAGGATAATACGACACTTATTATCACTACTGATCATGGTAGGGGAAGTGAACCATTAGACACTTGGAAAGATCATAGTGCTAGTATTAAAGGTTGTGATGAAGTATGGTTTATAGCATTAGGTAAGAGGATTAAAGCTTTAGGTGAAGCTTCAAAAGATGAGCAGTATTATTCAAATCAAATTGCTGCATCAATAGCCAAGATTTTAGATATAACTATTGATGAACAAAAAATGGGACAAGCCTTGGAGATAATAGAAAAATAAGCTTCTTATTTTTCTATTAAATTTCCAACTTTTTGCATCACATGAAAGATGAAATTTTCTTCATTTACTCCAGTTAAAAGTTCAGCCCCTGGTCCTTTTGCATAGATGCCTACATCTTCTCCAGCATGGGTTTCATTGTTGAGGGGGATGAGTGCTTCTTGATGGTAGCCTGGAGCTTGTGTGTTTATATTTTTGATATCAACATGCCCAGTATGAATGGGTTCATCTTCAACTGCATTCGCATCATGTTCATTTCCTAAGTTTATAAAACCATGGCCATTCATATATCCTAGTGTAGTATAAGGCATCCCATTTGCATCAAGGGTGTCTTGTGTTTGTGGTAGCCCATGCTCATCTGTGCCTTGAACTTTCCCGAGTATAGGGTTCCCACGTTTTGGGTATCCTGCTATTGTAAAGACATGTGAATGGTCTGCTGTCACTATAATGAGTGTATCTTCATCATTTGTAAGTTTATCAGCAAGGGCTACTGCATTTGAAAGTTCTATTGTTTCATGTAGTGCATTGTAAGCATTGCCTGCATGATGGGCATGATCAATTCTTGCGCCTTCAACCATTAAAAAATAGCCTTTGTTATTTTTACGTAATATCTCGATTGCTTTTTTTGTCATCTGAGTTAATGAAGGTTCACCATCTTTGTCAAATTTTCTATCAGACTCATAGTGCATATGGGAAGGATTGAAAAGTCCAAAAAGTCTAGTAGTGTTTTGTGGTAAGTTGTTGAATTGTTCTAAGTTTTCTACATAGTGTCCATTTGGATATTTGGCTTGCCACTCTAGACGTAAATCTCTACCATCAGTTCTTTTGCCCCTTTTACCTTCTACCTTCTTAGCATCACGAGGCATAAATTCTCTTCTGCCTCCACCTATGGCTACATCGATACCATCTCCATAAGAAAATTCGATAAATTGCACCGCTATATCTTTACAGCCATATTCAAGAGCTTCTTTAGAAAGTTTTGAGTTGTTTTCCCATCCTCTTTCAGATGTATGTGCATAGGTTGCTGCTGGAGTAGCATGTGTTAATCGGGCAGTCGATACTATCCCAGTAGACATACCCTTATCTTCTGCTAGTTCTAAGGCAGTTGTAACACGAGTGCCCTCTGAGCTTTTACAATCTGCTCTGAGAGAATCTTGTGAAACACTGAGAACTCCTTTTTTTGTTTTAACTCCTGTCATAATCGCACTCATAGTCCCAGCAGAATCTGGTGTTTGAGAATTTGTATTGTAAGTCTTTGAGAGTCCAGTGATAGGAAATGTATCAAAACTGAGCATATTTTCTTCGCCAAAACCTCCCTTATTTTGCCCTTGAAGTATACGAGCAGCAGTTACTGTCGATATACCCATCCCATCTCCGATAAAGAGGATGATGTTCTTGGCTTTGACAGTGGAGTTATTAAAATGCTTTATTTTACTGTTGAGTTTTTCTTGAGCATCTATATACCAACTTGAGTCATGTTGAACCTGTGTGATGTTTGCTGCGTATATTGATGAAGCTAGTAGTAGCGATATACTACTAGATAATAATTTACTTCTCATTGTGTACCTTTAAAGTTGAATTCTTTTAGTTTATTAAAAGTTTATAACATTTTTATTACTTTTAGTATATTTAACAAACTCTTAGTTATAATTTTGGCATGAAAATAGTAATACTTGACGACTCAATGACTGTGCGTCTTATCATATCATCTTTGTTAGAAGATTTAGATGTTAAAGAATCTGAAATATATACATTTGAGAATGGCTATACAGCACTAGACTTTATCAAAACAGATGGAGCAGACATCATTTTTAGTGATATCAATATGCCTTATATGGATGGATACGAGTTTGCAACCTTAGTGTTTGATATATTACCAAATTTAAAAAGTTCATTTTTTGCTGTTAGTGGCGATGAAACTCGTGAAAGCTTTTTAAAAATGAAACAAAGTGGTGTCCATCGTTTTGTAAAAAAACCAATAAATATGGAATATTTTAAACACTTTGTGTATCCAGAGATTAAAAAACTACGAAAATTAGACACAAATTAAAAGAAGAAATAATGCAATTAATAATAAATGGTCAAGCAAGAGAATTTAAAGACAACGTAACACTGCAGAGTGTATTGAATGAGCTTTCACTGGATGGAAAAGTGATGGCTGCTGCTGTAAATATGGAGATAGTAAAACAAGATGCATGGACTACTTACACGCTTAGCGATGGAGATAAACTAGAGCTCCTAGATTTTGTAGGTGGAGGCTAGGAGTTTGTCTCTAGCGCAACAACGGCTATAGCATATTCCCCATCATGCGTAATAGATAAGCTAGTATCTTTAATGTTGAATTTTTTTATAAGTTTATCTGAGAGTTTGAGTCTTGGCGCGCCTTTTTTAGTTTTAGAAATCTCTATATCAAAAAAACTACATTCACTACTAATCCCAACGCCTAAAGCTTTTGAAACAGCTTCTTTCGTGGCCCAAAAGCCTGAAGCAGTTTTGTAGTTTTTTACTAAATCTATTTCATTTTGTGAAAGAAATCTTTGGAGTGCTTTGTCGCCAAAGCGCTCTATTAAGCGCTCTATTCGTGAAGTTTTAACAAGATCTATCCCTATCATTTACTGAATAACAAACTCTGTAAAGTAGATACCTTGAACTTGACCATCAGAGATGATAGCATTTAAAGTATCTTGAATCTGGTCAGATACTTTTTGCTTGCCTTTTTTAGAAGAGATCTCTTCTAATGTTTTTGAGGTAAGTATTCTGATGATTCTATCTCGAATTACAGGAGATTTTGCATCTAGTTCTAGTGAAACCTCTTCTCCGCTTAGTTCTAAGGAGATTGTTGCTTTTAAGTATCTTCTTCCCGAATCACTTTTAAGATTTACCGTAAAGCTATCTAGTGGATAAAGTATACCTATCTCACTTAGACGACGGGAACCTGCTAAAGCAGAGTTAGCACGTCTCTTTTGTGGAGCAGAAGCAGCCCTTTGTACTGGTGCTGCATTTGATACTACCTCTTGTTCATCATCACCCATGAGTAAAACAGCTACAACAGCTCCTATAACTATGATAAGAACTAGTACAGCGATGATAATTATCATGAGCATGTTTGATTTTTTACCACCTTCTTCTTCTGTAGTTTCTTCTTTTGTTTCTTCTTCAGCCATTATACTTCCCTATCAATTAAATTTTATTTTTTGTTATTATATCTTAAATATCGCATTCTATTAAACTTCTAAGCGGTAAAAACTCATAAGTTTCAGCATTATAGTAGTCTATATTACCCGTTTCGATATCATAATACCAGCCATGTATATGTAGTGTGCCCTCTTCAAAACGTTTTTTTACATTTGGATATGTAAGAATATTTTCTATTTGTTTGGTAACTGATAGTCTTTCAGTAAGTCGTATCAAATCTTCTTTTGGAGCATTATGTCCCAGTGAAAGAATAGCTGATATTTTAGCACTTTCCCCAAGCTCTAGCCACTTTTTTGTATGGATAAGGGACTGATCTTCTATCTCTTCAAAAAGACTAGAACACGCACCACAGTGGGTATGACCACAAATTATTATCTCTTTAACACCCAATACGCTTACTGCATACTCTATACCTGAAGCGGTAGCATGAAAATCTTCATCTGGTTTATATGGAGGGACAAAGGCTCCTACATTTCGTATGACAAACAAGTCACCGGGACTTGTTTGGAGCATAAGGTCTGGAATCACTCTAGAATCAGAACATCCTATAAAAAGAGCCTTTGGAGATTGACCATTTTTTACAAGATCAAGCAAGGAGTCTTTATTTTTTTTAAAGTAAGAGTGAAAGAGTTTATTCCCTTGGGCATATTCTTGTATATTAATCACAGCTTTTTATTTCTAATTGTTTCATAATTTCTTCAAAGATAGCGCCTGCCTCTCTGTCCATATCATCTTGAAACTCTATAACAAGAACTTCTCTTTTCCCACCTGCTATAGAACAAGTATAAGTTTCAGGCTTAGTAGTGTTTTTTGCGATGATAGCATCTACGCATTTATGAACGCTAGCCTTTTCTTGCTCAGTTGTGTAAGCTACGGAAAGTTTTGCAAACCTTTCTTCACTTCTGTATTCAGCATCAATCATTCGTACCCTTTAAAATTTTTATTAATATATTATAGTATAAATAATTTAAATGTTAGTACCATTCTAAAAGTTTTGTCACTTCATCTACTATAAAAGTTTTCATAGGAGTCTTTTCTAGAGGTTTTTTTGCTAAAAGGACTTTAGATATATTTTGCATTTTTGCTTCTTTAAGTCTCACATCAAGGGCTATAACCTCTCTTACATCACCAACAAGGGAGACCTCTCCTAAAAATATAGTTTCTTTAGATATAGCACGCTCTCGAAAACTACTGATGATAGCAGCAAGAATGGCTAAGTCTGCTGATGTCTCTGTAATCTTTATGCCACCTGTAATGTTGATGAATACATCATAGCCTGAGAGTGGGATTTCTAGTTTTCTTTCAAGCAATGCTAAAAGCATATTGAGACGATTATTATCAAATCCTGTAGCTTGTCTTTTAGAGTTTGGGGTATGGGATTCGCTTACAAGGGCTTGCACTTCTAAGATGATAGGGCGAGAACCTTCCATCACTACTGTAAGTGCTGATCCCGCTTGTGTTGAGTCTCGGTTAAAAAATCTTGAGGAGATATCTGTTGCAGAGATAAGTCCATCATTACGCATTTCAAAAACACCTATCTCGCTTGTAGGCCCGAAGCGGTTTTTAAACCCTCTTAATATGCGTAATTCTTGAGAAGAATCACCTTCAAAATATAGCACTGTATCCACCATATGTTCTAAAACTCTTGGACCTGCAATAGAACCTTCTTTCGTAATATGCCCAATGATAAATATGGATAAATCCCTCTCTTTTGCTACACGCATGAGTTCAAAAGTAATTTGTCTCACTTGTGTTACTGATCCTGGTGCTGAAGTTATTTCCTCTGAGTAAAGTGTCTGAATAGAGTCTATTATGAGAAAATCATAATGACGGTGTTCTAATTCTACTAAGACTTGTTCTAATCTAATCTCACTCAGAAGATAGAGCTTATCTTGATTGGCTCCAAGTCTATTGGCTCGTAGTTTTATTTGACCGCTTGACTCTTCCCCAGTAACATAGAGTACATTTTTACCACTTTTTGCAATATCTCCACCAACTTTTAGGAGGAGAGTGGATTTTCCAACACCTGGACTTCCCCCTATTAGAGTAAGTGAACCAGGGACTATCCCCCCTCCAAGAACTGTGTCGAGTTCAGTATCCCCTGAAGAGTATCTAAAAACTTCTAGTTCTTTTATTTTATTTATGCTTTGTGCTTGTGAACTTTGAGTTGAAATTGACTTTGTTTTTTTGACAAGCTCTTGTTGATGTTCATTGAGTTCAATAAATGAGTCCCAAGCTCCACAGTTAGTACATTTTCCCATCCATTTTTGGGTACTAAATCCACAGTGTTGACATTCAAATAAAATTTTTTTCTTTGCCATAGTCTTGACCTTGATTTGAGATGGGATAATTATATCCTCAAAAAAACGTATTGTACAAAAATATGACATATTGCAATATAATTTTTATATTATTATTATATATATTATGGTAGAGTTTCTCATGAAAAATATAGATATTAAAAATAAATTAAAACTTTTCAATATATTATTAATACTATCTTTCATTGTACTGACGGTTGCTTTTATTTTTTTACAAGCTAACTTACTCATCCCTATTCTTTTTGTCTCTTTCCTTATAGTGTATGGTTTTATAAAGTTTTCTTTGGAAAAAACCACTGCATATGTAGATGATTTAGAGGAGTACTTAGATACTTTTGATAAGTACATCATTTACTCACAAACAGATTTGACTGGAAAAATTCTCAACGTAAGTGATGCTTTTTGTAAAATCAGTGGCTATTCTAAAGAGGAACTCATAGGGAAGCCACATAGTATGGTGAGACACCCAGATATGCCTAAAGATACATTTAAAGATATGTGGTCAGATATCCAAACAAAAAATTATTGGCGTGGTGAAGTTAAAAATAGAAAAAAAGATGGAAGTTTTTACTGGGTAGATGTGGTTATAGAAACAGACTTTGATAGTAACAATAACCCCATCGGTTACCACGCTATACGACAGGATATTACAAGTAAAAAAGAGGTTGAAGTTTTAAAACAGGATTCTGAGCGTTTAAATGATCTGCTTGAAGCACAAAATGATGAAAAAATCTTAGAAGTAATAGAGCTTACAAAAGATGTCAGAGATACCCAAAAAGAGATCATTTTTACTATGGGTACTATAGGAGAGATTAGAAGTAAAGAAACAGGAAACCATGTAAAAAGAGTAGCTGAGTACACAAAGCTTTTAGCACTCTATAGTGGTATGCATGAGTTTGATGCCGATATGCTCAAACAAGCTAGTCCAATGCACGATATAGGAAAAGTTGGAATCCCTGATGCCATACTTAACAAACCAGGACGACTTACTGAGGATGAGATGACAGTGATGAAAACTCATGCTCGTCTTGGTTTTGATATGCTCAAACATTCAGATAAAAAACTTCTTGGAATTGCAGCAACCATTGCCCACGAACATCATGAAAAATATGATGGGAGTGGATATCCAAATGGATTAAAAGGTGAAAATATTTCAATAGAAGGTCGTATAACTGCTATTGCAGATGTATTTGATGCGCTTGGATCTTCTCGGTCTTATAAAAAAGCATGGGCTGATGAAGATATTTATAAGCTCCTTATAGATGGAAAAGGGAAACACTTTGACCCTAAACTTGTAGATATCTTTATGGAAAATAAAGAAGACTTTTTAGCGATTAGAGATAAGTTTGTTGATTAGTCCTCGTTTAATTTTCTAACTCAAAAAGGGCATCTAGCAAGGTGTCTACAAACTCATACTTGTCAAATGGTTTTAAATCTTTGGGTTGTTCACCAGTCCCCACAAAAAGTATGGGAAGTTCAAGAGCATAAGCGATGGAAAATACACTCCCACCCTTAGCTGTCCCATCTAGTTTTGTGATGATGATTGCATCTATACCTATCATCTCATTAAAGGCTTTTGCTTGTGCAATCGCTGAATTTCCCTGTGTCCCATCAATGACCAATACTGTCCTATGAGGGGCACCACTATGAGCTTTATCACAGATGCGGTGAATTTTTTTAAGTTCATTTGCCAGGTTGGTTTGGGTATGAAGTCGTCCAGCTGTGTCAATAATGACATGGTCTATATTTTTAGATTTTGCTGAGTCTATAGCATCATAAGCTACAGCTGAAGAGTCATGCCCCTGTTTTGAAGAGACTATGGGGATATCTAGTTTTTTTGCCCAAAGAGTAAGTTGTTCTATCGCAGCTGCACGAAAGGTATCTCCAGCACCTAGCAGGACTTTTTTACCTTGCTCTTTATAATATGATGCTAGCTTAGAAATTGTAGTGGTCTTACCAGCTCCATTTACCCCAACTACTAGTTCTACAAAGGGTGTTTTAAACTCAGGTTCTTTGTAGCTAGTGTGTGCAAGAGTAGCGAGTAATTTAGAACGCAAAATATCACGAGTTATTTTACTTTGGTATGTTTGTTCTAGTATAATCTCTACGAGTTCATATTCTACATCTGCCTCAAGGAGTACATCTTCAAGCTCATCCTTTGTAAAGAACTTTCTTTTTTGTGGTGTGTTTTTTTTTCTGAAAAAGCTAAACATCTATTTGTTTAACGCTCTTTTAATATCACTCTCTACAAACTCTTCTTGAACTGCACCTACATAGTGGTTTATGTATTTACCATTTTTATACATAGTTAAAATAGGGATTGGGTATCTTTCCCCCATCTCTAAAGCTTTTACTATAGCATTGCTCAACTTAGAGTTTTCCTCAGAATTTACCATAGTATATCTAGCATTATATTTGAGTCTGAATTTATTGAGTTTATCATTAACTAGGGCACCCTCGTTAGTGCGTTCAGGTTTTTCAATAGTTACCCCAATGATTAAGATGTCCTCTTTGTATTTTTTTTGGAGTGAACTTAGGTGTGTTGCAGAAGCTTGACAAGGTGGACACCAAGTTGCGAAAATATCAAAGATAACGAGTTTATCTTTTTGAGAACTTAAAAAAAAGTCTTCACCATCTTGTTTAATAACTATTTGTTTTCCCCCTAATGTAGTAAGTACATGTTCTTTTGAAGATAACATATCGTTAGCATCATCATTAAAGCAGCCACTAAAAAGTAAAAGTGAAAAGAGGGTTATAAGAGTTAAGATTGATTTTTTAAGCATAGATATACCTTATTGTTGTAAAATTATTGGTAATTATATCTTAAAGAATTTATATGACTCTTACAAAAACACTATTTAGAAAAAAATGTCTGCATCTTATGAAAAATTCCCCATCGTTTCATAAACTTTATAAAAGTGAGCTCGTCAATAAGAAGCTTTTTCTTCTTTTGCGTAAGGTGAAAAATAAAAATATTCTTGTGTATTACCCTTTGAGAAATGAACTCAATATCACGAAAACAATTACTTATCTACGTAAAAATAACAATGTTTTACTTCCATTTATGCAAGATACAAGTTTTAAAGTAGTACCATTTAGGTTACCGCTACAAAAAAAGAAATTTAATATATATGAAGCGGCTCATAGTTTAAAAAAAATTAATAATATTGATATAGCCATAGTTCCGGTTGTTGGGGTAGATGGTAATTTACAAAGAATAGGTTTTGGAAAAGGGATGTATGATCGTTTCTTTGCAAAGTTAAAAAAGAAGCCATACACAATTTTTATACAAACAGATTTATGCCATACAAATGAGTCTCTATGTGATTCTTTTGATATAAAGGCAGATGTGTTACTAACACCAAAATATGAGCTATATCCTTGAATGGATAAAAAATGTTATATGAAATGTTTATGGGTGGCGCAACAGCCATCATAAGTGGATTAGCCGGTTTTTTCATCTCTAAAAAGATGACAAGTGCTAACTTTGATATATTTGTAGAAAAAGCAAAAGCTAAGGCTAGTGCCATAGAAAACGAAGCACAGAACCTTTTAAATAAGAGTGTCCATAAAGCAAAAGAGTTGGAACTAGAAGCTACTCGTCGCTATGAAGATGCAAAAGATAGAGCAAAAGAGGATATGCATCAAAGAGAAGATGCACTTATACGAAAAGAACAAGAGTTTCGACGTTTTAAGAAAAATGAAGAGCGACAACTTCATGAAGATATGACAGCACTAAAATCTAAAAAATTAGACTTAGAACGCAATGAAAAGTCTTTAGCATCACTCAAAAAAAAGTATGAACAAAGAATAGATGAAGCACTCCATGCCATAGAAAATAGTGCGGGAATGACAAAAGAAGAAGCTAAAGCATTACTTCTAAAGCAAGTTGAAGAAAAATCTCGTTCTGAGATATCTCATATAGTTCGTAAGTATGAAAATGAGGCTAAAAAAACTGCCAAGAAAAAAGCTAACTACATCTTAGCCCAAGCAACTAGCCGTTTTGCTGGTGAGTTTGCACATGAGCGACTTACAAACTTAGTGCATTTAGATAATGATGAACTCAAGGGTCGCATCATTGGTAAAGAGGGTAGAAATATTAAATCTCTTGAAACCATACTTGGTGTAGATATCATCATCGATGATACTCCAAATGCAATTTTAGTAAGTAGTTTTAATCTTTATAGAAGAGCAGTAGCAACAAAGACGCTAGAGCTACTTATAGAAGATGGTCGTATTCAACCTGCGCGTATTGAAGAAATATTTAAAAAGGTGAGTGATGAGTTTGAAGAGGGGATCCTTAGTGAGGGTGAAGAGCTCATCTCAGATATGGATATAGGTGTAATGCACCAAGAGCTCATGAAACTCATAGGTAAACTAAGATATCGTGCCTCGTATGGTCAAAATGCTCTTGCGCATACGCTTGAGGTTGCTCACCTTGCAGGAATGATGGCAAGTGAGATGGGTGGGGATGTTAGACTTGCCAAAAGGGCTGGGCTTTTACATGACATAGGAAAAGCCCTAACTCATGATGTAGATGGGAGTCATGTAGATTTAGGTGCAGATATATGCAATAGATTTAATGAACATCCTGTAGTTATAAATGCTATCTATGCGCATCATGGACATGAAGAGATGGACACAATAGAATGTGCAGCAGTTTGTGCTGCAGATGCGCTCTCAGCTGCAAGACCTGGGGCAAGACGTGAAGTGCTAGAGAGTTTCTTAAAAAGAGTGACAGAGATAGAAGATATAGCATCAACCCATACAGGTGTAAAACAGGCTTACGCTATTAACGCTGGACGTGAAGTAAGAGTGATTATAAATGCATCGCTCATTAATGATGATGAATCTATCTTGATAGCCAAAGAGATAGCAACTGAGATAGAGGAAAAAGTTCAGTATCCAGGCGAAATAAAAGTAAATGTTATTCGAGAGAGTAGGGCAGTTACTTTTGCTAAATAAAGGGCACCTCTAAATTAAAAAGAGAGGCGGTAGTTTAGATAATAAGTATTGTTTTTAAATGAGCCAAACTCACTTCCATCTTCACCGTGTTGAAGCATCGCCCCTATGATGAAAGTGTTGAAATCATTTAAAGTGTAGGTGAGTGTAGGAGATACAAATCTAGAGTTTTTCTCATTAAAACTTTCAATGTAGAGAAGCGAGCCATCTAGAAAAATGTTAAAAGTGTAAGATAAGCTTGTTCCAGTATAAAATTTTGAATATGTAAGGTTTGTAAGTATATCGGAGTTCAAGTTAGAGAAAATCTCAGTATATGAAAAAGATTTAGATGAGTAAAGAGCTTCTATAGTTAAGTTTATACCATTTATAAAACCATAATCAGCACCAGCTATACCTTGAAAAAAATCTATATCTTGCATATTTGGTTTTAACTTTGAGAGTATGTATGCACCCTCACTTCTTACTTCAATTCCAGTGTCTCCTAAGTTTGCCTCAACTTCATAGCCTATCATCTTAGTTATATCACTATATACCGCATCAATGGCTATATCGCTAAACTCTTGAAATGTTTTGTATCTAGCAGCGTATTTAAGAGAATTGTCCTCTCGAAGAGAACTTGTGATGCTAAGGTCAGTTGTTTCATTGATATGTCTAGTGTATGACAAGGCAGCTACACCAAAAACTTCATCTGGTTCAAGGGCGTAGATATTTTTAGGGTTAAAAAGGTTAGTTGGTGTCCAAAATCTTCCAACACCCATAGTGATGTTTTGAAGCCCTACAGTTACTCTATTTTTGTCATCTTCGTAACCAGCATAAAGTCTATAGAGTTTAGCATATATGCTACCTTGTTCATAGTTTTTAAATGAAGTTTGAGTTTTAAAGGGCGTATCTGATTGTATTTGTTGTATGTACTTAAAATCATTAGAGTTTACAAATTCATCACCAAAATAATTGACTCCATCACCTATGAGTTTTGCAAAATAATTACCTTCATAGTAGTCCATGTTTAGTCTTAGTCTATTGTAGTTATAAAGATATTCTTTTTGCACAGTTGGAAAAGTTGAGCCTTGACTTATAGTAAAGTTAGTGTTTTCTACGAGGTAATTAAACTCACCAAAAAGAGATGATGCTAAGAGTAATGATGCTAAGAAAAATCTCCTTAGCATCATAGTAGTTTGCCATCATCAAGTTTTATGACTCTATCTACTGAGTTTACTACAAACTCATCATGTGATGCAAAGACTATAGTTACATCTTCTACCCTGTTTAACTCTCTCATCATATCCATAAGAGCTTTAGAATTTTTACTATCAAGGTTCGCCGTTGGTTCATCTGCTAAGATTATCTTAGGTCTTGATGCTACTGCACGTGCTACTGCAACACGTTGTTGTTGCCCACCACTTAGAAGTGAGGGTAGGGAGTCTAGTTTGTCTTGTATCTCAAGTATGTTTGCAACTTCAATAACTCTTGCATCTATAATCTCTTGTGCTGTACCTTGCAGTTTCATAATGAAAGATATGTTTTCACGTACATTTAAAACAGGCACTAAGTTGTAAGCTTGAAAAACAAAACCAATATCGTTTAAACGTATATCTGTTTTTTCATCTTTTGTGAGTTGAGAAATCTCTTTATTCCCTAAGTATATCTCACCAGAGTCTATACTATCAAGAACGCCAATAGCATTTAAAAGAGTAGTTTTACCACATCCCGATGAACCAGTAAGTGCTAAAAACTCACCTTTTTTTATAGTTAAAGATATATCATTTAAAGCATGAACTTCTCTTGGCTCACCTTTGTAAAAGTATTTTTGTATATTTTGAAGTTTTATCATGAGTCAGCCTTTATAACCTCAGTTGGATTTAGATTTTTGATTTTTTTGAGTGGCAGGAAAACACTTAGAATAGAAGCAAAAATAATGGCAAAAAATGATGATGTAAAATATATTAATTTTATGTTGGCATATAAAATGTTTGCCATCCCAAAACTAGCCATTCCATCTGCAAACTTGCTCAAGTCAAGTCCATGATGCTTTAGAATGTATAATAGAATGAAACCAAGAATTGAGCCAAATACAAAACCACCGAGTCCTAAAAATAGGGCTTCAAAAATAACTTGAGTTCTTATGTATGTGTACTTATATCCAAGTGCTAACATGATGCCAAACTCTCTTACTCTGTCTAGTATAGATACGTACATCACTCCAAGTATACCTATGAAGACAACAAACATCACTATGAAAAATGTAACTTTATTAAATATTTTCATCATATCTTGCATCTGTTTTAGCATTGGATTTAACTCTTTAAAGTCTTTAGCATCATAGTTTTGAAATTTATCTTTAATGATTGTTATACAAGAGTTGGATGCTGTCCTTATAGCTATTTGAGTGGAAGTGTTTTGTGCTACTCCTGCGTAGGATAAAACTCTGCTTTTATTTGTAAATATTGTCTGGTTATCTATAGTAATATTTGTAGAATTTATGATGGCTTTTATGCGAAACATTATGGACTGTATGTCACCATGTGCATCTCTGGCGGTAAATATCACCTTAGAACCAAGATGAAGTTTTAAGTTTTTTGCCAACTCTTTACCTATTGCACATCCTCTTTTACCAAGGTTTAAATCTCCCACTTCTACAAACTCACTAAACTTACCAAATACCTCTTCATCTTCAAAATCAACACCAACTAGTGAACTAGGGTAAGACTTAGTAGCACTTTGCGATAAACCTTGGATGCTAAATCTACTTACAACACTACTCACTCCATCTATAGACTTAAGTTCAGTTATGATGTCTTGGGTATTTTTGATATTAAATTTCATATCTTTGTTTTCACGATACTCTTTGGCGTAGATACTTATCTCTCCGCTATCACTTCGTTTACTTTTATCTATCATATTGGCTGCTAAACCATCATACAAACCCTCTATACTTAGCATCACACCCATAGACAGACTTATCATAAGTATGAGGAGTATGGCACGGCTTTTTCTTAGGTAAGCATTTTTAAGTGCAATATTTATGATTGTTTTATACATGTCGCATAGCCTCAATAGGGGTAAACCTTCTTACATAATATATGGGGTATATGATGCTAAGGATGTTGAGAACTACTATGACAAGTGTGTTCCATGCTATAGTAAATAGATCAAAACTTGTTGGAATCTCGTCGCTAATGATGCCATAGTCTTTGTAGATCTCACTTATACCCTCTATGACAAATGGATGCAGTTCAAAGTAGTATGCCAAGTAAGCACTTGATGGCATAGCGATGATAACTGCACTGAGTGTCAATATAATAATTTCATAAAAAAGCAATGTATCAATATCTCTATCACTTATACCTATAGATTTGAGTGTTCCAAACTCTTTTATGCGTGAACTTACATTTATAAAACCATAAATCATGATGACAAAAAATATAACCAAAAAGAAAAGCCCCATAGATATATAACCAAAGATACTATCAACTTTCATAAGTTCCACCATAGCTTTCATCAACTCTTGCCAAGTGTATACTTTTGTGTCTTGTGGTAGTTTTTTTGATATATTTTTTGCAATGAGATCGCTTTGTTTTAGCTCATTTACAGATACTGCTATGTATGAAGAAGTATTTTGTGCGTAAAAAAGCTCATCAAAATAGGCACGATTTAAAAAAGCAGAACTTGAATCAAACTCATACATACCAGTTTTAAAAGTACCACATAACTTAAATATATCGGCAACAAAAGAGTAGTCTATGGCAGTTCCAACAAAACTAACTTCATCTTGTAGTTTCAGTGATAGTTTCTTTGCTAAGCTTTCGCCCATATAAAGGCAGGCTCCACTAGAATCGTATATACCACTCTTTAATGCAGTTTTTAATTTTGATATTTTTGACTCTTTTTTGAAGTCTATACCTGTTAGCATCATAGCACTTGACTCATCATCTGTTGAAGCTATGCCGTAGGTTTCAACTCTTGAAGTAAACTCTTTAACTCCATTTTCTTTTTCTAAAATAGTAAAAATTTTAGCATTGTCATATATGAGGTAATCATAACCACCCTCATCACGATAATCTTTTTGATATATCGCCATTGCTCCAGTATAAACTTCAAGTGAATTTTTAAGCATTGAGTTATGTGAGCCATTCATAAATGCTACATATACGATAAACAAAAATGTAGTAAATAGTGTAAGTAAAAAAGTAGTGATAGAACGTGCTTTATAAAAGATGATATTTTTAAATGCTAAGTAAAACAGATACTATCCTTAATGAGAAAATCTTTTTAAAGCACTTTTGTTGAAGTACTGCTCTGAGATGCTCTTATCGTAAGATACATCTTCTAAAATCATTGTTGTACGATTGTTTTTTTTGTTACTTGGTTTTATCGTCCATTTTGTTGGCATATAATATTTTCCAAATTTTTTAACATTTTCATACTTAAATGTTCGTACTTCGTAGCCATCTTCATCATAAAAAGTATCTTTAGTATTTGTGAAGTGCGTAGTGTCTATGATGCTATGTATCTTTCCCCAAACAACTGCTGCATCTTCGTGTGGAATAAGTTCTATAGTTACAAGTTTAGCATCGTGTTTTATCACCTTAGCATCATAATCATCTACAATGGAGCTTTGTTTTACCATATCATCATTTGAGATGTCACTTCCCATCCAGTTTTGTAACATCATAGAGGGTGGAATTTTTATTGTTCTTTCAATTCTAGGAATGTATTGCCACATTTCATTACCTAAACTTAAAAAAGTTATGCCTTTGTCTCGAGGTGGATAAGTAATCTTTACAAAACTTTTTTTCTTCCCCTTCGCCCAAGTTTGCATCTTGATGGTACGCTCATGCCTAAGCGACTTTATAGTCATGCTTATCTTCATATATATGTTATTCCCACGCATATTTTTGTCGACTTTTTTGATGATATCCTCTGCTTCATTGGCAAAAAGGGTACTTAGAAGTATGATGCTAAGAAGTAATGATTTCATTTTCATCCTTAGGTGAACGCAGTTTTTGAAGTTCATGAAAGTAAGTGTGCCCTATATATATGACATAAAAAACAGCTCCAAAGTAGATGGCAAAAGGGATGAGTGAGACCAAGTAGAGTCCAAGTGTTTTGAGGCGTATAGAGCTACCTTTATGGTAAGTAATGAGTGCTTTTTCCTCTTTGGACATGATGCTCGATGCTACATCAAAGGTGAGCATCTTATGAAAAAAGTAATACATTGGGAGATTAAAAGCAACTAAGTTTAAAATAGGGATAAAGTAAAAGGGTATAAGAAAGAAAAAAAGCATCATCATGATAAAAAACCATTTGATAATCTGTATAAATACACCAAATATATTTGAATGAGGTGTCATCTCTACATCTGCATAATGGAGTCGCCCAATCTCCCTTAAAATATTGGGAGTGAGAAAACCTATAACGATAATAGCAATGATAATGGAGATATATAAAGTAATAGCC
This sequence comes from Sulfurimonas sp., assembly GCA_026988245.1. Classification (GTDB taxonomy): domain Bacteria; phylum Campylobacterota; class Campylobacteria; order Campylobacterales; family Sulfurimonadaceae; genus Sulfurimonas. The sequence goes on from JALSLR010000035.1 coordinate 94,692, forward strand.
CCACCTACTGCGTAGAGTAAAAAAGATGCTAACCACGAAGTAAGCGTATAGCTCATCAAAAACTTAATGATTGCAGAACCTTCAAGGTCTTCTTGCACTGTCTCGGTATGGGGTATACCATTTTGAATACTGGTCTGTGTAGACTCCACATGCATGGTGCCAATAGCATCTGAGCCTATCCCAGCGATGACAAAAAACAGGACGTACATAATTATCATGGTGACTAAAAAGGGTAAAAAAGAGTACTTAAGCATCTTCGGACTCAAAAAATCCTTGATGCTTAGGGTGAGTAGTGAAGTTTCTTCTTTCATAGATTACTTTTTATGATGCTAAAAGCTTGACGCATATCTGCATCTTGCATCTTTCCAGATTTATAAAAAAGCAGTGTCCCATCTTTTGCAAAAATTAAAATATTTGAAGCGTCATCTTCAACATCCCATGCATCTACAAGAATCTTGTTTTTATCTTTTGCATAGATAGTATCTGGAAACTCTTTTTGTTTTGATTTTAAAATTTTTTCTATGACAAAATTTGGTTTCCATGTAGCCCCGAGGTTTACGATAGCCATACTCCCAAATAGTGAGTGGTCATACTCTTGTTCTTTGAGTGCTTTTGAAAAATGTTCATTGACTGACTTTTCATCTGGGTCTATGTAAAAAAGAACATAGACTTTATCTCTTAGCATCTCACTTTTCCATGGGCCACCTGCAACTAAACCACCATTTTTTTCACTAATGCTGACACTTGAAGGTTTGCTACCAACACTAAGACCAAATACAGAGATGCTTAGCATCACCAATACGAGAATTTGTTTCATTTTTTACTCCATAGTTTTTGATTTAATTGTAACTCTTGCACTATCCCTATTGCCATATGAAGTGTATCTACATACTCCATTGCTGTTTTGTATTTTAGCAAAGATTTATATAAAGTTGGCTCAAACAGATCTTTATCATAATAAATAGCGATGTGAATATTTGCCCCAACAAAAGAAAAATATACGGGATGTCCAGAGCGTTTTTTGAGTAAGATGAGTTTTTCCATAAGCGTGTGTGACAAGATATATCTCGCTTCTATCTGATCTGAGCCATAGACTACAAATTCTTTTTCAAAGGCTACATTGTCCATCTTTATGAGAGAATCTCTTGAGAAGTTATTTGACTGCAACCAAGAACCTATGAAGTCTCCAAAGGTCTTTTGTGCACTATCAGGGAGAATGATGGTTTTATGGTGAAAATGTTTGTTAAACTCAGCGACTATAAATAAGCCTTTGAAAATTGTGGAGTAGGACTCCCTGCCTTTTGAGTCTTTATGCCTCTTTTGTGCATGTATATCGCTAAACTGCAAAGGGATAGAGTCTATCTCCCCTTTGACAAAGTCATTGCCATTTAATTTATCTGGATGGGAAAATAGTTCACTGCGATTAAAATGAAGTTGGGGCACATGCATATGAGATGCATAGGAAAGTTTAGACTCTATAGCTGTTATGAGTGGTCGGATAATGGTATCTTTAAACTCTTGGGTGTAGTCTTTGATGAGAAACTTATAGATAAAACCAACAATAGCTATATAGACAACACCACTTGCAAGTAAAAAGTCTAAGTTTAAGTCACTGGCATTTAAGAAAAAGTAAGTTAGAGCTCCATAGATAAGTGAAAAAAACGAAAGAACTAGGATAACTCTATAGAGTACATGTTTTCTTTGTTCATCAAGCTTTTTTAAGACAGGATAGAGAGACTTATAGTAAAAATCAGTCAATTCACTTTTGTTTTTCATGCGTTAAAAAGTTCTTTTACATTGATGTTTTTTCTCTCACTCTCAAGAATTTGAAACACCTCTTTAGGTTTATAGCCCATGGCTGATGCCATAAAGTTAGTAGGAATCATCTCTAGTGCATTGTTATAGTCTGTTACAGCTTGGTTATAGGTGCGACGTGCTGCTGAAATCTGTTCTTCAAGTTCATTGAGGGAGCGTTGCAAATGCATAACATTCTCATTTGCTTTGAGATCTGGGTAGTTCTCAACTGCTATCATGATAGATCCAAGTGCAGAACTCATCTTAGCATCAAGGGCTATTTTATCTTCATCGGAGATATTTGGCTTGTTAGCATCACTTCTAAGTTTTGTGATATCTTCTAAGGTGCTTTTTTCATGTTCCATATATTTACTTACTGAAGCAACAAGGTTAGGTATGAGGTCATAACGCTTTTTGAGTTGTGTATCTACACTTGCAAAGATGTTTTGTACTTGATTTTTTTTTGCAACCAAAGAGTTGTACATTAAAACCAAGACGAGACCAATGACTATAACTGCTATTAAAGATGTTGACATAAAAATCCTTTAGTTAAATTTTACCATAATTTATGAGTGGTTTTCAATAATGCTTTGTGATGCTAAGAAACCACTAGCCCAAGCCCAAGCAAAGTTATACCCACCACGCTCTCCGATAACATCTACAACTTCACCACAAAAATAAAGATTGTTTTGTTTGAGTGACTCCATAGTTTTATTGTCTATTTCGGCTACATCTACACCACCACCAGCTATCTCAGCATGTCTATAGCCATGCGTATCGTCTATCTCAAAAGTCCAGTTTTTAGTGGTTTGCGTTATTTTTTTCTTTAGATTAGCATTGATATTTTTAGTGTGAGTATCAATTTGTAAGTATTCTAGTAAACCTCGTGCTATTTTACTCGGCATCACTCCACTTAAAATATCTATGATGCTAAGCTTATTAGTGTTATTCGTAATGTGTGTACTTAATTCTTTGTTTGAAAAACTAGGCAGTATATCTAAGTTGACCTGTACTTTTTTACCTTGCATCATAGCTAAAGATGCACCTTGAGAGATATCTAAGATACTAAAACCAGACAAACCATAGGCTGTAAATAAAATATCGCCTTTGTTTGAATCGTATTGTTTGTTGTTTATGATGAGTTTTGCCCCTGCGCTCACTTTTGCCCCAGCCATCTTTTTAAAGATTTTATGTTTCACTTCAAACTGAACTAATGATGGATAACTTGGCTGAATCTTATGTCCATATATTTTTGCGAACTCTAAACCATCATCGTTGCCACCTAGGTGTGACGCTGCTTGGCTTCCTGTTGCTATGACAACTGCTGATGAGTTTTTGAGTAATGCTTTTATATCTGTGATTTTTGTATCTGTGAATATATTTACACCTAGTCTTTTAGCTTCAGACTCTAGTAGTGTGACTACTGACTTTGCTTCATTGGAGAGTGGATATACCTTAGCATCATCTTTGACATCAAGAGCTAAACCTATGGAGTTACAAAACTCACTAAACTCTTTATAGCCAAATCTGTCTAAGGCATATTTGACAAAAGAGGGTTTGTTACTGAAGTAATTCTCAGAAGAAAGTTTAGTGTTGGTGATGTTACATCGACCATTGCCTGAGACTAGGATTTTTTTGCCTAGTTTAGAGTTTTGCTCATAGAGGTCTACTTGTAAAGATTTTCTTGCACAAAAGATGGCACATAGAAGACCACTTGCTCCAGCGCCAATGATAGATATTTTTTTCATACCTTATTTTATCTAATTTTAGTTATATTTTATATTTGTTGAAACTATTTTAGTTATAATTTACGTTATGAATAATATTTCTCTTAAAATAAAACTTAGTATTATATTCTTATTGCCCTCTGTAGTCCTTCTTTATCTCTTTTCAACGTATATATCATCAAAGTATGTTCAAGTTCATCACAGTCAGGTTATTAAACTTTCATCAAAGTTAACATCAGATTTGAGCGACTTAGTCCATAATCTACAGATAGAAAGGGGACTTTCTGCTGGATACATTAAAAAATCAGATTACAAGCAAACAAGAGTGAGACTTTTGGAGCAGTATGCAAAGACAGATAGTCATTTTCAATGTTTAGAGTATTTTGAGAACTCAGATTCTCCTGAGAAAAAAATATTTTTAAAACTCATTGATAAAAAAATAAAACCTATTATGTTGGATGTGTCTGATAAGTTGTCTCATATAAGTGAAATAAGAGAAAAAGTGTTGGATTTTAATCTATCGTTTGAAGAAAAAATAAAATACTACACAAATATAAATTTTAAAATAATATCGGCAATTAAAATTATTAATAACCTTGTTTACAATCAAAATAACAGTAGTCTTTCTATCGAAATACTAGAAAAACTCAAAGAACAAGCTGGACTAGAAAGAGCATATCTTTTCAATCAACTCATTGAAAGCTCTAAAAAAAATAACCTTCATCTCAATAAACTTACAATGCTTCAAAAAAATCAAGATAAATTTGAACAAGAGTTTTTTCTTGGTGCATCAAAACAAGAATCACTTTGTTGTCTAAAATATGTCAGTAAAGATATAAAAGAGAAACTTGTAGCCTATAGAAAAAACTTTAATGCTAATCTATTAGATGCTAATGATGCACATAGTTGGTTTCAGGTAAGTACTGAGTATATAAATGGGTACGATAAAACTCTAAAAGATATCCTTACTACCTATACTGATTTGGCTGATAAAAAGTTCAAAGAGGCAGAATTAGATCTCTATATGACTCTATTCTTTGGAATATTTGCATTTTTAGCAATTTTGGTTATATTTGTAATTTTGATAAAACTGATAAATAAAGAGGAAAAATATGTAGAAAACCTTAGGTTTGAAGCTTATACTTTTGATTCTCATGAAGCGATGACAATTACTGATATGAATGCTACTATCATAAAAGCAAATAAAGCTTTTACAGAGATAACTGGCTACTCAAAAGAAGAAGCTATCGGTAAGAACCCCCGTATTTTAAAGTCTGGAGTGCATGAAGATTCTTTTTATGAGGATATGTGGGAAAAAATCCAAACAGTTGGAAAATGGAGAGGTGAAATATATAACAAGAGAAAAAATGGCGATATATACCCTAAACTTCTCTCTATCACTGCTATTAAAAATGACAAAGATGAAACGACACATTACATCGCACAGTTTTTAGACATAACAGAATTAAAAGATGCACAATCTAGGGCGGTTTATCAAGCTAATCATGATTTTTTGACAAATGTTATGAATAGAAAAGCTATAACTGCTAGACTAGAAGAGGAGTTTGCAAAAGCCACAAGACATGGATTTTTAGAAGCATTTTTCTTTATTGATTTAGATAATTTTAAAATTATTAATGATACATATGGGCATAAAGTGGGTGATGAAGTACTTATAGAGTTTACAAAGAGGCTTCACTTAAGTATACGCAAAGAAGATCTCTTAGCTCGTCTGAGTGGTGATGAGTTTGCTATAGTATTAACAAATTCAAATAATGATTTAGATAAGTTGATAGTAAGTGTTAAGGCAGTAGCTGATAAGATTTTTAAAGAACTTTCAAGAGATTTTATCGTTCAAAACCATAGTATCAAATTAGGAGCTAGTATAGGTGTGAGTATATTTCCTCTTGATCAAAAAAATATTGATGATGTGATACATCAGGGAGATTTGGCTATGTATGAAGCAAAACGTAATGGTAAAAATAGCTTAAAGATGTATCAAGACTAGAGATAAACTATCTTAGCACCAAAACCACCAAAGTGTTGAGGGGCATCGTCAAAGCCTTTGACTCTAGGATGGGCAGTTAAAAAGTTTTTTACAGCGTAGCTTAGTTTACCAGTCCCAATACCATGATATACTATAACTTCATCCCAACCATTGATGAGAGCATCTGAAAGAAATTTATCCAGAGTTTCACAAGCCTCCTCAGCACGCATTCCATGTAGGTCACATTTGAGTCCTGATTTTTTTTCGACATGAACTTTTACATTTGTTTTAGGTTTTGGCTGTATTATCTTAGTAGGTTTGAGATGCTTTGTTTTTACTCGTACTTGCATCCCATTTATCTCTACTAAAGCTTCAGCGTTTGATTTTATAGATTTGATAGTCCCTTTTTGCGTATGGTACTGCACTTCATCCCCAACTTTAAAATCTTTGTGGGAAAAACTTGGCTCGATACTCTCTTTAGGAAGCTTTTTGTTTGCCTTGCTCATCTGTCTATGGATAGCAGGAGTGTCTTTTTGACGTGCTGCTATTTTAGCTTCATCTATAGCTTCGTTATAGCTTGTTTTTAATCTATGTTTTTTCTTGTCCAGTTCAAAGGCTAGTGAGTCTTTAAGTTGTGTTATCTCAAGTTCTTTTTTCTTAAGAGTATGAAGTTGTTCATCTACTTGGGCATGTTTTTGTTTGAGCTCACGCTCTAGTTGACTCCCTCTTTCTATAAGTAAATTTAATCGTTCGGAATTGTCACCGTAGACACTCTTTGCTTCTTTTACTAAAGTGTTAGATATACCGTATCTGCTTGCAGTTTCAAAAGCGTAACTCTTCCCGATGATACCTTGCATAAACTCATAGGTGGGTTTACGCAACTCTTCATCATAGATAGCTGCCATTAGCTCAACATCATCCCTGTCAGCCATGAGGGCAGCAAGCCGTTTGTGGTGTGTAGTTACTATGATTTTTTGACCTTTTTTTATCAACTCATCAAGTATCACCTTAAAAAGAGCAGCTGCTTCATCGGAGTCAGTACCTAGTTCTATCTCATCAACTCCCACAAGGGCTTGTTTTTGTTTCATGATGTTGGAAAATTCTTGCATCCGTCCGGCAAAAGTAGATATGTCATTTTTGACATTTTGGGGGTCATCTATGATGCTAAGGATATTTTTAAAGGTACCAATCTCACTTTTGTGTTCATCTAAGCTCATAGGGATGATGTACTTTGCCATAAAGGCTGATGCTAAGATGGACTTTAGCATCATAGTTTTTCCACCAGCATTTACACCCGTTATCATTAGTACATTTTTATCAAATGTGACATCAACTGGTTTAGCTTTACTAAGAGCTGGATGGATAAAACTTTTCAGTGTGATGTTTGTATGTTTTTGTGCCTTGATAATTTTGAGATCTTTTGCTTTAGCGAAGAGGACTCTGGCTTGATAGTTATCAAACTTGCTAAACTCTTTGTCTATAAAGTTGATGAAGGCTTGTAGCTCTGTGAGGGTAGCAGAAAACTCTTTAGCATATCTATAAAATATAGACTCTCTTTCTTGGTTAATAAAGCGAATTTTTTCTTTTGCTTTCATGATGGAGTCAGGTGAGACAAAAAACCCACCACTACTACTGCGCCCAACAACGGCACCTTTAAGAACATGGTTAAAACCACCGCGAACAAGGAGACACTCTTGGTTATTTACTAAGTGTAGTTGTGTGTCCATAAGGTATGAAGAGAGTTTGCTTGAGGTGGTAAGTCGTTTAAGGGAGCTTGAGATGTTCGCATTTTGTTCGCTTTTACGTTTGGAGAGTTCAAAAAGTTCAGAGTCTAAGTTCTCTTCAAACCTGCCATCAGAAGTAAAGTACTTCTCTAGTTCTAAAAATCGCTCATCAAACTCAAATTTAGCCATCCACGTACCAAGGATACCATCCAAATCTTTATTTTTTAAGTAACGAAAGTATCTTACAACTTTGATGATTTCAAAGATTTGTTCAAAGTTAAGTACACCTCTTTTTTTGAGATGATTTTTGATAGTAGTAAAATCAGAGATCTTTGGTGGTGCTTTAAACTCTACTTTATCAAGAGCTTGAATATACTTAAAATGAAGTTCTTGATCACCTTGTATGAAGAGTTTGTCATTTCGTGAGAAGAAAGATTGAAACTCCTCTATGTGAGCGTCAAGGTCGAGTTGAGAGATTATTTGCATGAGGATGCGCTAATCATTTGTCCATAGTTAGGAGTCCCTTTACGCCCTATAAAAGTATAGGTACCTGTACTTAAGTCATAAAGTGTTTTGTTCACTTTTATATCACCACATTGTACACTTTTGTTTTGCTCAAAAGCAGTGACAACTTCAAGCATAGCATCTCGTTTTGCCGAAGAGTATGTATTGTAAGCAATAGCACCAAGGATAACACCTAATATGACAAGAGAAATTGTGATTTTTTCTTTCTTTTTTAGTTCTGTAAAGTAGTGCATACTTAAAAATAAGAGTGCTACTACTACAAGTCCAAGTATATATGCCAAGAGTATGTCCTATGATTTAATTTTGTCTAATTATAGCAAAAACTTGTATAGGCTAGCTTTTATTTACAAGTAGTTGTATATGGGATGTCAAAAGAGATGCTTATGTCATTCCAACCTTTGTTTTTATGACCAGATACATTTTTATTGAGTGTTCTTAATGCTGTAACTAACTGAAAATCTAAGGCATCTATGACACCTTTAGCAAGTAGATGTGAGTTTTTCTTTGTATATGACATCGGTATAACTTGCGCTATATTATTAAGGGTGATTTTAACTTCTACATTTTTGTCATCTATCGAAACGATTTGTGCTTTTATCTTGTGCGAGCTAAGGTTTGATGTAAAATATGTAGCTATATTACTATTTTTAAGTGCTAAGTGAGCATCTATATTTTTGAGATTAAGAGTAACTCTTGCGTCTAGCATCATATCTTCAACTGAAGGAGTGTTTTTATGTAAAATATCGAGAGTAGTTTTTGAAAAGTTACCACCAACACCTATCTTTGACATAGTCTTGTACGATGTCCAGCCTACATCTATGGTGTCAGCGTTGTAGCATTCTTTTGCTTGGGCTGTGATAAACACTGAACTTATAAGTGTAATAAAGGTGAATACTATAGTTTTTTTCATGATGAAATCCTTGTTTGTTTGAAAGATTATAACGAGTAGAGGTAAAGTGATGATTATTTTATATTGAGTAAATATACTTTAAACAAAGTTTAAAGTTTCTTCTATGTAGTGCTGTATCTTTGGAGCAGCACTTGTGGCTTCTTCATAATATACTTGTTCAAACTGTGTAGCATCAATATAGGGAGATTCTTCTAGATTATTTAAAATCTTATGACACTCTACGATTTCTAAGTTGGCATTTATTTGTACTACATTGCCAAGCGTGCCTATCACGACTACTATAGAATCTTCATTTTGTAGGTGTCTAAAAGCATCATACATATCCATATATTTTGGTGCTTGTCCTCCAAAGAAAACTATAAAAGGTTTGATGTGCGAACTGGAACATTGAGGGCATGAGCCCTGGTCCGTAAAGGCTTTATAGCCTATGTCAAATATATGAGAACAAGAACTGCATTCCATTTTTGTGAGTTCTCCATGCACATGGATGACATTTTTACACCCAGCACGTTCAAATAAGTCATCTACATTTTGAGTGATAATGATGCATTCATTAGGGTATGCTTTTTGAATGTTTGCTACAACTTCATGTGCATAGTTTGGCTCTACATCTGCAAGTTGTATGCGTCTTTGGTTGTAGAACTTATGGACAAGGTCGTAGTTTTGTAACCAAGTGTGTTGATTGCATACGTCTTCAATACGATGATTTTCCCAAAGTCCGTCTGCATCTCTAAAGGTTTTTATGCCTGATTCGGCACTTATACCGGCCCCACTAAAAATGATAATTTTCTTAGAAGGAATGTTTTGCATCTTAGGCAGTACCTCGAATTTGGTAGGTGATATCTCCTGCACCAAAACCAATGACAAGGCCTTTGTTTATAGTCTTTAAGTCTTGTTTGTCTTTGACTATGGTGATGTTGTTGCTTGCTCGTGTTATCTTGTCTGCCATTGTCAGGTTATAGTGTGCAAATCTTTTTATAAAATCGATATCTTGAGTTGCCTCACCAGCTGCCCAAACAGGAAGAATAATAAGTTCATCGGCCCCTTCAAAACATTTTGTAAACTCTTCTAAGTTGTCTATAGTTCTTGAGTATTTATGTGGTTGCCAGATAGCTGTAATCTTATCAAAACCTTTGAGCATTGCATACTCTTTTACAGAATCAAAAGTAGCCTTTATCTCAGTTGGATGGTGCCCATAATCGTCTATAATGACACCACTGTCTTTAAGTGAGATGATGTCAAAGCGTTTTTTTATACCTTTAAAGTCAAGGAGATTTGTGCGAATATCTTCTATATCCATAGATTCATGCGCTGCAAGAATGGCTAAAGAAGCATCAAGTGCGATATGTTTACCAAAGCCCCAAACTTCAAAACTCCCAAGACTTCTGAGAGTAAATCTAGTATGTGGTTCATCATTGATGAGGATATATTCTATGTTTGTTATATCTTTGCTTGGGTAGAGCCAAGAGGCTTCCACTTCATTGATAAGTGAGCTTAAAAAAGGATCCTCAGCGTTAAGTACACGACATTGTGCAGAGTTGATAAAGGTCCGGTAGGAGTCATAAAAACGCTCATAGTTATAGTCATAATACTCCATATGTTCAGGTTCAGCATTGATAACCATAGCACAATAAGGGTTGGAGTTTAAAAAACTTCCATCACTCTCATCAGCTTCAAAGAGCATCACATCATTACTCTTCTCGTAACGAACATTAGAGCCAAAGGCTTTTGCTTCAGCACCAATGATTGCAGAACCACACATGATAGACGTTAGTATAGCGGTTGTAGTACTTTTGCCATGTGCACCTGCTACAGAGTATACTTTTTTACCAGCTAAGATCTGAGGAAGTGCTTCTCTGCGAGCAAGTACCTCTATACCTTTTGCTTGAGCAGCAAGAATTTCAGAATTATCTGGACGAATGATTGCTGAATGGACAACGAGGTCTTGATTTGAAATTGCACTTGCATCATGTGGTACGATTACTTTTATCCCCATTTCACGAAGTTTTTTGGTTATGATGGTGTCAGCTATATCAGAACCACTTACTTCATGGCCATTAAAATGCATATACTGTGCAAGACCAGAAATTCCTATACCACCTATACCAATAAAGTGTATTTTCATTTATTTCATCTTTTGAGTAGATTTGTCTTCATTAAGCAATTTTTGTGCCTTTTGCGTAAACTCACTTATGTAAAATGTACCAGCTTTTTGTGTCGCTTCTACATCTGCTATGTTGTCTATAAATTCATCTAAGCTCAGCTTCTCTCTAGAAGCTACGGTATGAAGCTTCATAGCATCAGTGAATTTATTTTCATTGGTAAGTCCGCTCAGTACTTCAAACAAAGCAGAAGCATCATCAATTTGATCTGCAGAATAATGCTCTATGGCATACTCATAAAGTGCTCTAAGTGTAGCAAAATCTTGTACCTCGTTCATATCCATTTTTCGAGGAGCCTCAAGAGCATCAGTTAATCTTTCTAGCGATAAATCTAAGATATTAGCATAAAAACCACTGAGAGTTTCCTCATCAAAAAGCTCATGTGCACTTTGTTCTAGTACATAAAGTAAAGCTATATCAGCATCCTTATGAGCGTTAAGTACTTTAGTCTTTAATTCTTCTACCTTACTCATCTAAGCACTCCTTGATTCTTTTTAGTGCATCTTTTGTTTTTGCTTCATTCTCAACTAAGGCTATTCTAATGTAGCCAATGCCTGGGTTGTTACCCTTAGCATCATCACGCGCTAGATATTCGCCTGGTAGGACTTTAACATTATATGCTTCATAAAGTTTTTTTGTAAACTCAAGTGCATTTGGAACTTTTAACCAAATATAAAAAGTTGCTTTTGGAATCTCTACATTTAAAATCTCTTGAGCGAGTTTAAAATTATTTTTATATATTTTGCGTGAAGCACTTACATGTTCTTCATCATTCCAAGCTGCTGCGGCTGCACTTTGTAGAGGTAAGGGTGAGGCGCAACCTATATATGTACGGTACTTCATATATTCTTGAAGTATCTTAGCATCACCTGCTATAAAACCGCTTCTAAGACCTGGAGCAGAGGAACGCTTAGAGATGGAGTTGATAACAAGAATATTTTTAAATTCTATATTTCCCATAGCTATAGATGCTTCTAGTAGTGATGGCATAGGTTCATCTGTATAAATTTCACTATAACACTCGTCATTTAAGAGAATAAAATCATGCTTGAGTGCTAAGTATACCCATTCACCAAGTTCTTTTAGACCTAGTGTTGCAGTTGTAGGGTTATTTGGAAAATTGAGAATTACTAAGTCACATTGTGCTAGTTCCTCTTCATCTATCACAGGTTTAAAATTGTTTGTTTCATCAAGATTGAGATGTAAGGTTTTTGAACGAGTAGCAATAGCTGCTCCCTCATAAATCTGATAAAAAGGATTTGTAAACGCTATAGTTGGACTCTTAGCATCATAAAGTAAAAACTGAGGGAAGTTAAAGAGAACTTCACGTGTCCCAAATGTGGGGATGATTTGTGCATCACTGAGTTGTACATTAAAACGTTTTTTAAAAAAGTTTCGTTGTGCCTCCCTTAGGTTAGCTTCCCCTGTAGTTTTTGGATATTTTTGAAGAAGGGCTGTGCTATCACTTAGAGCTTTTTGTATAAACTCAGGTGTATCAAACTGTGGTTCACCAATAGTTAAAATTGAAGCGGCATAGTTTTTATTTGGTATAATGTTTTTTAATAAATTGTTTAGTTTTTCAAATGGATATGGTTCGAATTTCATACGCGAATTATAGCTAAATTTACTAAAGGATACACTTTATGAAGATTTTTTTAACGGTATTGCTCGTGTTTTTTGGCTTATTAAGCCTTTTTGTGAGCGTAGATGAAAGTGCTCTGGATATTTACAATGAAAGTTTTGATAGGGCTGTGTACTCTTTTGCACTAGCAAAAGGTTTAAATGCAGTGATCTCTGTACTTCAAAGTACAGAGATTAGTGCTAACTTTATTGTGGGTAGTACAATGGGGATTGGTCAAATCTTAGACCCTATGAATGATTTGGTAGAAAGATTTTCATGGATTATGCTTGCATCTTCAGTATCTATTGGTGTCCAACATTTACTGCTTATTTTAGGAAAGAGCCTCTTTATAAAAGTAGCTCTTAGTGTTAGCATCATTCTTAGTTTAGTGAGTATCTGGGTTAAAAAATTACATTTTTCGTTTTCATTTATTTTGAGTTTAAAGATTGTGTTTTTGCTTTTAGTATTACGCTTTGGAGCTGTTGTGTTTATCTATGGGACACAATTATTTTATAATCAGGTCTATGCTCAGGATTTTCAAAATTCTACAAACTTTATCAATGGGTATAAAACGGAATTAATACTTGTGCAAAAACAAAAAAACATAAAAAATATAGAACAATTTTGGGTAGATATGAAGCAGAAAATGGAAGACTTTTCAAAAAAAGTTATCAAGCTTATCACCATATTTGTTGTAACTACAGTGTTATTTCCACTTTTGTTTTTATGGTTTACATTTATCCTTATACGATGGATATTTGGTTTAAAATATGACAGCGATAAGGTGCTCTTATGGTTTAGGTAGAGCAAATTTTTGAGTTATAAGCTCCCCCTCGTCATTAAAAAACAGATAATACAAAGTGTCTTTTTTGACACTCAGTCGAGCTAAAAATCTTAATGCTAAATTTGCTTGAAGTGATGCTATGTGCATAACGATGGGCGCTGCTATACCAGCTGGAGTTTTTTGGATGATTTTAAAGGCGTCTGTAAAAGATGCTTTTTCTATGAAGCATACTTGACCATGAAAGGCTTCAACACTGCCATATATCCAAGGTAGATTTTTTTCTTTTGCGTAGGCATTTATATCGCCACGTGTTGGTAAGTTGTCTGTAGCATCGATAATTAAATCTACTTTTATATTTTTTTTGCTCCATGCTTTAAAGTCACACTCATGCGCAATAGCTTTGACAAAGGGGCAACGAGCTTGGATGAGTTGTGCATTGATGAGGGCCTTATTTTTGCCTTCATCACCACTTTTAAAGGCGATTTGTCTATGGATATTATGGAGTGAAACTTCATCAAAATCAACCATGTGTATCTCACCTATACCGCTTGCACCTAAGGCAAAAGCCAAGGAGGATCCAAGTCCACCAGCACCTATGATAACTATCTTTTTATCTTGAAGTGATTTTTGAGTATCTTCCCCCCAAAGTTGAACCTGTCTGTGAAAATATTGCATCATGTTTGTTTCCTTTTATTGAGTGCATCTCGAAATCCCCATGCACGTCTAGACTCTAGAACTTTAGCGTGTTCTATCTCTACTATCATTAACTCTTCTTTATTCCCAAGGTGTTCTAAGAGTTCGCCATCTGGTGATGCTAAAAGAGAATCTCCATAAAACTTCCAATTATACTCTTTATCCTTGTACTCTCCAATTCGATTGGCTCTGAGAATATAGCAGTTATTGATAAAGGCACGAGAGAGGATAAGTGATTTCCATCTTTCATACGACTCAAATGTAGAGACACTTGGCACTAATATACAGTCAATATTTTTAGGTTTTAATAAAGAAAAAAATCTGTCAAAATGAAGTTCATACCCACTCATAAGAGCAAATTTATAGCCATTTATCTTAAATACCAAAGGGGTTTGTAAGGGTTCAACTCTATTTGAAAAAAATTTCTCTTCATTCCAATGTGGATAGTTTATAAGGACTTGTTGTTGATAATAAGAGGTAGAGGAGGGGGAAAACTTTGCAATGCTCTTATAAGCCTTGCCTTTTTTAACTTGTATAAGTGGGGCTATTATTGTCATGTTGTAAGTGGATGAAAGCTCTTTTAAAATCTTGTTTTGAAATACTGCTTGTTCTTGTATCATACTCATGGAGAGAGCTTGTAGTTCTTTAAAAAAAGGGTTAAGTATATATTCCCCAAGAACTAAAACTTTTACCCCTTGTTTATGAGCTATGCGAATATGGTTATAAAGTTTGGTACTACTCATCCCTTGAGAACTTAGTTGCAGGGATGCTATTTTCACTTAAGAGCCTTTAATCTCGGTTATTTTAATTTGAGCATTCTCTAGTATGCTTTGCGCTTGTGAAAGTTCTTTCATACCATCTTCATACGCTTTGATGCTTTCTTGTAAGGTGATATCTGGCTTCATTAAAGTTTCGAGAGTTTTTTTTGCGTTTTGTAATTTTACTTCAAATTCTTGTGTTTGTTTTTTTTCAGTTGCCATCAAGTGCATCCTTAATATGATTTTCAAATTTATCAAGTTCTACCAAAAAAGCATCATGTCCATAATCACTTGGGATATCAATGTATCTGTGGCTAAACTTACCAAAACTTTTGAGTGTCTCATTGATATGTGCCATCTCTGAGGCTTTAAAAAGCATATCATTACTAAAACTAATAAGGGTTATTTTAGCAGTGATTTTTTTAAGTGCCTCAGCCAAAGTGTCAAATCCACGGGCCAAGTCATAGATATTTATAGCCTTAGTGATGTAGAGATAAGCAAGTGGATCAAACCATTTTGTAAAGTTGTACCCATTGTACTCTAAGTAGGATTCTACTTGAAATTTACCAAAGAGCTCATAGAGTCCATCTGTTAGTTTATACTCACGTCCAAATTTCTCAGCCATAGACTCTTGTGATAAAAAGCTTATATGTCCAGCCATTCTACCAATGGCCATACCAGTTAAACCCCTCTCCTTGAGTAGTTCTGGGTCGTAGTAACCTTGTTGAAAGTCAGGGTCTTTAAGTATCGCTTCAGAGGCGACTTTGTTAAAGGCTATAGCCCAAGGTTGTGTAGCGTATGTAGTAGCAAGTGCTATGATACGTTTTGCAAAGTTTGGAAAGTGTATGCCAAACTGAAGTGCTTGCATCCCACCCATACTTCCACCTATGACTGCTTCAACTCTATGGATATCTAGTCTGTTGAAAAGTATGCGTTGTGCTTTTACCATATCTTTTATGGTGATAACTGGAAATTTGTAGCGATATTTTTCTTGTGTATGTGGTCTATCAGAGATTGGACCAGTGGAGCCAAAACAAGAGCCTATTACATTTGTGCAGATAACAAAATATTTGTTTGTATCTATAGCCTTACCAGCACCGATGAGTCCATCCCACCAGCCAGCTTTGTTTTCATCTTTATATATTCCCGCAGCATGATGGCTTCCTGTGAGTGCATGACAAACTATAATGACATTACTTTTTTCTTCATTGATATGACCATAGGTTTCGTAAGTGATATCATAAGTCTCAAGTAAACGCCCACTCTCAAGGTAGAGAGGGGAGGAGAAATGTTCAGTATGTGTCTGTAGGTTTAAGTCCAACTAATGCTCTTTAATGAAATAATGATGCTATTTTAGCAAAACACTCTTAATAGCACTTTTACTTATCGAGTGCTTGTTTAATGTCAGCTATCAAGTCAGCACTTGACTCCAGTCCACAAGATATACGGATAAGACCAGAGGGGACTCCGCATGCCATCAGCTCCTCTTCACTTAATTGTTGGTGCGTTGTAGAAGCTGGATGGGTTATGATGGACTTAGAATCTCCAATGTTTACAACAAGAGAATATAGCTCAGTAGCATCGACTATCTTAGTAGCTTCTTCTAAGGAGTCAACTTCAAAACTAAGAAGTCCACTTGAAGCTCCGTTATCAAAGTATTTTTGAGCATTTTTGTAGTTAGCATTACTTTTTAAACCTGGATAATTTACTTTTTTTACCTTAGGGTGAGACTCTAAGAACTCTGCTAGTTTAAGTGCATTGTTTGAATGCTCTTTCATACGAAGTGATAGATGCTCTAGTCCTTGAATGAAAAGCCATGAATTAAACGGTGAAGATGTAGCCCCTAAATCACGAAGAAGCGATAGTCTTGCGCGAAGTGTAAAGATAGGTAGTGGTACATCAACATAGACTAAACCATGGTACGATGCATCTGGCTCATTGAAATGCGCATAACGTGGATTTCCCTTGAGTTTCTCAAGAAGACCTTTACGTTCTACTAAAATTCCCCCAATAGCAAGACCTTGTCCTGTAGTGTATTTTGATGCACTATGGACAGTGATGTCTGCTCCAAATTCAAATGGACGGCATAGTACAGGTGTAGCTACAGTGTTGTCTACTACTGTAAGTATCCCATGTTTGTTGGCAATAGCTGTAATAGCTTCTATATCTGCAACATCAATACTTGGGTTTGTTAATGACTCAAAAAAGATAACCTTTGTTTTGTCATCTATAAGTGCTTCGATAGAAGCAGGGTTTTGTACGTCAAAAAATCTTGATTCTATACCAAATCTTTTTAATGTATGTGTATTAAGAGTTAAACTTCCACCATAAAGTTGTTGCGCACATACTATATTGTCTCCAGCTTCTGCTGCATTGGCTATTGCAAAAAAGATAGCACTCATACCACTTGCGGTTGCAAGGGCAGCTTCACCTCCCTCTAATGCTGCAAAACGCTTTTCAAATACATCCGTTGTAGGATTGTTTAAGCGAGTGTAGATATTGCCTAATTCTTTTAATGCAAACAAATTTGCAGCATGTTCAACATCGCGAAATTCATAAGCTGTAGTCATATAGATAGGCACAGCCATTGTCCCTTGTGAGTCTTTCTCATATCCTGCGTGAAGTGCTTTTGTTTGTAGTTCCATTAGAAATCCTTATAAATAATAATAGTATTTTAGCTAAATTGTATTAATTATGTTCCTATTGATCATAAATTACAGCAGTATTTGCCAATAAGTCGTGTAAAGCTCTTTTATCTTTTCTAAAACCAACCATAATAAAGCCGATTAAAAATATAAAGGTAGAAGCGATGTAACCAATAGAACGAGTGAGTGCTTGGGTGTTCGTGATATCTTGAAGTGTCTTAGCATCAACTATCTTTATATGAACAAATTTCTTGCCAGGAGTAGCTCCACGCCATCGTCTCCAAAAGAGCATTGTGATGAGTAAGACACTTACTTCAAAAAGTAATTCCCACTTCATAGACATTTGCGGAGCATTGTTGAGCGCAACAGTAGCGTTACCAGCCATTGCTGCTTGCATATTCTGTTGGTACTGTGCGAAGTCAAACCAGGAACCATCACTTAAGAAGTAGATAACTATGGCTAAAGGAAGTGCCAAGAAGAGTGTATCAGCAAAAGAAGCTATAAACCTAATCCAAAAACCTGCATATCTAATGTTTTCTTTCATCTATACCCTCTTTTAGTGTCATAAATGTAACACCTTTGTTAAACGTGGTAGTTAGGTGCCTCTTGTGTGATAATAACATCATGAACATGGCTCTCTTTAAGTCCAGCACTTGTGATCTCAACAAATTCGGCTTTTTCCCAATATGTTGCAATGTCTTTACTTCCACAATAGCCCATGGATGCACGTAAACCACCCATCATTTGATGCACAATCCCGGCGATGCTTCCACGAAATGGAACACGACCCTCTATCCCTTCTGGAACTAGCTTATCAGCTGCAGTACCCTCTTGAAAGTACCTGTCATTTGATCCTTTTTGCATAGCTCCAATACTTCCCATCCCTCGGTATGATTTGTATTGTCGACCTTGATACATGATAGTCTCACCTGGTGACTCTTCCGTTCCTGCTAAAAGACTTCCTGCCATGATGCAAGATGCACCAACAGCTAAAGCCTTAGAGAGATCTCCTGAGTATTTAATTCCACCATCTGCAATGATAGGGACACCATGCTTTTGACCAGCTTGTGCACACTCATCTATCGCAGAGATTTGTGGGACACCAACGCCTGCAACAATACGTGTAGTACAAATAGACCCTGGTCCAATACCAACTTTAACAGCATCAGCCCCAGCTTTTGCAAGAGCTTCAACTGCTTCACCTGTTGCTACATTCCCAGCAATAATATCTATAGCGAGAGTAGCTTTAATCTCTTTTACTGTATCTATGATACCTTTAGAATGTCCATGTGCAGAGTCAAGAACAAGGACATCACAACCAGCATCTACAAGTGCTTTTGCTCTGTCCATTTGCCCAACACCAATAGCTGCTCCAACAAGTAAACGACCAAAGTTGTCTTTGTTTGAGTTAGGGTATTCGATACGTTTTTTGATATCTTTGATAGTTACAAGACCTTTTAAGAAGCCTTCAGCATCTATAATAGGGAGTTTTTCTATCTTGTTTTTGTGCATAATATCTGCAGCTGCATCTAAAGAGATACCTTTTTTAGCTGTAATAAGTGGCATTTTTGTCATAACTTCAGATGCAAGTTTGCGCATATCTTTCTCAAAACGCATATCACGGTTTGTAAGTATACCAAGAAGTTTGTTGTGTCCATCTACTACAGGCACACCAGATATTTTATATTCAGTCATGAGTTGTTCAGCATCTGCTAAAGTTGCATCAGGGTTCACGTATATAGGGTCTATTATGATGCCACTTTCACTTTTTTTTACTTTTGTTACTTGCTTACACTGTGCCTCTATGTCCATGTTTTTATGGATAATACCAATACCACCAAGTCTAGCCATAGCTATAGCTGCACGATATTCTGTCACTGTATCCATAGCAGCCGAAACCATAGGGATTTTTAATGTGATATTTTTTGTAAGCTGAGTTTCAAGTTTAACCTCTTTTGGAAGTACCTCAGAGTATTGTGGTACTAAAAGTACATCTTCAAATGTGAGAGCTTTTTTGCGAATGTTCATGTTTATCCTTTGTGGTTTATTTGTGCTTCTAGGCTGAGAGAGCCATCAAAGAGGGTTTGTTCATCATATGGTGCTGCTATGAGTTGTAGACCTATTGGCATACCCTCTTTACTTTTTGAAATAGGTAAGGATAAGGCAGGGAGACCAGCTAAATTTACACTAATAGAGTAAAGGTCACTCAGGTACATATCCATAGGATTTTCCAACTCACCAACTTTGGGTGCAGTTGATGGTGCTATAGGTGAAAGAATCAGGTCAGCATCTTGGAAAATCTTATCGTATTGCTCTTTTATCATATGTCTTGTTTTTTGAGCTTTTACATAGTATGCTTCATAGTACCCACTTGAGAGAACGAAGTTACCAAGCATGATACGGCGTTTTACTTCATCACCAAAACCATTACTACGAGTTTTTATGAAAGTGTCTTCAAGGTTCTTACCCTCTACACGGTTTCCATAACGAATCCCATCATAACGAGCAAGGTTGGTAGCTGCTTCAGCGGTAGCCGTTATATAGTAAGCAGATATATCAAACTTTGCATCCATAAGTTCCCTCTCTATTATCTCATGTCCATGAGCTTTTAGGGCATCTATAGCTAGTTGATATGCTTTTTTTACATCATCGCTTGCACCCTCTAGATGCTTAGGTAATACAGCGATTTTTAATTTTCTGGAGATATCTAACTTATCAGATACCTTGTCATCTTTGTGTGCAGATGTTGAGTCTTTAGCATCATGACCACTGATTATGTCATAAAGAATCGCTGCATCTTCTACATTTTGTGTCATAGGTCCTATTTGGTCAAGACTTGAGGCATATGCACCTAAACCGTATCGACTTACTCGTCCATAAGTTGGTTTCATACCAACGATGCCACAATATGCAGCTGGTTGACGTATACTTCCCCCTGTGTCAGAGCCTAAGGCTGCGATAGCAAGACCTGCGCCAACAGCAGCTGCACTCCCACCAGAACTACCACCTGGTACATAGTTCGCATTGTGAGGATTTTGAGTTATGCCGTAAAAACTAGACTCTGTTGTTGAACCCATAGCAAACTCGTCCATATTGGTACGACCAAATGCAGATAAACCAGCTTCGCGCATCTTCTCAATAACAGTTGCATTATAAGGAGCTATATATCCTTGAAGAATGTTCGAACCAGAGGTAACAGACCACCCTTTAACTTGAATGTTGTCCTTGATGGCGATAGGTATACCATCACCTTGCGTTTTGATGTCGATATAGGCATTAAGATCAGCTCTTGCTTGGATATCTGACTTAAGTTTATCTTTAAAATTTTCTAGTTCTTCTTTTGATAGTTGTAGCGCTTCTTTAAGAGTAATCACAAACTGTCCTGTATATTTATAAATGAATTTTGTATTATAGCGAAATTAGATTTATTTTAAGAGAGCTATATCAATTTTGCCTTGTTCGAGCGCTAAAGAATAGTTTGAGTTTATACTTGGAAAATCTTTAAAATTTCTATGGATGCTTACGTCTAGTGAGTCTTTGAGATTCTTAATATCAAGAGAGACTAACACATAGATAGTTTCAAGATTGCTTTGCCAAAGTTTTATGGTTTTAGAGTTATCAACACTCTGTTTTACTAGGCTTTGTATAGTTTGAGTGACTCTTTTTTGATACTTAACATTGTCTATATTTTTATTTTCTATTATTTTGAAAATATTTGTCAGCTTAAGAGTTAAACTTGATGCTAGATTTTCTTTAGCATTTTTTATAGCTAAATCTCTTTGTTGCGTAAATGACAAGCTCTCTTTTTTTTGTGTACCGATAGAGTTTATAGCTCTACCTGTATGTTGTACCTTAACCCAAGAGGGTGCATTGTCTAGCTCATTGACTAATGAACTTTCAACCTGCGTAGATGAGGTACTACAGCCTGCAATAAAAAAAATACTAATAGCGAGAATAGAGAGTGCTTTGAATGTCATGAATCTTCTTTTAAGTAAGTTATCAAAGCATTCTATACTAATATAAATTAATTATTTATAAATAATAGCTTATTTGTGATATTAAGATAGGTTTAATTAGGGAAAAAATGTTACAAATCATCTTGAAAATCTGTGAATATCAGATATATATCTTCTTTTTAAGAGTTTATATAATAATATCAATTTAATGAAATCAAAGGGAAAATTATGAAACAAATAAGGGTCTATCTATTGCTAATCTTACTGATGACACTCTCTCATGCAGATAGTAATTTTAGTATCTTGTATAAAATAGACAAGGGTGAAAAAAAATTAGGTTACTACGAAACAACTTTTTCTGATGCTGGAGTAAGTGCTAACTCTTATGGTGCAGCGAATCGACTTGAGATGTTTAGTACTAAAAATGTTATTTGGGAAAAAGAGGGCTTAAAAAAAGTTCATTTTTCAAAAAACAAAAAATACTTTGATTTTATAGTAGCTACAAAGCTTTCAGCTCTTGATGCTCAAACAAGAAAAAGTTATGATAGAAAGTTTAAAAAAGTAAAAAATGATAGTATGTTGTTTATCACAAAAGAGGGTAAAAAACGTATTGAGCTTTTTAACAAAAGAAAGATTGTTATCAAAACACTGGATGAGCTTTTATCTGATATCTACAACGACAAACTCACTTATGATAAATTTATACTTTTTGAAAAATTAGGTGTGATGAAAATGGTAGCAAGTGTAAGTAAGTCAGATGATGCTGTCATAATCACAAATGCGAGTAAACATAAGCCATATATGAAGATATCCTTAACTAAAAATCTTCCTATAAAAATAGAATCACTTCTTTCAAACTGGAGTGCTACCTTGCAAAAGAGTGGAGTAGCAGAGATAAGGGAAGTGTCGTTTCAAGATATAATTAAAAAATCACTTTCAGATGATCTCAAAGGTGCGACTTTAAGTCTCTTAAAAGTAAAAAAAACAAAAATATCTTATGAGCTAAGTGGGAAGTTAGCGTTTACACTCACTGATAATATAAGTTCTAAGAAATCATACAAACAAAAAGAATATTGTAAAAAGCTTCTTAAAAAATCACATTTTAAACTAAAAAAAATATCTGTCAAATCTGGTACCTGTAGTGCAGAGTTTAAAAAAACTCTTAAACTTAAACAACTTAAAAAAACACTCTTGGAGAGCTTAACAAAACAGTATCCACAGCTTAAAATGACAAAAAAAATTAAGTTTAATAAAAACAACATCACATATGAGGTACTTTAAAATGATGAAATTATTTATAAAACTATTGTTAATAAATTTAGTAGTTTTTGGCTCGCTTAATGCAAATGATGAGGTGAAAGATGCACTAATATGTAATGAAGATGTGGAGTTTTATGAGTATTGTAATAAGCTCAAAGCAAATTATTATGAAAAAAAGAACGATATGGATTCTATACTCTATATGACTGATTCACTTGATTATTTATCAGATACTCGCAACAGAATGAGCCGAGACTTAGCGGATAAAATATTTTTGGTTATGAGTGATATCTCAAAGACTATTAAAGTTGCAACTAATGAGGTTCGTAAAGAGAAGTATAAAGCTTTAGGGATGGTTGTGTTACCTGTGAAGTTTGGTTCAGCAACAAAACTCAAGTATAGAAAAAAAGCAAACATGGCGCGAGGAAAACTCAAAGCACAGATAAAAGATTTTTACAGATCATATGAGAAGCATGATGATGAGTTTTTAACAGATATCTTAACGATGAATGGTTCTACTTTTATAGTCTTGCCTGAAATAGTCCAGTATGAAGAGCTTAAAAATGCACTGTATGAGACAAAAGAAGCAGAATTACAAATCGCAATTGATGGTTTTTTTGGCATAGAAAAAGGGATGAGTGAGTCAGTTATATCTCTTGGTTTAAAGATAGATAAAAATGGAAAAATACGAAGACTTAACGATAGAAAAACAGAGTACGAAATGATAAAAAAAGCGATTATTGAACTGATAGATAATGCGTTAGGCGATATCGCCTCTCAAGAGGAGTAGGGTTGTGAAGTTATTTGTAAAGCTATTGCTTATTATCACCTTAGCATCATCAGCATTGATGTCCTCCTCTGAGGCAACTGTAATTTTTTCAAAAAAGATGGATGCCAAATATGATGAAAAAGTATATAGAAAAGTCACTATTCTTTTTACTGAGGCAAGACTCAAGCTACAAAAAAAGTATAAAAAATACTTAAACTTTGAATATAGAGATGAGTTAGTTGAGGGTAAAAAAAATATTATAAAATATCTCAAAGAAAATAAGGCACGTTATTATGTGTACCTCAATATCAAAGAGAAAAAGTGTAAAAATACTATTTGTAAGGTTGACTACATTATTAAAGTAGTGGATGGTAAAAAGAAAAAAAATATCACACTTAAGGTCAAGGCAAACATAAATAACAACGAGTTTGCAGAGATAAAATCAGCCCTCATAAAATCAAATACTAAAAAATTAGTCAAATTTTTGAAGAAACGATAGGATTATATAGATGTACAAGTTTGCTTTTAAAATTATTTTAGCAATCTTAAATAAATCAACACAGTATATTAGCTTCATAGCAATAACTCTCTTTTTAACTTTCTTTCTCATGATAAAAGAGGGACTTATAACGTATGAAGATAAGTTTATAAACTCTCTTAAAGGGCTTTATCCTGAGTTCGTTACCACTTCAAAGTCAGCACTCAAAGCATTAGAGGGTAAGGATGTAGAGATTGTCAAAGAGATATTTGTCTATAGTGAAGAGATTTTGCTCAGCTATGATGGAGATGAGGATATATCTAAGTTTATGAATATTCGCACCTATGATGCTAAGCATAAGGGGGCACTTTTTTCAAGTATCGATACAGATGAGACATGTGATGCTAATGAAAAAACACTCTGGCTTAGTAACCGTCTTTACAACAATATGGCACAAGATAATGCTTTTGATAAAAAACATCTTTACTTTATGGGAAATGATGATGAGTATATAGAGTATAACTTCTGTGTCTTTCATCTTGCAAATGATGAAAAATGGCTAGTTACATCTACACTCAATGCTAAAGAGATGGCATATATGCCACTCCCTCTTAATACCATCTATACAACAGATAAGAAAATTAAAAAGATGCTTTATGGGATGAAAAAGGTTTATAACTGGAAAAAATATATAGACTATGAAGACTTAGGAGTTTTTCTTTTAGCGATGCATGTTTCAGATGTTTTTTTACTTGCATTTTTTCTCTTTTTGGTGATATTTATGATTATTACTTTTTCCTCACTTGCTAAGGAGTTTGAAGCGAGTATATTTTTGAAAAAAATCTTTGGTATGAATATATATGACACCATATTACTTCTTAGTACTTTTTTTGTTACCTATGTAGTACTTATTCTCGTTTTTGTTCTTGTTGAGCATACGCTACTATCATTTGCTCTAACAAATGTTTTAGGTACTAGCCTATCGCTTGATACAAAAAATCTTGGTATTATAGGAATATTTCTCGTACTTATTGGGATTGTTGTCTCGGTTGCAGTGAGTAAAAAGTACCATAGGTTGCCATTTTGAAGAAGCTTTCTTTTATCTTTAACATACTTAAAAGACGAATTTTAAATATAGTGTTATTATCTATTATGTTTCTAGCTTTACTCCTCATCTTTACGCTTGGCTTCTCTCTTAAAGATCTGTTTTATGAATATTTGCGTTCAGGTTATGGTAATGTAGCAGATCTGCAGGTAAAACTAAACAATCTTCCTCAAAAACAACTATTAGAGATAAAGAAAAAGATTCACTCTATAGATAAATCTATAGATATTTTATTTGGTTATGAAGATGTATACTCTATAACTATTACAGATAGCCAAGACTCCACTCTTGCAAAGGATATGCCTATCCTTGTAAAAGGTTTAAACTTTCAAAAGATCATTCAGGTCGAACTTGATGGAAAAAGAGAGAACTTAGAGATAGAGAGTTTTGAGTATGATGATAATCTTAAAATAGTTCTCAATCTCAATGGCTTAAAAGTTGATGATAAAGACTCTATAAAATTTTTAACCTATGATGATGCAATAGCACTTGACTTTTGTACCCTTACTTTCTTAGAAAAAGATACCTTAAGTATAGAGTCTAAGTACTGTGAAGATGATGTCGATAGACTCTTTTTTAAAATAGATGAAAAAAACAGTAAATTTTTAGAAGTGTATTTAGATGATAAAAAAACAAAATTAAAGATAGTTGAAGTAGATAAACTTTATAGAACTCTAGTATTGCAATATAAAAATGAGCTACAAGTAAAAAAGATCTTCATAAACTTAGAAAACATACAGCTTCCAAACTCTTCAGTAGCATCACTAGAATCTTTTGATGGGGAGCTCATAGTGAGTTTTAAAAGGGATGAAAATTTAGAACTTAAATATAAACGCTATATAGCCAAAATCCTTCGAAATTACATCAACTATAACCGTTTTGTCTTACGTGTAAAAAATTACGCATTTAGTGATGAAGAGGAGTATAGAGACCCTCTTGAAGTGATGCAAGAGAAGGAGTTAGTAAGGCTAAATGAATTGACTGATTTTTTAGATATGGTTACTTTTAGCAATGGCAACGCTGCTGTGAGCTCTAGCTACCTTGCCTACGACTTAAATAACCTTGGTATATTGGATAATTTTACAATGAGTATAGATGGTGTAGAGTTTCAAGCAAGCATTCGTTCTACTTTTGATTATGCACCAGAACGCATATACGATAAAAACATCTTGATATTTAACAAAAAAGTTTTGGAAAATGAACTTGGTATTGGGGATGCAAACAATTTTATAGATATATATGCACAAAGCTTAGATGATGATACACTTACTCAGATAAAAAAGATGCTCCTGAGTTATGATGCTAAAGCCAAATTTATTATTCAAGAAGAAATTATTCCATCTATAGGTCCTAAAAAAAGAATGTTTAACATAGTTGTAGTAAGCTTTAGTTTATTTATATTTGGAATATTGTTTATAGCTATGTATGTAGTGTTACGTCAGTTTTACTCCAACTTTGAGAGTGAGTTGGCACTTTTAAAACTTTTTGGATTAAATCATCCTTTTCAAACCTACATAAATAGTATAAGTTTTTTAATCTCAGCTGTGAGTATATACTTTGTATTAAGGTATGAGGAGAATAGCATCAACTCTATTATGATGCAGTACTTTTTTACAAGATATGATTTTGATATCAAAAATTATAGTATCTCACTTATCATATTAGCTGTGTACATACTGATTATATATTTCTTGGAAAGAGTAAGTATGAAAAAATTAAACCTAATAAAAGGACAGTAGATGGCACTAGAGTGTAGAGATGTATCGTTTTCGTTTGTAGATAATGCTGGAGTTGAGAAACAAATACTCAAAAATATGTCATTTAAACTTGATAAAAATCAGATCAAACTTGTTTATGGACACATTGGTGCAGGGAAATCAACACTTATCTATCTTTTAGCTGGTTTGCTGGATGATTTTGAGGGGGAGATAGATTGGGATGATTATCATTTTACGAACATATCACCCAAGTTAGACAAGATTCGTAGTAAATATATGTCTATAAATTTTTCAAACTTTTTTTATTTAAAAGATATGAATGTAGAAGATAATATCATGTTTCCTGCAGTTTTTTCTAAAAAGAAAAAGAGCTATATAGATGAGAGACTAGAGATGATGTATGAGACCTTTTCAGATATCCAATTAAGTGATACGGAGGTGTTTAACCTCAAAAACTTTCGCAATAAAAAGATAGGTACTATGTCAAATGGTCAACGAGAGATTGTGATGCTAGCACGGATGTTGATGAACGATTCTAAGTATATACTAGCTGATGAGATGTTACGATCGTTTAATACTAATGTAAAAAAACAAATGTTAGAGATTTTATTTGATAAATTTCATCTTGGTACTGCAAATTCAGCTTTAATTATTACACATGATGATAAAATGCTAGAGTATATGAAAGAGTATTCTAAAGGCAGAGTTGACATAACTGCGTATGATTTTATAGATAAAACTCTTAAGGAGAGGGTATGAAATATTTTATAGTAACATTGTTGCTTTTGGTCAATCTCAAAGCGTATGATTTTGTTCTTTTAAACTCTACAGAGATAGATGATCAAGACATTATTGACAGAATCGAAAATCAAGTGAGAAACTACTATTTTAGCCCAGAAAATGAAGTTATATTTACTCCGCTTGAAGATAAAGAGGCAGTACTAGAGATACTAGATGAGTACGATTATAGCGGTGATATAGATGAACAAGAACAACTCATAGCAAAATATGAAGATCTCCAAGATGACTTAAAGATTATTTTTGAAACAAAATATATACTTATCGTTAAAGAGAAAACAAATCGTGAAAATCGCAAAGAGTTGGAAGTTGTACTTAAAGTAGAGAATATGGACTATTTTGATGGTAACTTTGTGATGCCAAACATAGATGAAAAGACACAACATTACATTGATACCATAACCAATATAGTACTTACTTACCTCGTGTATAAAGATAAAAACTTTATAAATGTACATCAGTTGTAGGGTTGTGGGATGAGATTTTTACTATTAATTATAACTATATTTTCTTTTGCATATGCACGTGATGGGGTTAAAAATATCACCCTACATACTATGGATGTGAGTGAAGTATCTCAAAAAGTGGACAAAAGGTTAATGAATATCTCTTTGAGTAAACTTAAGAAAACTTCAGACTATAAACATCATATACAAAACATGAGTAGACTCCAACAAGATATAAAAAGTATCATCTCAACCCAATACGAACTTCAATCTATTGACAAAGAGTTACAAGCTGCTATCAAGAGCTATGATGAAGCAGAAAAAAGATATACAAAAAAGATGTCTGAGATTTATGACGCGCATAAGCAAACATCGAGAGTACTTTACTATCTTGTCCATTATCCTCTTGAAGAGGATTATTTGGGAAAACTTAAAAATACTCTTGTTGATAAGTATGCTATTATAAAGTTTGAGCAAAATACAGAGATTCAAGAGTCTTCAAAAGGTGTTGTAAAGTATAACAATGTTGTGAGTACAACCAAAGATTTTGGTCAAATGCAAATGGAAACACTCAAAGATATCACCTTTAGAGATAAAAACCTAAACTTTAAAATTATCAAAGTAACACAGCATCCATTTGTAAAAACAAAAGAGACTACTTACTCCAAAGCAACGACAAAAGAGATAGACAAGTTTAAAGAGAGTAAAAATATAGGGGTCCTTGAACTCAATGACTTTGATCTAGTGAATGCTATATACCTACCAAAGATGATGCTAACATATGAAGAGATAGAAAAAATAATGAAACCTCTTCGTTTAAACATCAATATAAACTCTCAAACTAAAAAACTTACAAAAAGTTCCCAAACTATCATACAAACTATCAAAAAAATAGAGCAACAACATGATAAATATATAGCCTCTCTTAATAAACGCTCAAGCGTTATTAACGCTTTAACTTTTAAGCAAGAACAACAAAAAGATATATTGGCAACGAAATTGCAAGAGGCAAAAAAAATATCAAATTACTACTCTATAGAATTAAATCTTGATGATTTACAAAAGCTCATTATCGTGACACCAAAGCTTTATAGTGCTTATGTAGAACTTGGTGAAGAGAAAGATTTTGTCAAACGCAAAGTAAACTCCTATCTTAAAAAGCTTAGCATCACAGAGCTCGCACAGTCTGAGACGCTCAGTAACTATGTCGATCTCAAGACGCAAAATATCACAAAATCAAAGCTTGTGGAGTATGAGTCTATCCACTTTTTCCCTTTTGTTCAGGGTAATGAGATGGCTATGCTTGTTTTTGGAGTGATTAAGCTTGAAGATAAGATAGATGAGAGTGATTATATTAGCCGTGATTTAAAATACTCATCATATACATTTGTCCCAGTAAACAAAGCAAACAAAACACTCTTTGTCGCAACAACAGAGGTGACACTTGGAAGCGTGAAGGAGTTTGTAGAGACGCATAGAGTGAACAAGTATTTTGACAGATACTGTGTACAAGATTCTCTTTTACCAGAGGATGCTAAGGATTTTAAAAATATTTCTAGTGAGTACTATGAGTATCCTGCTGTGTGTTTTAAACCTCAGAGGGTTGCAGAGTTTGTAGAGTGGCTTGGGAAAAAACTAGGTAAAAGACTTAGCTTTGCAACTCCAGATGAATGGTCGTATGTAGCTTCAAATGCCTCATCTAGTGAATACTGTTGGGGAAATGCAACGCTTGATGAACTCAACGAAGATGGACTGAAGCCTGCAAATATTTACTATGAGGACCAACAAGATACTACAATAGAAAAAGTAAAATCTTTTAAAAAATCAAGACTTGGTATCTACGATATGTGTGGAAATGTGCATGAGTTAGTAAAAGATGGTGATGTTTATATGATAGAGGGGAACTCATACATAAGTTTTGTAGAACCCTCTAATGCTCCAGCCTTAGAGTACGAAGAATCCCTCAACCCTATGATAGGTTTAAGAGCATTTTATAGATTGGAGAAGTAGATGAAATTTTATAGTTTTATTATTATAGCAAGCATGATGCTAAGTGGTTGTGGCTCAAGCGATGTAAAGCCAGCAAAAAAAGAACAAGTAAAAGTTTTTAAAGAAGAAGTAAAAAAACTCTCTGTTGTGCAAGACTCTTTAGTTCCGAAGTGGGTGGCGAATCCAGATACTGGTGGTAATATAGGGGCAGTGGGTGTAGTAAAACTCATGAAAAACAAAAAAAAGCAAGAGTATATCGCAAAAAAACTTGCTATCGCAGAGCTTCAAGAGCGTAAGCGGGTGATGATGAGTTCAAGTGTCGATAACAAAGAGCTGGTAAAAAATGGTACAGTTATAGAAAGTGACTTAATCCAGACTACTAAACAAACCTCAAGCCACTTTAACTCGGATGTGATTGTGAAAAAAGCTGAGTATAGTGATGATGAGAGTTACTATGTTTGGATGGTGATAGAAAAATGAGAAAATTTTTAGGTGTATTTGCTATAGTGTTGTTAGGGAGTGTAGCACTCTATGCAACACCTGTGCCAAATCCACCTGATTTAGATGCTGCCTCTGATAGTGGAGTTTCTAGTACTGACAATATAACAAATGATACAACTCCAACCTTTATAGGTACAAAAGAATCAAACCAAACAATAATATTATATAATGGTACTACTAATGTAGGTGAAGATAACAATACTGGAACTTCATACTCTATAACTAACAGTGCTTTAGCTGATGGAGTATATTACTACACTGTAGGTGCTAATGACGGTAGTGGGGAGGCTAACTCAACTGCTCTTTCTGTTAGCATAGATACTCAATCATATATAAGAATAGATACTATAACAGAAGAGACTCATGCCACAAATGCACAACTAGAAGTATCCGGAATAAATATCTATTGGAGTTCAGATATATCTCCTGTAAGTTTTACTATTAATGGTAGTAGTTTTTCATCTATATATAATAATCCTACATTTATACCCTATAGTAATATTGCAGGCTTAAGTGAAGGTAGTACCTATAGTGTATCTCCAGATACAGGCTTAAGTGATGATGCCGGGAATTCAGCTGATGCTAACTTGATATCTAAGAGTTTCATATATGACCAGACACCAGATGAGTATATTTTCGCAAAGTATATAGATGTAGGAACTACGATTAATGAACAGGCTATAACAGACAATAGTGTATCTGATATAGATTATTTTAAAATATATCTATCCTCAAAAGGGATGCTTGATGTGAATATAACTACTGGTTTTAGTGCTCAAATATTAACACCTAATGATAAAAATATTTCTTCCCCTTTAGAGAACCAATCATTACTTTTAACAAAGGGTACATATTTGCTAAAAGTGACATCATCAAGTGATGGAAGTTACTCTTTAGCTACCTCTTTTAAACCTTATGCTAATGAGATAGATGCACTAGCTGTTGGAAATGCTATTTTAGATACTGCATTTACCTCTAGTCCTGAGTCTCCTACATATATCTATGCTGATGGTGAAAATCTCTATAACTCCAATGGTAATATATATAATGCTAGTGACGGTACTATAAACAGTGGTATATCTATAACAGCATTTACTCCAAAATTTTCTATACATAGTGGTTATCAAGTATATGTAAATGGTGCTTCGCTAACAAAACGTAACATTTTAAATGGTACTTCAGCGATTGAGTATATATTTAATAATGCAGTATCGAGTGATATTTTAGGAGATAAACTTTACGCTTTAGATATAGATTATACAACAAATGATAGATTTATAAGTGTAGTAGATATTAGCACAAATACTACATCGGTTGTATTGTCAAAAATAACCTTGAAACTACCACCAAATGGTACAGATTATAATGATATTATAATCTATTCAGATGGTGTAAAAACATATGCTTATTTGAGAGATAGTGCAAATATATTTTATGTGTATGATATTACTGACCCTGCAAATGCTATTTTAACATCTTATGTACAAACTCTTAGTATGAGTGGATTAAGTATTGATAATGACGTTCTTTATGTGTCTAGTGCTACAGGTATATATAGTTTTGATATAAAAACAGATCCATCAAGACCAAGAGCATTACGACTTGTCTCATCAAGTAATACAGGTGCTATAGCTGCTTATGATGGTAAGCTTTATGCTGTAGAACCAGATACAACCAGTACGAAAAAATACAGTATCTCAAATGATTATGATGATAATGTAAGTAATGCTTTATTAGTTAATAGGATGGATACAAATAGTTCCTATGCTCTTAATAAGATGAGTGGAAAAAATGATAGTGATATATTTAGATTTGATTTACAAAATGGAGGGGATTTGAGTTTAACATCTAGTGGTGTTGATGCAAGTGATTTAAACATAACTATAGATGATAATGCTGATTTTTCCTCTCCAATAGTAAGTGCAGTAAATTTTAAAAATACAACTATAACTAGCAATGCTTTAGTGGCTGGAACATACTATGTTAAAATCACTACAACAGATACAAACAGTTATGATGATTATACTCTTACAAACACCTTCACCCCAACAGACAATGCTCCGGATAAGATTTTAAATAGCTCACTTTCTCGTGATGATGCTAATCCTTTAGGGAGTGCCATAACAGTAAATGGAAGCGGACTTTACAAGATTGAGCTTCCAAGTGTTGGTGATTTGAATATCTCTGGATATAATCTTTATAAGGCTACAAATAATCTAAACTCCTCTTTTGCAACACTTACACTTGAAAATAACCGAACTGCCATCAAAGCTGGTATATACTATATTGATTACAATACAACTGGAACTTTCACACCAACTTTTAGTTCTTACAATACAAGTGATGAGTATCAAAATAATATATCATTGGGAGTT
Organism: Sulfurimonas sp.; assembly: GCA_026988245.1. Lineage (GTDB taxonomy): Bacteria > Campylobacterota > Campylobacteria > Campylobacterales > Sulfurimonadaceae > Sulfurimonas. The sequence continues at coordinate 127,417 of JALSLR010000035.1, forward strand.
GTGACACAAAACAATACTATTTTATATAGTGGACATCTCTATGTTGATAATGGCATTGTTTATTCTCAAGATATCTCCAAACTCTACTTTGGTGATACCCAAGTGTTTAATGCACCCTACAACATAAACTATGTAGCACAAGTGAGTGATGGGAAATATATCTATGCCCTTGGCATTGAGAGTGGAGTTTTTAATACGGCAAACAATAGCTTGCGTTTAGATATATTTGAGTATATAAACGGTTCAAATATGCTTTATAAGGCTACCAAACTTCTCTCCTCAACCCTTGCAATTACTGCTACTTATGTGGGTTACAACCTAAAGATTGTAGATGGCTCTTTGATAGTCAAACAAGATAATGCTTGGATATCTTATGATATCTCAAATCCACTTAGCATCCCCGATAGTACTACACAATATCTTGATGCTAAGTACTTAGATTTTGAGAGTAGTTCTAGCACCATATTTGCCCTTAGTGCAACTACAATAGAAATGTTAGATAAATCTACAAAAATAGTTCAAAAAACAAAGCCATTTGCAGATATGACCTCCCTAGAGCTTATTGATGATGTTGTTTATGTGGGTACATCTACGCAGGGTGTCCAAGCTTTTAATGCTAATGACCTCTCTTTGAGAAACAAAGTTGGTATAGCTCAAAATATCATAGATATTGAGAGTAGTGGCGATACGCTTTATGTGTTATCACAAGATATAGGACAAACAACATATAAGCTAACAACAGTAGAGATTCTAAAAGACTACGGTGATGATTTTGCTAATGCTACTCTCAGCCCATTTGATACTAACATCACAGGTTATATTGGTGAAGTGGGTGACCATGATATGTTCGCTGTTGATATGCCGAACTCTGGAGCTATTAACACGACACTCTCTTCTGGTTCGTGCGTACTTTATGACGCAGACTTAGCTAATAAAGGTGGATGTAGTGCAGGCTCTTTGAAGGCTGGAAGATATTACTTAGATATCAATGGCACAAGTGTAACCCTATATACGCTCAATGTTGCAACTACGCCAATAACTGGTGATGTGACAGACTCTTTAAGCTTCTATGATGGCGATGTGGATAACCTCACAACGAACTCAAAAGGCTACAACTCATCTATAGATGTAGTAGGGGATATTGACTACTATAAGATAGAGCTTGATACTGCGGGTCTTTTCACACTTAGTGACATCAATGCAACTTTGGTGTATGAAAATGGACAAACGGTAGCAACTGATAGTAATGGAAAATATATACTAGATGTTTCAGGTGAGTACTTTATCAAAGTTACCTCGTCAACTACGACTGGCTCATATAATATCACTGGGTCTTTTGAGTCTTTTACTGACGATAAATATATAGACAAACCAACAGGTATCTCAAATCCAACACTTTCTACTCTTTTACTAGAAGGCAATAGTGCAAAAATACTCTCAAGTGGAAAAACAGCCTATTTGGTAAATGATACTGATGGTTTAGATGTAATAGATTTGAGCGATGTTTATAATCCACTGATTGTTTCACGAATAAACTTACGAGGCACACCTCAAAATATCACCCTTGATGGGACTACTCTTTATGTCGCTCTAGGTGATGATGGTTTTGCCTTGGTAGATGTGAGTGATGCTAATAATAGTTCCTTATACTCTCAAAATGAAACCCCATCAAAAGCTTATGCTCTTGTAGCCCAAGGGGGAAAACTCTTTGTTGCGTGTGATAATGGAGTGTATAAATATGATTTAACTGATCCTCTACACCCTTTACTCCTTAAAACTTTAGCGCTAAACTCTGTGCGTGATATCCTCCTTAATGATTCTGTCCTAGTAGTAGCGCATGGTAATGGAGTGAGTAGAGTTGATCTTAATCTTGCTACGATAACAGCAACTTCACTTATATCTTCAAATTATACGCACCTCGTTAGAGATGCAGAGTATATATTTGCTTCTGAGGGTGATACAACAAGTAGCAATGTAGATATTTTAGAGGCTTCGACATATACTGATACTGCTAAGAGTTTGAGTATAACAGGGGAGATAAAAGATCTCTATCTCAACAATAAAGTACTTTATATATCTAAAGGCGATAGTTATGATATAGTTGAATATAAAGATTTAAATACTTTAAGTACAGTATCTTCAACAAGTGATGCGCAAAGCATCACTATCGCAAACAACACCCTTGTACTCGCAAAAGAAAATCAACTTGAACTTGCAGAGATTACTCCTGATTATATAGATACACTCAATGCACAGGTCCATACAGAGTTTGATATTGCTCAAAGTCAAAAGATTACAGGGCAGTTCTCAAGAGATGGAGATGTCGATACCCTCAAGCTTATCAATGTAGAATATAGTGGTACATTAAGTATCACTACCAATGCAGCTGATGATATCAACATCACTCTCTTTGATGCTGATAAAAATCAGATAGCATTAGGGGTGAATACTCTGAGTAAAATTATCTATGCAACAGATTTATATGTTCAGATAAAAGCGACAAATGGAGTAGCTAGGTCAAGTTACGAGTTAAATTATAGTTTTACCAATGATGGGGTTAAAGATATACTTGATACTAACTATGAAAATGAAGTGATGTTAAAAGATGGAACAGTTAACTCAAATCTTTATACTGGTGGTCAAGATAAAGATTATTATAAGTTTGTAGTAGATACTCGGGGTGAAGTGAGTTTTGATACAAATGGCGATACAAACATAAAAATATCTCTTCTTTATAGAAGTGGTACTATTATCGCCTCAAACTACAATGCTGATACTGGAGTTATAGATGGTGACTTTAAAGTTACTCTTTCTGAGGGTGATTACTATGTCCTTATTGAGAATGCTTCTGTTTCATCAGCTTCTCAAGAGTATAGCATTACAACATCTTTTGATACGAGTGCAGAGCTAAATTTAGACACAGGTGCAAGTACGACTAGGTTTGATACACTTTCAGCCTTCGCATACTTAGATAACTACTCTTACATACTCAAAAATGCCACTCTTTATAAGATGTCAAATATTTTAGAACCACTCTTTGAGAAACAGATTTCTGAGCTGAGTGGTGGGGACTATACCATCTCTATGTTTGTCTATAAAAATGATAATGAACAGTTCTTTAAAATTGTAAAAATTGATCCTCTCAATGCACTCAATAACTCTCTTATAACCTATAAAAACAATGATAGCATGCAAGAGTTCTATCAAATCAATAATCAAGTGGTAGATGGTATAGCTGACGATAAAGTGATGCTTGTAGATGAAGAGGATTATATTTATTCTTATGATGGTGATTCTCTCTACATAGCTCAATCTTTTGATATTCTTTCTGCGCAACAGTTAGCTTTTGAAAACCTCAATAGTGTGCAACTTCATGGTAATGTTATGTATGCACTAACAGATAACTTTATCAAGCTCATTGACCTTAGTGATAAGCAAAATATTACTAGGACACAAACACTCTCAACTATAAATACTAGTGATGCTAAGTCAATCTTTGTTGCAAACAATTTACTTTTTGTCGGTGCAAATGATAAGATAGAGGTATGGGATATCTCCGATAAAAAGACACCTTCGATGCTTAGTGATATTAGTATAGGATTTAGTGATAATGATCTCTACTACACAGGGACACCTACAAGTATCTATTTTAAAGATAATGTACTTTATACTACTGTTGAAGGTATAGGACTTGTGTTTTTTAGCTTAGATGAGTTTAATACCCTTAGCATTACAACAAAAATCTTAAATCTCGGAGAAAAGCTTACAAATATCTTTACTTATAAGGGTGCAGCTATCAACTATGTAGTAGATGATGAACTCAAAGTTTATTTTAACGATACAAATATCCAAGAGATAGATGGAACTGGGAGCTACAGCATTGTAGATAGTAATGCAGTGCAAGAGGGCAGTTCTACTTTTGAGGGTTGTTTTATCGCAACTGCTGGGTATGGAAGCTATTTTGATCCCCATGTAAAAGTATTGCGAGATTTTAGAGATAAGTATCTACTTCACAATGAGCTTGGAAGATTTTTCGTAGATGTTTACTATGAAAATTCACCAAGTATCGCTAAAAAGATAGCGCATAATGACCTAGCAAAAGCAAGTGTTAGAATGCTCTTGATGCCGATTGTTTACACCATAGAGTATCCGTATCTTTTACTCCTTGTGTTGCTTATGTTTGGAGTGATACATAGGATGCAAACCGCACAAAAATCTAGAAAAAAGTTGGGAAATATATGATGAAAAATATTATAATAATTATGATGATGCTAAGCACTATACTCTTTAGTGACCTTTTTGATACCAATACAGATGTAAAGTCTAAGTATGAGTTTGATATAACACTCACTAAAGAAAATGAAAGACTCTTTGCTTCATTGCAGAGATTTCAAAACAATGAGGTAAGTGAAGAGGAGATAGCTACGTTCTTAAGCAAAAGAGCCCAGTCCAAAAAGCTACCTTTTGAAAGTGATGTGTATCTAGACAAAGAGTTCGTTTTTGATGTTGAGCACAACCAAACGCAAGAGAGTTTTTGGTACTCTTTTTCTTTACCATCCTGGCTTGGTGGTGATGATGCAAATAATACTACTCAAGGAGATGCCCAATGATACAAAAAAGTTTAAAAATACTCATGCTTTTGCTCTCTTTGAGTACACTCTTAGGTGCAGCTGATAGTTCTATCTTGTACAAGGGTTATTTTAATAAAAGTTACCTTGATGCTAAGAACTCCATCATGGCAGGTGCAACTACTGCTACAGCAAAAGGCTACAGTGCGATGCAAAGTAACCCCGCAGGATTGAGTACTAACCACAATATAGTTGTATATACAAGAGCAGTAGCAGTAAATACAACTGACTCTGATGGTACTCAAGTAGGGGGGACAGACCCAGCTGATCATATCTCTATTGGTGGTTTATATGATTCTTTTGGCTTAGAGTACAAAGTAGATGATTATGCAGTAGGTGGTTTTGCTTATGGTTATGAGAGTAATTATGGTCTTTTTAGTGTGGGCGTGAGTTACTTGAGTGATATGACAAACATTACACTTAAAGCAGTTCAGCCAAATCAAAAAGATGAGTTTGCAACAGGTGATTACCTGAGTTATGGTTTGATGTGGCAAAAATCCTTTATAGGGCTAGAGGATTATTTGGCAGTTTATGTTGGGGCTAGTCATAAAAATTCTGGACAATATACTGGGGAAATGAATGGATTAATTATTCCCGTATCTGCAAGCCGAACGAACTATGGTCTTGGGCTTGAGACAAATGTTTTTTCAGGTTCTATCCTTGTGACTTTAGATATGAGCAATGAATATTGGCAAAGTGTTGATGAAACATTAAGTGGTACAAGTCTTGGTTTTAAGTGGCTTTTTGGCGATAAGTTTGGTATCGGTGCTGGTATGAGTACTCAAACCTTTTCAGGTTCGGTCTTTAGCGACATACAAACCATCGGGACTGGTGTTGAGTTTGGTTTTTTGCTTATGCATATGAATTTAGGTGCTACACATAGAATAGTCAATGATACTGAGGGTCTCTATCTTCAAGAAGATGCAGTCCATCTTGATGTAGCAGTAGCATTCTAGGAGTAATGATGAAAAATGTATTAAATATTTTAATGATAGTAAGTTTGCATCTGAGTTTGGCATATGGTGCTGATGCTACGCAGAGTGTAGATACTAATGCAACGCTAGTAGAATCAGTTGAGCAAAACACAACCGTTGAGAGTGTAGAACAAAACACAACCGTTGAGAGTGTAGAACAAAATGCAACGATTGAAGAGAAAAAAGAGATGAGTGAATTTGAAAAACTCTTTGTCAATCATTCTGCATATAATTACTATGAAAAAGCGATAGAAAGTCTTTACAAATCAGATTATAAAGCTGCCTATAAAAATGCTATGAGTGCCAAGGAGATAGTTGATAATACTGATGCTGATGCAAGTCAAACAATCGCTTTGCCATATATGCCAAACTATGTGCGAGAATCTGGACTTACCCCGAAAAGAATCTATTATAAAATAGTTCACTCAAAACCTTATGAGCTTAAGCGTGTTGTCATAAAGGCGAAGCTTATCTCTCCACCTATAGCCTCAGTTGTTATTAAAAGAACAAGTACCTTTATGGAGCTGATAGTAAGAAACTATGGAGATTTACCACTTGATGATTTTGAGGTACTTCTCAATGATGAGTCTCTCGCTAAGTTTGAAAAGATACTGCCAAATGAGCAAAAAATCATACGCATAGATAAAGCACCAACTCTTTATGAGATATCTTTTAAAGAAAAATATGGATTTGCACCAGGTAGTATGATGTTAAGTGAGGATGAGTAGATGAAAAAGTTAATAGTAAGTACAATAGCTATAATAGCTCTGTTTATTTTTGCTGGGTGTTCCACAACCTCCCTAACAACAAATATCTTAGATAAAGATGTCGCACTGCAAAAAGGGTATGTGAACCATTTTGAGAAACCATATTTAGAGGTCAATGCAAAAGAAGATGTAGAAGATATAGTTGTCTATATGCCTAAAAATACAACGACACTCAGAGTGCGCCTTCATATTGCAAATTTGGAAGATTTGATATATATGAAACTTGTGACTGAGGATGCTTATGAGATAGATAAGATACTTCGACGCGTGGAGGATATCAAAACATTAGGCTATAAGCAAGATGGTTATATGTATGAACCATCATTGGAAAAAAATGTAGTGACACTTCAAGTTTATGTGCCATCGGTTTATATCTATAAAGCTAGTTATCAACCTAAGCTTATCTTCTCATTTAAAAGAGACTCCCGTTCTATTCAAGAGAGTATTAACCTTAAGTTCTTAAGAGAAATTTACTCTGTAAGTAAAAAGAATGATGCTAAAGAAGAAAGACCTGTTTATAGCTCTTTAGAAGTATACTGTAAAAGTTCAAAAAAAGCTGACAAAGAGTTTTTTACTCAGACAGCAACTATAAATGACAACAGACTTGATTTAGAGACAATAAAGGAACTTGAAGCTTCATGCAGATAAATAGACTCTTCCTCTTTTTATTGTTAGTGTTTATGCCTATAGTGAGTTTTAGTGCAGATAAACCTGTGGTTGTCCCTAAAATAACTACGATAGATAATGATGCTGAGCTTATTTTAAGCGGTAAATCTCAGTTTTCGCACAAGATTTTAAAACTAAAAATATATAATGAAAAATATCCAGATGATATCTATTATGCCTTTATAAAAAGTGATGAAGCAGGGGACTATCAACTCACAAAATTAGATATAGATATCAAAAGATTAAAAGATGGACTGATTGTGTTTGAGATAAGCACAAATGAGCAAGAGAACTCCAAACCTGTGTTAAATCTTTCTAAAAAACTAGATAAAGGACTCCTTTTAAAAATCAATGAAAGAAGTGCCGATGAGAGTGTAAGTGATGGTTATGTTAACTCCTATGAGGTTTCAAACTATGTTATTGAGGGTGAAACCGAGTCAAACATTAAAGCATTGACTCTGAGTATTACCGATAAAAACAATACATCGTTAACCTATACTTTGGAGGATATCTCACTAGATGATGAGGCTAAGTTTCGCCTAGAAAACATTGACCTTACAAACCTTTTAGATGGAAAACTTACTATAAAAGCTAAGGGTGTAGATATAGCTGGTAATAAAGCTGAAGTAGAGTTGAGCCTTGTAAAAGATACAGATGTAGCAAAAGTAAAACTTCTTAAAAAGATAAAAAACAACAATCTTTCAAATGTACTCAATAAAAAAATCCTTGTAGCATCAGGAACTTCTGAACCTAAAGCTTCTATCTACTTTGAATTTACTCAAGATGATGTAGTAGTAAACAAGTCTGTAGTTGCCAATGAAAAAGGGGAATGGGAACTTTTAGGGGCAGACTTGGATGTATCTGTGTTTCAAAATAAAAAAGTAAAGGTTTCAATCTTTCAAGTAGATATTGCTTATAATAAAAGTGAAGCTATCTTTTATGCAAATGAAAAATTTAAACGTCCAATTTTTCCAATAGTCCCCATCCCTATTGACCCCGAGAAGTACCAACTTATCTATACTATTACAGACAATACTGATGAAGTAAAAGATATACTCATCACTCAAAAAGATATATTTGTAGCTACTTATGGATACATTAAAGTATGGGGTAAAAAATATGCGAAATTGCAACGTAAAGTAGAGATAGAAGGGGTCTGGGTAAATTCACTCGCACTCTATGATGCTAAGATATTTGCAGCACTAGGAAATGGTGATATTAATGTATATACGGAATCTTCATTGAGATTACTCAAAGTGATACATGCAGATAAGCTCCCTATCTTAAAGTTAAAAATTTCAGATAATAAACTTCTAGCATCATCAGCGAGTGGTCGTATAAATATCATTGACGCAAATACCTACCAAGAGATAACTACACTAAGCTCAAACCAATGGGATGTGAATGCAATGGTTATTGCTGGTTCTAAGATTTATACTGGAAGTGATGATTATACTATTAGGGTTTTTGATCTCAATACGACAAAATTACTCCAAACTATAAAAGCCGCACACTCAGGTATGATTAATGATCTGCTTGTTTATAAAGATATGCTTATCTCAGCATCCTCTGATAAAACGATAGTGGTGCGAGACATAAAAACTACAGAGATACTCCGAATATTAAAAGGGCATAAAAAAGCGGTGAATAAACTGATGATAAACAACGGCTTTCTCATCTCCGTATCATCAGATAGAAGTATGATTTTTTGGGATGTCAAAACAGGGGAGAGACTCAAAAAGATAAAAGCACACGCTAAAAAGATAGATGCAATCGCAGTGAATGATTACAACATTGTGACAGGTTCAAGGGATTACAAAATTAAAATTTGGGGTTATGATGACTCTGTCGAGGCCTTAGATGATGGGGATGAGACAAAAAAACCAAAATATGCTCTTTTAAAGTCATTAGCGATTAAACAAGGCATACCAACCTCACTTTCACAGAATGAAAACAATATTATCATTACGACTGAGAATGGCTATATCCTTTTTTATAATAAAATAACGCAAGATTTTATCAAAAAATATACAACGAAAGATGAGATTGTAAAAAAACGCCCTAAAGATACTCTCTCCGAAGAGGAAGAGGAAGAGGATGAACGAGAATTTGAGCTCAAAATGCAAAAAATTAATGATAGTGCCAACTTTGCAAATCAACTCCTCTGTGCACTAGAAGACTCTACTATCAAAGTATGGGACTTGGAGAAAAATAAAGCAGTGAACCTTTTAGTTGGAAGTGACTCGGCTGTACTAGACTTGAAAATTTCCCCTACAAATATCTTAGGGGGATCTCAAGGTGGTAGTATTGGTGTGTATGATATTGAGAGTTCCTCTTTTGTAAATCTCATTGAGGGACATCAGTACAATGTAAACACCATTGCCCTTTATGAAGATGATAAGGTGGTCTCTGCTGGGGATGATTACTCCATTAAGATAAGGGATATTGAGAGTGGCGATATAATACTTGAAATAAAAAATGCACATGATGCTATCATCACCAAAGTTTTGGTTTATGAGGACTATCTCATCTCTGCTGCTCGTGATGGAATTATAAAGATAAGAGATGTCACAACAGGTAAATTACTAAAAATTCTTCAAGGCCATAAAGCTGGTGTAAGCTCTATGGTAGTAGATGAGGAGACGCTTATCTCTTCATCTCTTGATGGTACACTCATAGCTTGGAGCATGAAAGATTTCTCACAACTCGCAGTGATGGACAGGGCTAAAAGTGAGGTGGTGGATGTGATGATTACAGATGACTACATCATCTCCATCCAAAAAGACAAAACGATAAAGGTATGGAAATATTATGAATAATCTAGTAAAAATACTCATCTCTTTATGTTTAAGCGTTGGTTTGTATGCAGATCAAGGGATGCTTAGTGATATCAATACGACATCAGCAAATTACGCAACGATGCCTGTCTCTGTAGAGGTTAGTGATCTTACTACAGATGGTGTTAATATATATGGTGTATCAGGTGGGTCTATTTATAAATATGATGCTAATCTCACATCAGATACGAATGCTACAGTTGGTAGCACAAATAAAAAAATATTACTTCATGCGACAAAAGTATTTGTTCTTGAGGATTATAACTTATATATCCGTGATATTAATCTGACTGCAGTAGCTACATATACTAGTACAAAATTTTTAAAATCTTTTGCTATAAGTTCAGATGGTAGTTATGCATTTTTAGCTACTACAAATGGTATAGATGTTATAGATATTGCTAGTACATCTAAAGTAGCTTCAGTTGCTACAGCTGATGCTTTAGATGTAGCTATAAAAAATGATACTCTCTATCTTGCTGATAATTGGGGTGGTATCAAGGTATTTGATATCCAAAATCCAGCACTTACCTCTCTTGGTTCAACCCTCAATGGGATATTTTATAAAGTAACTATAGAAAATAATTATCTATATGCATTAGGTGAGAATGGACTTAGCATATATGATATTACCTCACCATCTGCCCCTGTATTTCTTTCAGAATCTAATGTCAATCCTGACGCTTATAAGAGTGTATCTCCAACATCTACACTCTCTGTGGGCGATATGTATGGATATATTGGTTTTGAAGATACTCTTAATGCAAATTCATACAATATATACACATATGACCTTTCTAACAAAAAAAATATTACTATGCTTCCTTCTACCTATGGCATAAATCTTCATAAAAAAGTAGCGATTTTAGATTTAAAGGTTTATTTAACAACTGCTGGTGGAATAAGCGCTTACAACCTTGAGACTGATTACCCAGACACCTTAGTTCTTGGTGATAGTTCTCCAACAAAAACCATCACTAACCTTGACCCAAATAATGGTGTTTTTGGTGAACTTGGGAGTGCAAATGATGTTGATGTGCTCAAACTAGAACTTATCAATGGAAGATTTATAGCGATTATAGAGGGGATGAATGATCTCAATGTCTCTCTTTATGATGGTACGAACGCCACATCAGCACTTTTCAACGGACAAACAGATAATTCAAAAACTCTTACAATAGATATAGAAGTAAGTGCAGGCACATACTACCTTATGGTGCAAAGTATTGCTGGTGAAACAGGTGAATACAAAATAACGGCTGCAAATAGTGAAGATGACTGGAGTGGTATAGCCTCTTTTTCACAACCTATCAGCTTAGGACAAACGATAAAAGGAAATATTATAGATAGTGGTGATATTGATTATTTTCGTGTTGATTTTACCTCTAAAGGGGTGCTTGATTTTACTTCACTTACTCCAGAACTTATCACAATCTCAGTAGAGGAATCCAATGGTAGCGTTCTTACGAGTAGTGGTTCTTTGGTTAATTTACTTTCGTTTGAATTACCAAGTGCGGGGACATATTTCATAAAAGTTCAAGGTATAGGTACTGATATCGTCAATGCAGATTACAGTTTTCGTGGAGATTTCTCACAAAATGCTGCACTTGACAAGGAAGACAATGCTCCTTTTGCTCTTAAAGATATGGGTGTAAGCTCTACAGCAGGTAGTGAATACGATAACCTTGTTCTTGATGGTAACAGTGTTTTTTATAGCTATTTTTTTAATAGTAATAAATTGACTGAGTTAAATTCTACGCTTGGAGAACTTAATACTTATAATGCTTCAGGAATAATAGGGGAATATAAAATAGTTGGTGATTATATTTATATATTAGAGGGTACATCGTTTAAGATACTACAAAAAAGTAATTTTTCACTTCTTGGGACACTAAGCTTATCTTCCTCAACTCTTGAACACCTTGTCATTAGTGGAAATTATGCTTACATAAGTGAGAATATTTCAAATAGGATTCATGTGATAGATATTACAGATAGAGCAAATCCTACTACAATTATAATCACCTATCCATCAGGGACTGTATATGACTTTGCACTGAAAAATAGTTTTATAGATGATACACTTAAAACCTATCTTTACCTAGCTACTTCAAACGGTATGAAAGTATATGACTATACAGACCCTTTAAGCATACAAGAGTTGCAACTGTTTCAAGGGAATGATAGTTTCAAAACTCTTGTACTCTCAGGGGACTATGCTTACCTTGCAACAGATTACTCCTTCTCTATTGTATATGTTAAAAATCCTACATCACTTCCAAGACTTCGAGGAAGTATAGATATACAAGGGATTACGAAAATTACGCTTAATCAAAACTATGCTTATCTTGTGACAAGTACAAACGCAGCTTTACCTAATGAAACATACTTGAAAGTTCTAGATATAGAGGATAAAACAACACCAACTCTTTTAGACACCACTACCCTTACAGGGGACAATAAATATGTGAGAACAACAAGTATAGCTGTTCAAAATGGTACAGGCTATATCATTGGACGAGATATTAATGGCACTCAAGATCAGATATTTAAATATGATATGGCAAAAGATTATGCCGATACCAAGAACTATGCTACTCCACTCAGTTTTGCTACGCAAACATATGGAACGATATCTTCAAATAGAGTGAGTGATACAGATATGTTTTATATAACTTTGCAAAGTACATCAACACTTACTTGTGTCTTCACGGCTGATACTAACATAAGTTATGAGATAAATCGATTTAATGATGATAGCGTAGTAGCTACTTTTGATACCTTAGCATCACAGCAAAGTACAAATACTTTTACCCTCGCTGCTGGTGAATACTATATGCGAGTGCATTCTACATCTTTTTTAACAAGCGGTGCCTATAACTTTAGTGTGACAAAACAAAATGATGATTATACAGATAGCTATAGTGATGCAGAGTTTATAGACTTTAACAAGGAGTATAGTGCAGATATATCTGTAGCCTTAGATGTGGATATGGTGAAGATTATTATAGATGAGAGGGGGCTGTTTGAATATACTACATCTGCTGGTATCACAACGAGTCTTTATTATGAAGATGCAGTCTCTCTCATCACTACTGACACTAACACTAAGATTAGTGTCACATTAAACCCTGGTACATACTATATCAAAATGGAATCACAATCAGGTTTTACAGGTAATTATACTTTTAGCTCAAACTTCACTTCTGATGGTTCAGTAACAGTAGTGAATGGATTTGATAATATAGACAATTTTAACTCTAAGGTTATTGCCTATGGACCAAGGTATGTATATAGTATAGATACAGATAATCAACTCTCAGTCTATAACCATCTTTTACAGCGTGTAGAAAAAGGGGGTGTCAACATGTATAACCAGAAAGACCTTCAGCGTACATGTGGTCAAACTCTATACATAGACAATAAACTCTTTATAAACTTTAGCCAATTTGATGGAGCAACTGGAAAGTATATTTGTTCTAATGGATATGCCTCTATAAAACTTGAAAATACTGAGGATGGTTTTGTAATGAATGATTATTCTCAATTTTTAAATTATACTAGTAATAGTTTTAATACTTCTGCTGATGATATAGTTTTTGTTGGTATAGATGATAGTTATCTGTATGAGTTTTCAAAAATAAATTTTCAGATATATAAGGTCAAACTCTCTGAAGTTCTTGGCGATGTAAATGGTAATAACCAAAGAACTCCAGTTGGGGTATTTGCAACAAGTACAATAGATGTAGATAATGTAAAAAACATTAAAAACGATGGCAACATAGACTTTATAGCGATAGATGATACTCTCACAATTACTTTGTCAGATCCAGCACTTGATCAGTATGATAATGCTACTAGTCCACCAACCTATGTGGGTACATTTCCAACAGTAACTGATACAAAAAGTTATACCCTAGAGGGTGATATAGAAGATATGTATATAGACAAAAGTGCAAAAATACTCTACGTTATCAATAAAAATTCAACAAATGTAAAGCGTATCTATTATTCGAGTGGGGTTAGTGCATCTACTATGGATTATTTAGATTTAGGCTTAGAGGCAAATGGAATGTTTGTTAAAGACAATGAGGTCTATATCTCTTTTCCTAGTTATGGAGTGAGGGTGTATAACTATCCACTTGTAAGCCCAGTACAAAAGACAGATATAGCAAATATAGGTGCTGAGATATCAAGACCATTCTCTTATGATGGGACTACTGTAGTGTACCTTTCTAGTGGTAACTTGCAACTTAACCTCATTGGTGATACTTTTAAAGATGGAACGACAGCAGGCTCTTACTCAATAGTCAACGATGTACAAGAGGGACAAGGTGGTTTTGAGGGGTGCTTCATCGCTACTGCAGCATATGGAAATTATTTTGAAAAGCATGTAAAAGTACTTCGAGATTTTCGTGATAGTTATCTGATGCACAATGAATTAGGACGCCTATTTGTCGATACGTACTATAGATACTCACCTAGCATCGCAAAAGATATAGCGCACTCAAATCTAGCTAAAGCAGGTGTAAGAGTTGTACTTACTCCAATAGTCTATGCTATTAAGTATCCATTTGCTATCTTAGGACTTATGTTGCTTCTCATGATGCTAAGCTCTTTTAGACAATACTTCAAGATGAAGAAAATCATACTACCCTTTCTCTTTGCATCCATGATGCTAAGTGGATGTAGCCAGTCAAACGATGCATATGCACAAAACAATGATGTTCCTAGCATTAGAGACTTTGTGGGACATATTGACATTAACAGTACAACCAACACTATAGGCTTGATAGATATTATCTCTGAAGGTGGTTCCAACATAGAAGGCTATGAGTTAGAAGGTGTGGGAAGTAGTAACTTTAGCATCACAAAAGATGGAGAGATAAGTATACTCAATCATCTTATAGCTATTAAGTATGATCTAAGTGTTGTAGCTAGAAATAAATATGGTTTGAGTGATGCAAAAAAAGTTATTATAGAAGTTACATCACTTACGCAACCCATACTTAATGATTTAGTGGTTAATACTGACATTTTAAAAACAAGTGGCAGTTTTAATGAGCAAATCAGTATAGAACGTGATGGATTAGGTACAACTCTATGGAGTAATATAGGAAATGTAGAGATAGTAGGAGAGGATAAGAACAGTATAAGTGTTGATGCAGCTACAGGTTTTGTCAATATTTATAGCGCTTTGAGTGCAGGGCAGCATTACTTTATGTTAAGACCTATTAATTCTTCAGGTATTATAGGCCCTTATACATCTTTAATTATAAATGTGGCACAAGTAGATTATGTAGATAATACAAACTATGATGACTATCCAGACGATATTAACAGTGCTAATTACATTGGAAATCTATCTTCAATAGCAGGTGTCGGAGCGTATGGATCGATGAATTTTGATTTAGATATAGATTATATGGCTATAGATGTTGATGAAAATGGTACTTATAATATTGTTCTTGATGCTCAAGCAAATCCATATTCCTACCAACCTAGTTTTACGAATTACGATACTATTCAAGTTTTTGATGGTAGTTTTGGCTACATTGGAGAAGGATATAGTAGTTATTCTATCTCCCTTAGTGTAGGAAGGTACTATATAGGGGTAAGTGGAGCGAGTGACAACTATTTTATTAATATTTATTTTCAATAAAATAAGTTACTTAATCATTGAGCCTCTTTAAAAAACTTTACTAAGGCTATTCCAATGCCAACACCTACAAAAATAGCCCCGATGCTAAGGGCTATAAATGAACTTTCTACGGGCTGAGTAAAGTCTGGCATTATGCAAGAACCTCTGAACATCTTTTACATGGAGTATCTTCACTCACAGAGTTAAATTTCCAACATCTAGGACACTTAGCATCAGTTGCTTTGTAGACGATGAAAGTATCACCATCTATCTCAAATTTACCAAGTTCTTCAGTGGCCGTTTTTTCACTTACTCCAGAAACAACAAACCAGTCTTCTAGTTCTGTCTTGTCCATACTTAAAGCAGTTTTAGAGTCTGTATATAAAACAAGTTCTAGTGTATTTTTAATGATTTTATCTTTTTTAAGGGCATCTACAATGGAGCCAAAACCATAACGAGCATTTTTCATATACTCAGCATTAAATGTTGATGAAACTTCTTGCATAGGCTTGTATGTAAAGTCAAAAATATCCTTAGCATCATCTTTTAATAGGGCTGGTAGATGTTCAACTATCTCATCTGCTGTGTAAGTTATGATAGGGGCTACAAGAAGTAAAAGTTGTTGAACTATCATAGCCATTGCACTTTGTGTAGCTTGTCTTGTTGTAGAGTCCTTAGCATCACAGTAGAGTTTATCTTTCGTGATGTCCATGTAGATACCACTCAACTCATTTGCTATAAAGTTATTTAAAGTGTTGATACCATTCACAAAGTCGTATCCTTCAAATGCAGTGTGAACTTCATCAAATATACGAGATGCTTCACTTAATATCCATCTGTCAAGTTGCCCCATTTTTTCTACTGGAGTTAATGTTTCTAAGTCGTTAATGTTTGCAAGTAAAAATCTAAATGTGTTTCTTAGCTTACGATAACTCTCAGCAGTTTGTTTGAGTACATCATCTGAAATTTTTTGATCGTTTTGATAATCTGTAGATGCTATCCAAAGGCGAAGTATTTCACTTCCGTATTGTTTGATAACTTTATCTGGAAGGATAGTGTTTCCCTTAGATTTAGACATCTTTTGTCCCTTAGCATCATTGGTAAAGCCGTGTGTAATCACTGTTTTATATGGCGCTTGATGCTCAACTGCACAAGAGAGAAACATTGAGGACTGAAACCAACCACGATGTTGGTCACTTCCCTCTAAGTACACATCGGCTGGGTAAGAACCTGCATCATAATTACGAGATTTTAAAACACTGTTCCAAGTAGAACCAGAGTCAAACCATACATCTAAAATATCAGTTACTTTTTCTAGTTCATCAGCTTTAAACTCACAGCCAGGGTAGAGAAGGTCTTGCACACTCATAGAGTACCAAGCATCACTCCCTTGCATCTCAAATATCATAGCTACATAGTTTAGAACTTTTTCATCAAAGATAACTTCGCCAGTAGCTTTAACTCTGAAAAATGCTATAGGTACACCCCAGTCGCGTTGACGAGATATACACCAATCAGGACGATTCTCAACCATAGAAGTTAAGCGATTTTTCCCAGTTTTTGGTAAGAAAAGAGTTTTTTCTATCTCATCCATTGCAATGTTTCTTAGAGTTCTGTCTTCCCCCTCTGGGTTTTCATCTACACTTATAAACCACTGTCTGGTTGCACGAAAGATAAGAGGAGTATGAGATCTCCAACAGTGTGGATACGAGTGGATAAATTTTGATTCTTGAAGCAGAGCATCACCTAAGAGTTCTAAGATACGGTCGTTACATTTAAAGATGAGTTTACCCACAAACTCTTCAGGGTTAGGAAGCAGTTTTTCTTTGACTATAGTCTCATCAAAACAACCCGTTTCATCAACAGGCATGATCACTTCTAGGTCATATTTTAGTCCTACACGGTAATCGTCTTCACCATGTCCCGGTGCAGTATGTACCCCACCTGTACCACTGTCCATTAAAACGTGGTCACCAAGGACTATTTTAGAACCTCTTTTATTGAGTGGGTTTATAGCTACTTGGTTTTCAAATATCTTAGCATCAATCTCTTGTGCTATCTCACCTTTAATGACACCTGATTCTACTAAAGATTTAAAAAGAGCTTTTGCTACAATATAGCCATCAGTAGTGAGGACATATATCTCTTGCGGATGCAGTGAGATACCTGTGTTTGATGGAAGTGTCCATGGTGTCGTGGTCCAGATAACTACAGCAGCTTTTTTACCAACGAGGTCAGCCTTAGCCTTAGCATCATCACTTAACTCAAAAGCTACATAGATAGAGTGAGACTCTTTATCTTCATACTCTACTTCAGCTTCAGCGAGTGCAGTTCTTTCTGCCCATGACCAATAAACTGGTTTTGAGCGTTCTATGAGAAGACCTTTTTTAGCTACACCACAAAGTGTACGGTAGATGTTAGCTTCAAATTTATAATCCATTGTGACATAAGGGTTCTCCCAATCAGCAATGATTCCAAGTTGTTTAAACTCCTCTTTTTGAATATTTACAAATTTTGCAGCATGATCACGACAAAGTTGACGAACCTTACTCACTTCAAGAAGCTCTTTTTTCTTTTTGCCGCCAAGCTTTTTTTCAACTTGTTGCTCTATCGGTAAACCATGACAATCCCAACCTGGCGTAAAACGAACACTTTTATCATTAAAATAGTTATGTTTAACAATGATATCTTTTAAAACTTTGTTAAGTGCATGACCAATATGAATATTTCCATTTGCATAGGGTGGTCCATCATGAAGAGTAAAGCTCTCTTTTGCCTTGCGTTTAGCCTTCATTTTTTCATATATCTTGTTTGCATCCCATGCAGCATATTTTTTAGGTTCATTATTTGGCAGGTTTCCACGCATAGCGAAGCTAGTTGTTGGTAGTAGTAGTGTGTCTTTGTAGTCCATTATTTTCCCGTCTTCGGATAATTTTTTTGTACTATATCTTTTTAGTCATTAAATATAGGTAAAAATAGATATACTATGGGCTAAATAAAATTTTCATAGTAAGGTTAAAATACCATGAGTGTGCGCTTAGTGTTTGTCGGGAAAAAATTTATATATAACAGTTCTTTGAAAGAATATGTGATAAGAAAAGTTGAGCAAAATTTTGATTTTATTCACTCTATAACCTTTTTTAAAGAGAGTGACAATGCGCTTTTTTTATATTTACAATCAATTATGGATGCAAAAGAGAGACTCATAGCTGTAACAACAAAGCAAACTTTCTCAACTCTAGGGAAGGTTATATGTACTATTTCAAGTGATAACCAGATACTAAAGGGTAATATGCTTCTACCTTCTGAGTGTAATGTATATGAACAGGGTACATACCTCTTGCAATATAAAGAGGCACAAATAAATGTACTCCATGTAGATGAGATGCAAAAATTACCACAGATTTTGATTCAAAATATCGCTACAAAGGCTATTATACATATTTTTGAAGAAGATTATGAAAATCTAAAGTTTTCCTTAACACAAATTGCCCAAGCATATGACGTAAGTATAGATGATGTAAATATAATAGATGGTTGGTCTAAGGTAAATATAACAAGTAAAAAACATGGTGATATATCAAAATTTATAGGTGTAGCGAAGTCTCAGTTTACCTCTAAAGTCATTGCAAGTTCAAGTATCATTCCGTATATAATAGAAAAATTATCACATAACAATAAAAAAATAACCTTTGCAGAAAGTTGTACTGGTGGTTTGCTCTCTTATTATTTTACTAAACACAATGGTACATCCAATATACTAGAGGGCTCATTAGTGACTTACTCAAATAGTATTAAAGAAAATTGGTTGGCAGTTGAAGGTGATGTTTTAGAGCAATATGGTGCAGTGAGTGCACAAGTTGTGCATCAAATGAGTGAGGGTGCCTTAAATGTAAGTGAGGCTGATTATGCCATATCTATTAGTGGTATAGCTGGAGATGGTGGAGGGACACCTCAAAAGCCTGTGGGAACTGTCTTTATAGGAGTTCGTTCTAAAGATAGACATAAGGAACTTCATTTAAATCTCAATGGTGATAGAAATTATATTCAGCAACAAAGTGTTTTGTATGGTGTGAAAATGCTTCTTTTACTTGATAAAGAACTATTTTTTGAAATTTGATGATAAATATCTTGACATATAATACCTATTTGCCTATAATTTCGACCTCTTAACATTAAGAGACAAAATGTCTTGTTAGCTCAGCTGGTAGAGCACGTCACTTTTAATGATGTGGCCGATGGTTCGAATCCATCACAGGACACCATTTATATATAGGTTGCGGTGGTAGTTCAGCTGGTTAGAATATCTGCCTGTCACGCAGAGGGTCGCGAGTTCGAATCTCGTCCACCGCGCCATTTTTTTTGATTATTTGCACTTCAGCTTTCAGCTCACGTACTTGGTGTACGCTTCGCAGAAAACTTCAGCACAACTAATTCAAAAAAACAAGTTTTAAGAATAATTTAGACCATTGATTTTTTCTTTAATCAAGGCAAGTTTGACTGAGGTATACGTCAGTATCCGAAAGAGAACTTAACGCAGAGTAAAGTAAAAAGCGAAGGGCGTTTAGCTCAGTTGGTAGAGCGCTACCCTTACAAGGTAGATGTCACAAGTTCGAGTCTTGTAATGCCCACCATTTTTGATTATTTGCACTAAAATTACCAACTCACATACTTTTAGTATGCTTCGCTGGAAATTTGAGCACAACTCATTCAAAAACAAACACTTGACCCTTTCGTCTAGTGGCCAAGGACACTATCACTTCATGGTAGTTACAGAGGTTCAAATCCTTTAGGGGTCGCCATTTACATTGGTGTTTATATTTAGAAGAAAATCAAAACCATTGATTTTTTGTTTAATCAAGGCGAGACCGATTGAGGAATACTTCAGTATCCGATAGAGGGAACAACGCAGAGTAAACTAAAAAGCGAAGGGCGTTTAGCTCAGTTGGTAGAGCGCTACCCTTACAAGGTAGATGTCACAAGTTCGAGTCTTGTAATGCCCACCATAATATTATTTGTACGAGAAATGAACAAAGTCCATTTCACTACGTTAACACTAGGTTTTACTCAGCGTAAAGCTCATCGAACTAGTTCGATTTTGTTACATAAATAGTATCTATACAGTGACAATTTATATATAAAAAACAATATTTTAGAGTGCGGTGGTAGTTCAGCTGGTTAGAATATCTGCCTGTCACGCAGAGGGTCGCGAGTTCGAATCTCGTCCACCGCGCCATTTTTTTTGATTATTTGCACTTAAATTTAAAACTCACATACTGTAGTATGCTTCGCTTTAAATTTAAGCACAACTAATTCAAAAAAACATTCTTCAAGTAAAATCTATTTAAATTTAAGTACAGCTAGTTCAAAAAAACTTTCTTAAACAAAACTTTTAGTCCCTCGTCCATCGTAAAGGTGTCTATATTTAAATGTGATTAAGTTTTCTATAATTGCAAATAGAATTATGAAGTTTAAGAAGCTACTTCCTCCATAACTAAACATAGGTAGAGGAACACCAACAACAGGGGCATAACCTATGGTCATAGCTATGTTTACACCCATATATACAAATATCATAAAAGATACAGCAACTGTCACAACCTTTATGTAATAATCAGAGTTGAAAATACTTAAACTAAAGAGGTGGAGGATTAGAAAAATATAAATACTTATGATGGCAAGCCCACCTAAAAAACCAGTTCTTTCAATGAGAAATGCGAAGATAAAGTCACTTGTAGCAATGGGGAGAAATTTCATTTGAGTTTGAGTAGCATCATCCTTAGATTTTCCTGTTAGTCCACCTGATCCAATGGCTATGATGGATTGTTGTACATGATATGATGGTTTTTCACTCATAAAATCTTTGATACGAGTCTTTTGATAGTCATGAAGACCAAACTTGTATACCAGTGGTGAAGCTAGAAGTATAGCACCAACTATTACTGCCCATATTTTCCAATGAACACCGATAAAAAAAAGAACACCAAAGCCTATAAGTAAAAGAACAAGAGCTGTCCCTAAGTCTGGTTCTTTTACGATGAGAAAAAAAGGCAATAAAATATATCCACTAAGTTTTAAAAACTCTATGAAGCCATAGCCATACCTAGGTGGTGGGTTTCTCGCTATAAGGTACGCAAGCATGAGAATTAAGGCTGGTTTTACAAACTCTGATGGTTGTATAGTAGCATTTATAAAGGGAATCTCTAGCCATCGTTGTGCACCAAGGCGAGAGTGACCAAAAAACTCTACAGCAAGCAAAAGGAGTATATTTACCCAATAAATAATGGGAATAAGCCAACTCATTCGTCTAATAGGAAGTAAAAATACAAATAAAAAAGTAATAAAAGCAATGCCTACGTAAGCGAGTTGTTTTTGTGCTAGTGCTGGGACAACTTCATTGATAAGCCAATTGGAGGTAAAGATTAAAGGCAATATTAGGATAATAGAAATAAAGTCAAATTGTGCTAAAATGCGCTTATCAATTCTCCACAAACTAGTCAACTCCTAAAATTTTATAGAATTGTATCATAAGAGTTATAAAAGGTATAAATAAATGAGCGAAATAAAAAGCTATGAATGTCAAGAAGTGCAAAGATTGGACATATTTTTAGCATCACATATCGAACAAACACGTTCACAAGTAGCACAACTTATAAAGAAAAATTGTGTATATGTAGATGAAAAAGTTGTTTCTCGTGCTGGCGTGAAGTTAAAAGTGGGACAGAAAATAAGAGTAGAATTTCCAGTAGCTAAAGTTGCTCGTGCTTTAGAGATTGACTTTGATGTTGAGATACTTTATGAAGATGATGATGTTTTAGTTATAAACAAACCCACAAACTTGACAGTGCATCCTGCCCCAAGCGTAAAAGAAGCTACACTTGTTGAATGGTTAAAACATAAAGATATAAGACTCTCTACTATCAGTGGTGAAGAGCGTCATGGTATAGTCCATCGTCTTGACAAGGGTACGAGTGGGGTAATGGTTGTAGCAAAAAATAATGAAGCGCACCAGTTCCTTTCAGAGCAACTACAAGATAAAAGTATGGGAAGACATTATCTAGCGGTAGTAATCCCTCCTTTAAAAGAAGATATAACTATAGTGGAAAAACCTATCAAAAGAAGTAATAATAATCGTCTGAAAATGGGTTGTGATAATGGTGGTAAAGATGCAAAAACTGCTTTTGGATTTTTAGCACTCAGTGATGATGAAACTACTCAGCTTATAGCATGTAAACTTTTTACTGGTCGTACACATCAAATACGTGTACATCTTGAAACAATGAGTCGTCATATCATTGGTGATCATCTCTATGGAGATATAAAAAAAGATGATAAATCGGAACGTATTTTGCTTCATGCATATGAAATACATTTCATGCATCCACGAACGAAAGAACTACATTCTTATGTAGCGCCAATGGATGAGTATATGAATAATTATATTAATAATAAATTTAATACAGGGGTAATAAATGAAGTTATCAATGCTAACTACATTAATAAGCTTTTCGCTGATACTAATTCTTAGTGGGTGTGGGGCTAAAGCAAAGCCAGCATCCTCACAAAATGTAGTAGTGGATTCCTCACTTCCACAAATTAAGCTCACACAGCATGGTGTAAAAACAGATATGAAATCAGTAGCCTTAGAGTGGAAGAGCATTAAGGATAAAAGAGTCCAAGGTATTTATCTTTATAAGGTAGTCTTAGACCTTAACAACACAAAGTCAAATGATGAATACTTAGATACGATAGAAAATCGTTTTGCAACGCACTATATAGATATGGATGTAGAACCTAATTCTAGGTACCAGTATTACTTTAAAACTTATTCTAAAGATGCTGAAGGTCTTAGTAGTGAGAAAGTGGTAGTACAAACAAAACCTATACTAGATTCTGTTACTTGGATTTATGCTACAAAAGATATGCCAAGAAGTGCAAAAATCATTTGGCGTCCACATACAAATAAGCTTGTATCAGGTTACCAAATACAAAGACGTACACTGGAAGAAAAAGAATGGAAAGTGATAGCTGACCTTGAGGGAAGACTAAGAGCAGAATACATTGATAGTGAATTGAAAAATCACCATACATATGTCTACAATATACGTGCGCTTACTTATAATAAACTCATATCTAAAGCATCCGATGAGGTTATGGTTACAACCAAAGCATTGCCAAAAGAGGTTGTAAATATCAATGCAACGGATGATCAGCCAAGAATGATTACTATCACTTGGCAAGAAACTAATATAAATGATTTTTTAAAATACAATGTATACCGCTCAAGTAAAGTAGATGGTAACTACAAGCTTATCGCTGAAATTTCTAAGAACTCTTATACGGATCATATAGAGAAAGATGGTGCTAAGTATTATTATAGAGTAAGTACAGTAGATAAAGATGGTTTACAAAGTAAGTATGATGTTTACTCTGCTCAAGGTATCACTCTTGTAAGACCAACCCCTCCTGCTCTTGTAGAAGCAAAGGTAGTAGACGATGGTATTGTCCTTAAGTGGAGTAAGAGTGATGAGAGAACGCTTTCTT
Source organism: Sulfurimonas sp. (assembly GCA_026988245.1). Lineage (GTDB taxonomy): Bacteria > Campylobacterota > Campylobacteria > Campylobacterales > Sulfurimonadaceae > Sulfurimonas. Next base: position 151,474 of record JALSLR010000035.1, read on the forward strand.
ACGTCATTTCAAAAAGACATAAGAAAAGTATTTTTGATGAAGTAATTGAAGAGTTTGATGGTATAACCAATACTTCTTTTCATGATACGAACATACAACCAGCTACTAAATACTTTTATAAGGTGTATGCTGTAGACGAAAATAAGATACGTTCGCAAGAAAGTATAGAAATAGAGTTAGAAACAGCAAAGGTAAAAGAAAATTAATGCCACATCTTCATATTAAAGAGTTTAAAAAGATATCATTTCCGGCCGAACAAGATGGCGTAGTTTTTAACTTTTTAGCAAAAAATGTAAGCAAGACAGACGATAAACTCATCTCTACAACCATAGAAGGAGAAGATTTTTTCTTGCTTGTACGTGAAGATGAAAATAAATGTTTACTTAAAACAGATAAATTAACACGACCAGCATCTACCTACAATGTGCATAAGTGTCTCCTTTCCTACGCATCACTAGCTAAACTTGAAGTTTTAGAATCAAATGTACCTGAGAATGCAAAAAATATTCACCTTCAAGAGGTAAAGGCTTTAAAAACAATAGAATACTTTGCCGATTCATTCCCTGATGCTAAGGATGTTGCTATAGAGGTTGGCTTTGGTTCAGGGCGACATCTCTTGCATCAAGCTAAAAATAATCCAGATACTTTATTTATAGGTATAGAGATTCACCGTCCCTCTATTGAACAAGTATTAAAGCAAATTAGCATACAAGAGTTAGATAATTTACTTATTTTAGACTATGATGCTAGACTTTTTATGGAGTTGGTCCCTTCAAATATTGTAAGTAAAATTTTTGTTCATTTTCCAGTCCCTTGGGATAAAAAACCGCATAGAAGAGTTATATCTACCTCTTTTATAAAAGAAGCACAACGAGCCCTTGGTATAGATGGCAGGCTTGAACTAAGAACAGATAGTGAAAATTATTATGCCTACTCATACGAAACCTTTATCAACTTTGCTAAAATATCTTTAGAGATAAAGAAAAATCGCGACATCGCAGTGAGTTCTAAGTATGAAGATAGATGGAAACTTATGCAGAAGAATATTTATGATCTTACTATGATAAATGATATAGACTCAGAACCTTTGCTCATACAAGGAGATTTTCTTTTTTCAAAATTTTCTAGGAGTTATGATGAGGTTTTAAAATTGCATGGGACTACAACAAAGTTTGATGGTGGATTTATCCATTTTGAACGTGCTTATGAGATGGATGATGGTGTGATGATGCGTGTATCTATGGGAAGTTTTGATAGACCAGAACATCTTTATATTATTGCTCGTGGTGAGGATATCTCTTATTATCCAGCAGTACCACTTAAATCAAAAAGTAATTTAAATGCACATAAATTTTTAGATGAGGTTTTAAATGGATAAAGTTATAGTCGCCAAAGATGTCTCTCTCTCTTATAAAGCAGATGAGACTATCATCAATCAAGCTAACTTTAGCATTAATTCTGGCTCTTTTGTTTTTATAACAGGTGCGAGTGGTAGTGGAAAATCAACACTATTAAAATCACTCTTTGGAGCGATAAAGCTCAAGCAGGGTAGCTTAGTAGTTGGTGGAGTTGAGTTAGGTAATGTATCTCGAAGCAAACTAAATTTTTTGAGAAGACATATTGGTATAGTATTTCAAGATTATAAGCTAATTAAAGAATGGACTATTGAGAAAAACATTATGATGCCTCTTATTATTAACGGATATGAAAAGAGTGTAACACTTAATCAAGTCGAATCTTTACTCAAGCATGTAAGGCTGAAACATCAAGCTGGGAAATATCCACTAGAATTAAGTGGGGGTGAGCAACAACGTGTAGCTATGGCGCGAGCTCTTTCTCATAATCCGATTTTAATACTAGCTGATGAGCCAACAGGTAATCTTGATGAATATTCGTCAGAACTTATATGGAATCTGCTTGAGGGTGCAAATACGCAACTTGGAACTACCGTGATAGTTGTAACTCACCACATTCCAGCATCTCTAAGTATTGATTATAAACATTTTCATATTGAATATGGGAGCATCAATGAAATCAGTTAAAAACCACCTTTCTCTCATAGTAGCTTTAGTAAGTATATTGTTTTCTATCCAAGTGTTTGTAATAGTTGATCGCTCTATTGATGCTTATAAAGAAAAACTTTCAAAGAACTACTCAATAGTAGTTGTCTCTCAAAAACGTATTAAGAACAGTGACTTTTTACTCATAGATAAGCTCATAGATGAGATAGAAATTCTTTCTCCAGATAATGTGATAAGACGCTTAAACTCTGACTTAAATAGGGCAAATATGGAGTTACTAAAACTTTCTCTTCCAAAGTTTTATAAACTTAAATTGAAAAAATATCCAACGCCTCAGGAAATTAAAAAATTACGAGCTAACTTGTTACAAAATAGATATATATCCAAGGTTGAAGATTTTTCAAATTCCCATGACACAATTTATAAATTACTTGTGCTTTTTAAAAATGTTGTATTAGTGTTTGCTGTTGTTGTTTCTATCGTCACTATGCTTCTTATATTGAAAGAGTTACGAATATGGCAGTTTAAGCATAATGAACGGATGAGTATAATGGGTCTTTTTGGTGCACCTACTTGGTTGCGTTCTGCTGTGTTATTTCGACTCTCTTTAGTTGATGCAATTATCTCTAGTGCAATAATTTTTGTTATTTTTGCCTATATATCCTCTTCATCATGGGTATTAAAAGAGTTTAACAATATAAACATAAATATTGTTATATTTGATCCTACTGGAGATTTTATAAAACTATTTGGCATCTCTGTCGCTTTGTCAATCATACTTGCTTCGATGATAGTCCTTGGACATAAAGAAGAAGTATGATAAAAGGTTTTTTACTTTTAGTTTTATTATTTTTAAACATTTATGCTAAAGCTGATATAGATAAGAAGATTCATAAAGCTAGTGGACAAATCAAGTATGTATCAAAGTCATATAGTAATATAAATAAAAAAATGGCTCAAAATGCAAAAGATATTTTAAAGCAAAAAAAAACCATTGCAAAACAGCAAAAGCTACTCAAGAGTTTAATAAAATCACTTCAAAATAAAGAGTTAAGTTATCAAGCCGATACAAAACAACTCTCCGCATTAAAAAAAGAACAAGACAAATTAAAACTTGCACAAGAAAAAATAGAAGAAAAATTGATTTTTACCATTGCTAAAAGTATATCACTTCAAGTTATTTTAGAAGAGAACAATAGTGCAAGTGAAGACTCTCTCATGGAACTTGAAGTTATAAAAGTGATGTTAGATAAAACAAAAAAAGATGCAAAGTCCCTCAATAGTCAATTTTTTCAAAATTCACTAGTAGTAAATAAACTAAATAAACATGCCTCATCCTTAGAAACTGCAATCTCTAATATAGATAAAAAAAGAAAAAATTTGCTCGATATTCAAAAGAAAAATAAGCATTCATTAGCAAAGTTAGAAAAGTCAAAAGCATCTTATAAAAAAGCTCTTAAAAAACTGATCAAAAAACAAGACATACTCAAGCAGACCCTAGAAAAACTAAAAATTATTAAAGTAGATAGAATAAAAAAAGCCAGAGAGGATGAAGCAAGAAGAAAAGCTTTTGCGAAAAAAAGTTCAGATAAAAACCTTCCAAAGGTCAGAAAGCCGGGAAGCTCTTACCAAAGTGTAAAAACTAAAAAATATCGTGGTAAAAAAACTATATCCCCTATTAGTGGGTACACTATAACTAAAAAGTATGGAACATATACGGACCCTATATATGGGATAAAAATTTTTAATGAGTCAATTTCAATGAGACCTAAACGTAAAAATACAAAAGTTAAAACAGTGTTTAATGGGAAGGTAATCTATGCTGATAAAACAGCTGTTTTAAAAAATATAGTTATTGTAGAACATAGAAATGGTTTACATACTATCTATGCAAATTTAAGTCAAATATCACCAAATATTAAAAAAGGTAAAAAAATAAAAAAAGGGTATACGATAGGCAGAGTAAATGAAGAGTTAGTCTTTGAAGTAACTCAAAAATCTTATCACATAAATCCTATTAGGCTTTTTAAATAATATTTATATATAATCTTTTTTGTGATATACTTATTCTGAATTGATAAAGGAATAATAATGGATTGCAATAGAGATATAAATAACTCTCGCAATAATAATATGTACTATAATCAAATGAAACGTCAGAATAGTGTCAAGAAGAAAAATAAATCTTTTGCCAACCAAGAAGTTAAACCTAGCGATATTGTTTTTGTTATAGATGGGTTTGAAGCGTATTTTTATACATTTTATTTTATTTCTGTACCTTATATGACAGGTGTTTTATTTTTGTTTCTAGCTATTGCTGGTGGTGATTTTGGTAGTTTAGTTATCTTGGATTTAACAGCTTTTTTTATTGTGTGGGCGATTGGTTATGAGATAGTTGCAACTGTATCACTTATTTGGATTTTTGTTTTATTTTTAAAATATGATGATGGAATGGATTATTAGGTGAAGTTTAGTTATAATTTCAAAAACTAAATAAGAGATATTTATGAACTTTATACAAACTCGTGGAATTGATGAAAATAGCTCAAGCAATGTAAGATTTTCAGAAGCTATTCTTAGCCCAATAGCTTCATTTGGTGGTCTTTATGTACCAGAAACTTTACCAAAACTAGGGGAAGAGTTTTTGTTGAAACACTTAAATTCGAGCTATAAAGAGTTAGCATCAGATATGTTAAGTAGATTTGAAATCGATATTGATGCTAAGGTTATACAAGAAGCCTTAGACTTATATGATAAGTTTGATGATGCTTCTAACCCTGTTCCAGTAGTCAAAGTAAAAGAAAATCTTTATATAAGTGAACTTTACCACGGTCCAACGCGTGCTTTTAAAGATATGGCGCTACAACCTTTTGGTGTAGTACTCTCTTCTATCGCTCAACAAAGAGATGAAAATTACCTCATTCTTGCAGCTACGAGTGGTGATACTGGTCCAGCTGCCTTAGAGACTTTTAAAAACCGTGCAAATGTTAAGGTGGCTTGTCTGTATCCTGATGGTGGAACGAGTGATGTTCAGCGTTTACAGATGGTTACAGAGAAGGCTGAGAATTTAAAAGTAATAGGGATAAATGGAGTTTTTGATGATGCACAAAATGCACTCAAACAACTCTTAGCATCATCAGAATTTAACGATTCTTTAAAAGCACATAACACCTCTTTATCAGCAGCAAACTCTGTAAATTTTGGTCGTATCATCTTTCAAATTATCTATCATATTCACTCTTATTTAGAGTTAGTTCGTCAGGATGCTATTGTTATGGGGGAAAAAGTTTACTTAAATGTTCCAAGTGGAAATTTTGGAAATGCACTTGGTGGTTACTATGCTTGGGAGATGGGATTGCCAGTTGAGAAAATTATCATCTCATCAAATGAAAACAATGTTTTAACTAAACTGATAAAAACAGGAAAATACGACCTTCGTAACTCTGAAGTTGTTGGTACAACTTCACCTGCTATGGATATTTTAAAGTCATCTAATGTTGAGAGAATTTTATATGATATGTTTGGTCCAAAACGTACGAAAGAGTTAATGCATTCACTAGAAGTAGATAATTTTTATGAACTGAGTGAAGTAGAACTTGCAAGACTACAAGAGTGCTTTGATGCTGATTTTTGTAATGGTGATGAGGGTAAAAAATATATTAAAGATACCTTTGAAAACTATGGTTATTTAATGGACCCACATACTGCAACATGTCTAAAATCATATGAAACTTGTTGTGATGCTAAGATAAAAACTATAGCCTATTCAACTGCAGAGTGGACAAAGTTTTCGCCAGTTATTGCAAATGCACTCACAGGAGAGAATGATGCTAAGGACATAACAGCCTTAGAGTCAATTTCAAAAGAGGCTAGTCTTGAAATACCATCAATGATAAAAGAACTTTTTGATAAAAAAATAGTGCATGATACAATTATAAATAAAGAGAATATTGCTAAAGAGATCTTAAAGTTTCTTTAATCGATTCGTACTTTGTGGCAGCTCGTTTTTCAGTGAAAAATGATGCCCGTAATAGTACAATTAATGAAGCGATTACACTTCAGTCTGATTATCTATGTAGATTCTGAATCAAGTTCAGAATGACGAAGTTTTGTTGTTTCACAATGACGAAGTTTTGTTGTTTCACAATGACGAAGTTTTGTTGTTTCACAATGACGAGGTTTTGTTGTTTCACAATGACGAGGTTTTGTTGTTTCACAATGACGAGGTTTTGTTGTTTCACAACGATGAATGGTTATCGTCATTCCGTGCTTGACACGGAATCTACTTACTTTTACTTACTAAAATACCACCCAAGACAATAAATCCAATCCCACAATAGGTCCAAAAGTCAGGAAACTTATCGCCAAGTAAATATCCAAAACCTATGGCAAAAGGAATGTTTGTGTAACTTATAACACCTATGATGCTAGCCTTTGAGTTTGAATAGGCTTTTGTGAGTAACCACTGTGAGAGCGTAGAGATGATTGCCATTATAACTATGAGTAACCAAATGGTTAAACTTGTGGGAAAGACAAACTCTGGAAATAAAAAACTGATGGAGTTTGGTGCATCTATATAGGGTGAAATCATAAAAAGTATAGCTGGAAGTAAAGAGCCAATCCCGACAAAGGATAAAACTATAATACGAGAATCATAAATATCTTTTATTTTTTTAATGGTAGCATAGGCTAAGGCGGCAAACAGTCCACCGAAGATACCTAATATATGAGCATAAGATATCTCTACATTAAAAGGTTTCGTGATAAGTACAATCCCGACAAATCCGATACATAATGCAAATATCGCACGCTTAGATAGATGCTCACCTAAGAGATAAAAAGCAAGTATAGATACAAATAAAGGGGAAGTTTTGTTGAGTGTTATGGCTTCTCCAAGTGGTATTACAGTTATAGTATAAAAAAATAGTATCATAGCGCTAAAACCAAAAAGTCCACGCATAAATAGTAGATGAATTTTACCACCATGTAGTGTTGGGGCTTGGATTCTTAAAGCATAGAGTATAAGCCCAACTCCAATAAGGTTTCTAAAAAAAACAATCTCAAGAGCACTTATCTCCTCCGAGAGTATTTTTGCAAGTGCACCATTAAAAGCAGATATTAATGCGCCTAAAAGCATATATAATATGCCTCTATCCATATTTTTAACTATTGTTTTTATAGTTGTGTAGCTTTGACGTATGCTTTTTCTATAGCAGCCATGCAGGCACTTCTCACATTTCCATCTTCGAGTGCACCATAGCCTGCAGCAGTTGTTCCTCCTGGGCTCATAACACCATCTTTTAAAAGAGCAGGGTGGATATCTTGTATAAGTCCACCAAAACCACCAAAAAGTCCACGCATAATCTCCATAGCATCGTCTCGCTTGAGTCCTTGTTTTACAGCGCCATCAGCCAAAGCTTCAGCTATGAGAGCTAAGTAAGCAGGACCACTTCCAGCTAATGCAGTGGCGATATCAAGTTCTTTTTCGCTACTAAGCCATCTCGTATTTCCAATAGAGTTAAATAACTCTTGTGCTTGAGCTTTATAAGCTTCGTCACCTGTAAGTGTAGTCATAGAGAGACCGACACTCGCTGCTAAGTTTGGCATAGCACGAACAATAGCTTCAGAATTTAGGTTATCTTTGAGTTTTTTAAGTGATGTCCCTGCTAATACAGAGTAGACAACCTTAGCCATTCCTTGCAGTCTAACTCCTACACTCTCAACATTTGCAGGTTTTACACAAAACATTATAGTTTTATCTTCTATGTTGAAGTCATCCATCAGATATTTTTCTATTTTAGTATTTAATGACTGTTCAAACTTGTTTAGTTTTTCCATATCTCTACCGACTACTTCTATTTTATACTCATCTACTAAACCCTTTGCGATGCTTAGAGCCATATTTCCATTGCCGATAAAAGTTATAGTTTTCATTGTTTTCCTATTTGTAATATTAAATTCATTCACAACCTAGATTCTGAATCAAGTTCAGAATGACGATTGATTGTGTTATCCGTCATTCCAAACTTGATTTGGAATCTACGTTTTAGTTGTGCAATAAGTCTATTGATAAATTAAATCTATGATATTATAACATCATTATTAGATTCCCAATCAAGTTGAGAAAGACGGAGAGAAGAATGGAACAATTTTTAGCAAAAGCAAAACAGAGCGCAAGAGTTCTAAATGCTTTAAGTGGTAAACAAAAAAACAAAATTTTAAATGAGATGGCAGAGGCTCTACGTAGTAATACTATGAACCTCATAGAAGCTAATGCCTTAGATATGCAAGCAGGTAAAGAGAATAATCTAAGTTCAGCTTTGATGGATAGACTTCTTTTGGATGAAAGTCGCATTGATGCTATGGCTGTTGCGATTGAAGAGATATCTGCACTAAAAGAGCCAGTTGGACGCGTTTTAGATGGCTGGGTAACTGAGGATGATTTAAAGATAGAAAAAGTTAGTATCCCTATTGGGGTTATTGGTATCATTTATGAGTCTCGTCCAAATGTCACATCTGATACAGCTGCACTTTGTTTTAAAAGCTCAAATGTATGCGTCTTAAAAGGTGGAAAAGAGGCACAAAACTCGAATGAAGCGATAGCAAAAATTCTTCAAGCAATTTTAGCAAAAAACAACTTACCAATAGAGATGATTTCACTCATCCCAGATGCTTCAAGGGAGGGTGTTGATAAACTCATTAAGATGGATAAGTATGTTGACTTAATTATACCTCGTGGAGGTGCAGGGCTCATAAATCATGTAAGTAAAAATGCAACGGTAAGTGTTGTCAAGCATGATAAAGGGCAGTGTCATACCTATATAGATAAAGATGCAAAACTTGATAATGCCATAGCGATTGCCTTAAATGCGAAAGTGCAACGCCCAGGTGTTTGTAATGCTATGGAGACACTTTTAGTAGATAGTGCCATAGCAGATGAAGCGCTCTTAAAACTAAAAGTAGAGTTTGATAAAGCACATACTGAGTTAAAAGGGTGTGCAAGAACACAAGCTATAATTGATATAACTCATGCAACTGACGAAGACTATGATACTGAATATTTAGCAAACATACTCAACATAAAAGTAGTAGATGGAGTAGAAGGTGCGATAGAACACATTGTAAAGTTTACTTCTGGACATTCAGAGGCGATAGTTACTGAAAATATAACTGCTGCAGAATTATTTTTAAATTCTATAGATGCCGCGTGCATATATGTAAATGCATCTACGCGATTTACTGATGGTGGTGCCTTTGGTTTTGGTGCTGAAGTTGGTATAAGTACAAACAAGTTACACGCCCGAGGGCCTATGGGCATAGAGGGTTTAACAACATACAAATTTAAAATATATGGAAATGGACAGATAAGATAATGACTTTTAGCAAATATTTACACGCAGTAGGGACAGGACCAAAAGGCAATCGTGATTTAACTCACGAAGAAGCAAAAGATATGATGACACAGATACTTGAGCAAAGTGTACCAAGTGAACAGATAGCGGCATTTTTACTTGGATGGCGACTTAAACCTGAGACAAATGATGAGTTTCGTGGGGCATTAGAAGCCTGTGATGCTAAGATGAAACACTCAAAGGTGGAGAATTCTTTAGAATTAGGCTATCCATTTGATGGTAAAAGAAGAAATCCTTATATATTTCCACTTGTAGCTAAAGTATTACAAAAGGCTGGAGTGAATTTAGTAGTAATTGGTGATGAACTTACACCTGCTAAAGATGGAATAACAACAAAAGATATATGTAATAAACTTACATTGAGTGAGAACTTATATTTTTTTGACCGTAAAGATTTTTTTAAAGAGCTTCATGACCTCACAGACCTACGAATGACTTTAACACTCAGAACAGGTTTTAATACGATAGAAAAACTACCTGGTATAGCTTCGTCAACTGCAGCTATCACAGGTGTTTTTCATAAACCGTATGTGAAAAAATATGTTGAAATCTACAAGGGTAGATATGAACGATTTGCTCTTATTCAAGGAAATGAGGGCACTCCTGAGTTGTTTTCAAAAGGGCGATTATGGATAAGTCAAAATGAAAATGTACAAGAGATTATAGTTGATCCTGCATTCTATGGAGTGGCGTATACAAAATCTTGGGAAAATATAAGTCTTGAAGAGTCTCTAGACCAAGTTAACAATCCCTCGGATGAGTATTTAAAATTAGCAAAACTTAATGCCGCTGTTTATATGTTTGTTATAGGGAAATCTGAGTCTATCGAAGAAGCATTTGAGATTTTAGAGTAACTACTACTCTAAATCCCAAAGAATTTTTTTAAGAAATCTCTTTCTTTTTTAGTTTCAATCGCAATTTTAGCGATAGTTTTAGTTTTGTTCTCATCATAAACAAGAACAGTTGAATTTTCAATAACAAGATGTTCTTTTCCCCAAAGTCCTTCTACTTCATCAAGTCTATGCATTACTTCAGCAGAACTAGGTTTTTCTTTTGTATCATATCTTGTATCAAGTATCTCTAGTCCACCTATTCGTTTTTGAAGTTTATAGGGACTATATGCTTTGATAGCTAAGTAAATTCGTTCCTCTTTGGCAATAGGTAGGGCACGCTTCATGGATATAGCACCCATCACTAAAAAAGCACTTAATAGTGAAAATATAAACGCCTTTTTTACTAAACTCATTTCTGTTTTTTCTTCACTCATTTATTACTCCAAGTTTGTATATAGTTTTTTGCTTTAAGATCAAGCATTTTCATTCGTTCTTTACCTTTTGGTAAAGTTTTTCTTAATTCTTTCATCTCTTGTAAAAAACTTCCTATGCTATTAGGTATAGTATCTTCAAGATACATTCTAATTCTTTTTGCCATAGCAGGTGAAGATCCAGAAGTTGATACTGCGATAGTTAAATCATCTTTCTTTATATACGATGGAAAAATAAAATCACAATAATCTACTGAATCAACAGAGTTGCATAAGCAATTATAGAGTTTAGATTCATCAAATATATTTGCTTGTAGCGGTATGTCATCTACAGCAACTATAACTACTGAATATTCTTTAATATCACCTTTATTATAAGCACGAACCTCGTAATGAAGGTTGTTTTCTTTTATGATGCTAAGCATCTCTTGTGAATATTCTAAGGCAATTAAAGATATGTCCTGAGTAAAATCAAGAAGATGCTCTAGTTTTTCTTGGGCAATATACCCACCACCAACTATGAGGATTTTTTTATTATCTAGCTTGAGAAATGCTGGAAAGTAAGCCATCGTTATCCTTTTATCACCCTTTAAAGCGAAATAGTATCATATCTAAGCTAAAGTATCTCTCTATTGATACAAATCAAATAGAATTAATGTAAAACCTACTACAATCAATCTCAAATAAAAAATTATTATAAGAGAAAATATGAAAGACGAAATATTATCAAGAATACAAAAAAAGTTTCCATTAGTTGCAAAACCCTTTGAATCTATTGCTAGTGAATTAGGAATTAGTGAGAATGAAGTTTTAGAGATACTTCAAGAACAAAAAAAAGCAGGGATTATCCGTCAAACTTCTGCAATTTTTGATACGAAAAGATTGGGGTATAAGTCTTCCTTGGTTGCATTTAAAATGCCAGCAGAAAAAATTAATGCTGCGGTTAAGATTCTAAATTCTCATCCTGGTATATCGCATAACTATGAGCGTAATCATGAGTTTAATATCTGGTTTACTATGGCTGTAGCACCAGATTCTAAACTGGGTTTAGAGAAAACAGTAGAGTTGTTGGCAAAACTTACACAAGCGGATGATTACATCATGCTTCCAACATTAAAACTTTTTAAAATAAATGTAAAGTTAAACACAACAGGTAAAGATGAGAAAAAAGAGAGTGTAAAAAAAGTAAAACATACTGATATAGAGATGACTGACTTACATCATAAGATAGTTCGCATGGCTCAGTATGACATAGAGATAATAAGTGAGCCCTTTAAAAAGATAATAGATGAACTTGGAATTACATACGGTAAATTTTTTGCTATCCTTAGTGAGCTTCAAGCTGCTGGAGTGATGAGAAGGTTTGCATCAATACTTAACCATCGTAAAGCTGGATTTAACGCAAATGCAATGGTTGTTTGGGATGTTGACGAAGGTGAAAAAGGTGAAGCGATAGGTGCAAATGCAGCTTCATTTAGTGCAGTGAGTCACTGCTACTTACGTCCAAAATATCCAAATTGGCCTTATAACCTTTTTACTATGGTTCATGGTAAAACAACAGAAGAAACAAACGGTATTATAGAGGAGATGTCAAAAGAGATAGATTCAAAATCTCATATGCCACTTTATAGTTCTCGGGAGTTTAAAAAAGTGCGTATAGAGTATTTTACCCCTGCTTTTGAGGCTTGGGAAACTAAACATAGTGAGGGAGTATAAATGGAACTTTTTTTTGAATTAGAGATTGTATATCTCGTTATTGGAGCTTTTATTTTAAGTGTTGCAGCATTTGTTACGACTAGGGATTTTATGCCTAAAGTTGCTTTTAAAAGAGGGATGCTGAGTGTTGGTGGATTATTAGTTATCATGATTAGCTTTCATTACTTTATGACAACATCAAGAATGGAAGGCGTAAAAGAAATTTTTAATGAAGGTAAAACTATTATCTGTGAAAATAAACTACGTCGTACAATTTCAAGGTCAGTTTTACTTTCTAAAGAGCTAGGCTGGAGATTAGAGGGTGATAAATTTAAAAATGATGATTATGAAAGAGATTTTCATACATCTAGATGTATAGAGTTTAACGGAATTGTTCCTAAATGATAGAAATATTTAAGCGTTACTCTATGGCATTAATTTTTCTTTTAATAGTAGTTCTTTTAATGCTTGTAGGAACATTAGGTGTGATGGAGTTTGGTCAAAAAATGGTTAGTGATATAGGTGAACATGAGATAAAACCAAGAGGAGAGGTAGTAAACAAGTGAGTTTGACAATCATATTAATAATTGCAATAATTTTAAGTGTAGGTTTTCATTTTATTGGTGTATATACGGGAGCAAAAAAAACTATCTGGCTTATGCTTTTTATTATGTGGGCAGGAAGTATTAACATCGCGATGAGTGAGATAAAACCAAGTGGTTATGAGAAAATAAAATCAGTTCAAGGAAAATTTGCTAATACTGATGCGCTTATTCAAGAGGCTGGTGATAAAATATCTGTATATGAGATGGTAGTTATTATGCAAAGTTATCAGATAAATTCTCCAAAAAAATAATTTTTTGAAATTTATACTCATTGTATTGTGTATACTAGTGAATGCCCAAGCAAACAGTATATATTGGCAATCTAACTACGATGAAGCACATCATCAAGCAGTAAAGTCCTCAAAAAATATAATGGTATTTTTAATAGAAAAAGATAAACCAATAAATAAGGAAATATTGATAAATACTTTTATGAACCAAGAATATATTAACACTATAAATAAAAAGTATATATCAATAATTATTACAAAAAATCAAAAAATATCTTATCCAATTGAAGCATTGTTTACAGTAGAATATCCAGCAGTATTCTTTCTAGATAATAATAATTTATTTCTATGTAACCCTATTTTAGGGAATATTACACCAGATAGGCTGAGAGCCCATCTTCTAAAGTGTAATTAATTAATGAGTAGTTTCTTCGTTACATGCTTCTTCTATCGCGTCTCGTAAATCATCAATATCACCATCTGAAGTGCCTTTGGCATTTTCAAATTCAATATGACCATTACTAAATTTTAATGTTGAAGCATAAGTAGTGTCCCCATCTACTTTTTCAGCGATTACTGAGTTGCTTTTGAACTTAGTTATTGTCCATCCAGAAGCTTCCCCAGCTTTTAAAATGGCTTTTTCTAGTTTTTCATTTTTATGTATATTTACATATAATACATTTTCACTTAGACTAGGATCATGAGATGATGGTCCAGAACCACCACAACCTGTAATAAGCATTAAAGTAACTGATGATATTAATGCAGTAGCTATGATTTTTTTCATTTGACATTCCTTAAATTTAAAAGTTAGTTTATGATATACTAATATAAATTAAAACAAATTGATGTGAATCAAATTTATAAGAAAGAAGAGAGAGATGCCAGATATAGTCATAATACTTGTAATGTGTTTTCCAATGTTTCTTTTTACAGTATACCCGGGTATTAAACTTGGTGAATATCTAGATAATAAGTATAATTTAGGTGAAACTAAAAAACGCTACATAGTAGTGAGTGCAACAATCTTTGTAACTTTTTGTATTTCAGCAATACTCTTCTATGCGTAAAATATTATCAAAAAATTGAGATAAAGCAAAAAAAAAGTTGATAGAGTGTATTGACATTTTTTTGACAACATTCCCATAAAATAGGCTTTTGAGATTCTATCGTTTCAAAAAGTAACACTAAATTTTAAACCCTCCTTAAAATAAAAATTAAACTTATAAATTGATGTAAGTCAACGAAATTAAAGCAAAATCACTATAAACTTCAAATGAATCTGAAAATGATAATACTCAAAAAGGAAGCGAACATGGTTGAACAAGTAATTATGAGACAAGATATTGCTTTAGATGATTTTTTAACTATATTTGTATCTTCTGGATTAGTATTAGTATTTGGAGGATTGTATGTCGGTATTTATACTGCAGTGAAGGTTGAACTACTTAAAACATGGACTATGCCAATAGCATATATTTTTTGGGTATTAACAGCTTACTGTTTGTATTTGATGGGGAGTTTAATGCACGTAGGTGAATTTACGGCAAAAGCTTTAGTTGTTGCTGCATTTGGAATATTATTACTTCCACATGCAGTTTATTATATGCAAGATCAAGTTCATCAACAGAATGAACATTGATTAGGAGGGCACATGGCTAAGATATCCGTATGGAGTGATAACCGTTTCTGGCAAAGATCAGCAGCGTGGATTACAGGGTTTGCAGCAGTACTACTTATTTGGTTAACATTTGACACAGCAGGTCAAATCGCAATGGGTACAGATGCAGATTTACAAGCAGGCGTAACTAAAAGGGTTCCAGGACCTACAGTTATTAATTATAAAATTACTTATGAAATGAGCACAAAACGTGGTCACGAAGTTCCAGTAATTGGGGAAAAAGAAATGTTTTTTGGTAGAGATGATTACTCAGAAGAAGAAGCTGGTGCTTTACTTCACTTAGGTAAACTAGGTTCTCAAACTAAAAACTGTATGAATTGTCATACACTTCTTGGAAATGGTGCATATTATGCTCCAGATTTAACTAAAGCTTGGTTAGACCCAGCATGGCAAGATGGTGGTACTATGCAAGCGATGACTGGTAAAAGTACAAAAGAAGAAGCAATGGCTGAGTTCTTACAACATCCATCAACTTATCCAACTCACTCACGTATGATGCCAGATCTTGGTATTACTCCTGAAGAGGCTAAAGGTTTAGTTGCTTTCTTGAAACATATGTCATCAATTGATACAAATGGTTTCCCAAGAAACTTTGGAAGAATGCAAGGAGCAGTAAATGGCAAATAAATTTACAGGAATCGGAAGCGAATCAAAACAATTAGCAACATGGTATTTTACTTTTGCTGCAATTCTTTTAGGCGCACAATTAGTATTTGGTTTAGTTGCAGCTATTCAGTATGTAATGCCAGGTTTCTTATTTGAGTTATTAGATTTTTCAGTAGCTAGAATGTTGCACATTAATGCACTTGTTGTATGGATGGTTTTTGCAATGTTTGGTTCTGTATATTATCTCTTACCAGATGAAACAGGAATCGAAACTGTTGGTATCAAAGTTGGTAAATTATTATACTGGATTTTTGTAGCTGCTATTGTAGTAGTTGTATTAGTATATTTATTTATTCAAGTTGGACCTGCAACAGAGACTTCTATTTGGTTTATTCATGAAGGTCGTGAGTATATTGAAGCACCACGTTGGGCTGACTGGGGTATCGTAGTAGTTGCACTTGGTTTTGTTGGGAATCTATTCTTAACAGGTATGAAGGGTAACCGTTCTGGTATCGTTACAGTTCTTATGGCAGATATGATTGCATTTGCTGGTCTCTATTTAGCTGGTATGTTTTTTACAGACAACATCACACTTGACCAATACTGGTGGTGGTGGGTAATTCACTTATGGGTTGAGGCTACTTGGGAAGTTTTCGTTGGTTCGATAGCTGCTTATGGTCTTATTCAAATGATTGGAGCATCTCGTAAAGTTGTTGAAATGTGGTTATGGATTGAAGTAGCGATGCTATTTGGATCAGGTATCCTTGGAATTGGACATCACTATTTCTGGATTGGTACACCTGAGTACTGGTGGGAAATTGGAGCATTATTTAGTGCACTAGAGCCGTTACCACTTGTAGCTATGTTTATCCACGTTATGTATGATTGGGGTAAACAACAAGGGAAAAAAGTTGCTGGTGGTTCTGATGAATCAGTAGTTGCAAATAAACCTGCTTTTGTATGGTTCTGGATGAATGCATTTGGAAACTTCTTAGGTGCTGGTATATGGGGATTCTTCCACACATTACCACAGGTAAACCTTTATACTCACGGTACACAGTTTACATCAGCGCACGGACACTTAGCGTTCTTTGGTGCTTATGCAACTATCCTTATCGGAATGTTCTATCTTGCTGTTCAAGGATCAAATGGTATTAAAGTACTAAAACATACTAAAGCTTCTATCTGGTCAATCTCTTTAATGGTTGGTGGAATGTTAGGTATGACTATGGCATTAACTATCGCTGGTTACGTTCAAGTTCTTGTATCTCGTGCACAAATGGGTGCTACTTGGGCAGGTTACTTTGATGGTCAACAAGGTATGTGGTTTGCACAAGCTATGGATTGGAGACTCATCATGGGTGTCGTAATGTTCTTAGGTTTTGCACTACTTGCTAAAGATTTATTAACTACTGGTAAAAACCCAGTACACGAAAGATAAGGAGAATATTATGTTTGAACCATTTACAGATGTTGTTCCAAGTTTTTTCGGTTGGTTAAATCAAGGTCCTATGACTTTAACGATTTTTCTACACAGTATTATAGTACTTCCAATGCTTTGGATTTACAAACAAGAAAAAGCTCGTTTAGAACAAGAAAGTTAAGCTATATTAGTTGCAGGGCTCCATTGGGGCCTTGCTGTTATTTTATTTTTGAAGGAGAAAGAAAATGAGATTAAATAAATTAGTTACATCAGTTGCTGCTTTAGCAGTAGTATCTACAGGTCTATTTGCTGGAACATCTAACATGGATGTTGAGAAAGTATTTGAAAAAGAATGTCAAGGTTGTCACGGTCCAAATCACGAAGGTGGTGTTGGTTCAGATTTACGTCCAACTGTAACAGCTAAGAAAAATGCTTATGAATTAGCTGAGACAATTCTTAATGGTCGTCCTGGTACAGCAATGCCAGAATTTAAAGAAAAATTTACTAAGGGTGATGCTGATAAAATGGTTGATTATATTCAACATTTTAAAGGTAAAAAAATGGCAGTTCTTACAATGGAAGCTGTTAAAAAAGGGTGGAAACCACTTAATGATAGAATGAAATTCTTCAAAAAGTATCCACATGCAGTTGACGTTAAGAAAAACACTGATATCTGTTTTGTAACAGAAAGAGATGCAGAAAGAGTTGCATTTGTTGATGGTACTTCAGGTAAAGTTTTATCTAAGCACCCAGCTGGTTTTGCTGTTCACGTAACAGTTACAAACAAGCGTCAACCTCGTTATGCTTACTCAATCTCTCGTTCAGGTTTAGTAACAATGTTTGACCTTAACACTCCGGGTCAACAAAAAATTGCTCAGATTCAAGTTGGTTCTGATTCTCGTGGTCTAGCGGTGTCTCCAGATGGTAAATACCTAATGGCTGGTAACTACGTTCCAGGTGGAGCAATCCTTATGGACGCAATGTCTCTTGAGCCATTAAAAGTTTATCCAACTTCATCTGTTATTGACACTGAAGGTAACATCGGTTCTTCACGTGTAGCTGGTATTTATGATACTCCATATGGTCCTTATATTGCATTTGCACTTAAAGATGCTGGTCATGTTTATATCGTAGATTATTCTAAACCAAATTTTCCAATCGTTGGTGATATTCCAAATATTGGTAAAATTCTTCATGATGGTTTCTTAAATGAAGGTAAAGAAATTGGACGTTACTTATTCCAAGCTTCTCAAGGTTCTGATGTAATCGGTGTAGTTGATTTTAAAACTAAATCTTTAGTTACTAAAATCTATACTGGTCCTTCAGCTAAGCCGCACCCAGGTCAAGGTTCTTCATTCTTTAACGAAGGTCTAGGTCAACAACTTGGTGCTACTGTTAACATGAATCTTGGTCAAGTTACTATCTGGGATGATAACTTTGATGTAATTCGTCAAATTCCTACTGCTGGTGGTGGACTTTTTATTGGTACATCTGAGCATACTCCTTTCTTATGGGCAGATAATGTACTTGGTGGATCTTCTAACTGGAATAAAGTTTACTTAATTAACAAGCAAACTTTAGAAGTAGATAGAATTCTTACTGTTGGTACATCTAAAGGTACTATTATAGACCCTGTAACTCATAAAGTTCTTTACAAATGGAATGTTCCAACTGTTAAAGATGCTAAAGGTAAAGCAATTACTCCAAGAATCCTTCATGCTGAACCAGCTAATCACGGTCATTGGACTATGATTTCTGAGTGGAATGCAGGACGTATTGGTATATATGAAGCTAAAACTGGTAAATTTGTTAAATACATCAAAGGTTTAACAACTCCAACTTTTACTTACTCTATCGAACACAGACAAACAATCCCGGGTGCATAACCCAATCTTCTCTCCTTCGGGAGAGAGCTTTCCTTTAAAACAATCAATTAATTTTTTTCTTTAATATTTATTTATGTTTCTTGACTAAAAACAAGCGATTAGAATTTTTATTCATCTATAATAGTTTATAAGTTATTATTCAAGCATATTTTGGTTAGAATAACGCTTTAAATAAAAGAGTATAAATGAAAAAATATTTACTATTAACTATCCTTTTACATTCATATATTTATGCATCACAAGTTGATGGTAAAAATGTGTTTGAAACTTATTGTTGGGGATGTCATCACCAAACAGCAATGGCATTTGGACCACCCTTTAATGAAATAGCATCAAAGAGAACGAAGGCAGAGATAGAAGCATACATAGCTTCTCCTAAGTCTATGTATAAATCTTTTGGTTATAAAAGAACAGTTATGACTCAATTTAATCTTAATGACAAAGAAAGAGACTCTATAGCAGAGTATATACTTTCGTATAAAGGTAAATAATGTTTAGGTTAAGCAATCTAATATCTTCCGTAGTTGAAGATAAAAAAGAAAGAATTTTAGATGGTAGCATTGCTATATGGAATTTTACAAATCGTTGTAATTTATCTTGTATGCATTGTTATTCAAAATCCACTTTAGATGAAGTTGATACTTTAACAACTTCGCAGATTAAAAAAACAATTTTAGAGATGAAAGAAAATGGTGTTAAGTTTATAATATTTTCAGGCGGTGAACCACTTACGCGAAAAGATTTGTTTGAAATAGCTGACTTTTGTAAAGAAAATGGCATCATTACTTATCTTTCAAGTAACGGTCTATATTTCACTAAGAGTAATGTACAACGTATAGTAGATACTTTTAACTATGTTGGTGTATCTATAGATGGTGATGAGTCCACGCATGATTATTTTCGAGGGCTCAAGGGTGCTTTTAAAGAGACACTTAAAGCTGTTCAACTTGCTAATGCTACTGGTGCTAAGGTTGGGATTCGTTTTACTATTACTAAAGAGACGATTGACTCTTTAGAGTATATATTTGATTTGGCAGAAAAAGAAAGTATACCAAAAATATATGTATCACATCTTGTTTATTCTGGACGTGGCTTAGATAATTTAAAAATGGATTTAAGCAAAGAACAAAGAAGAAAATCAGTAGAATTTATAATTAAAAAAGCCTTTGAATATTATGAAACTGGTAGAGATATTGAGATTGTTACCGGTAATATGGAGATGGATGCTATCCTTCTGTTAAATACTTTTGGTGAAAAATATCCAGAACTAAAATCAAAGATGCGAGATAGACTTGTGACTTGGGGAGGAAACTCTGCCGGACGTAAACTTTTAAATATTAATAGTGAAGGGGATGTGAGACCTGACCCATTTTTCCCTCTAACAGTTGGAAATATAATCAAAGAAAACTTTGGTAATATTTGGCAAAGTGGAGAGCTTTTGGATGAATTAAGAATACATCCTAGACGTCAAATAAGTGGAATTTGTGCAAGTTGTGAGCAACTTGATATTTGTAATGGTGGAAGTCGTGCTCGTGCATATGCTATAACTGGTGACTTATGGAGTGAAGATCCATCGTGTTACTTAACTCAAGAAGAAAGAGAGATTAGATGAATAAATATGTATTTGTAGGGATTACATTGTTAGCATCATTGTTCAGTAGTGTAAGTGCTAAAGCAATTAATCCAATTTTTGCTATGTTAAACACAAATGAAAAGATTTTTGTAGTTGAGAGAGAAAGTGAGTCTCTAGCAGTAATTGAAAAAGGTATAACACGTTCACATATCTTAGGTATGCATAATATGAACCACGGTGTTGTAAAATTTGATGGGAATGATGGTTATGTAATAAGTCGTGATGGTTATGTCATCAAGTTTGATCCACGTAGCGAAAAAATCATTAAAGAGTTTAAAACATCAGATTCTGCTATTGGTTTTACTATAAATAAACATTATTTGGCTGTTGCGAATTATGCTAAAAAAAGTGTAGATATCCTTGACCGTGATTTAAATCCTTTACAGTCTTTTGACACTGGAAGTAAAAATGTAGGTATTAAAGTATATAAAAATTATTTGATATTTGCTCAAATGGATAATGATAAACTTACTGTTTTAAGAGATACTAATAAAGGTAAGGGTAAACCTCATTTTGTAATAGAAAAAGAGTTCGAAGATGTAGGGGTTATGCCTTTTGACGCAATGATAAAAGATAACAACTATATAGTAGGTTTCTTTACTTCTAAACATTTTGGTGTTATTGACTTAGATAAGATGGAGTTTAAAAAGATTGATATTCTTTTAGGTGATAGACAACCTGTTATGAAAGTGCCACATTTTGGTTTTTGGTCAATCTCTGGAGATAAAATATTTATACCAGCAGTAGGTGATAACAAAATTTTAGTTTATGATAAAGATTTTAATTTTATACAAAATATTGAGATAGAGGGGACACCTGTATTTTCAGCATTGAGTCCAGATGAGAAATATGTTGCAGTTACATTTAGCGGCAAGAAGTTTCCTGTGATTCAAATCCTAGATACTAAAACTTTAAAAGTGATAAAAAGATTTGAATTTGATGGTAAAGTATTACATCTTAGATGGTCTAAAAGTAGACCAAATCTTTATATATCTGTAAATGATGCTAATGAAGTTGTGGTTTTAAATACTAAACAATGGTATATGTCACGAGAAATATTTCAAATTAAAAAACCATCGGGTATATTTATTTATGAGGAAAAAGAATAATGGGTAAAGTTTATTTAACAGGGGCTGGTCCTGGTGATATTGAATTAATGACTGTAAAAGCTTTACGTGTTGTAAAAGAAGCAGATGTTATCATCTATGACCGTTTAGCTAATCCAGAAATTTTAGAAGAAGCTAAAAATGGCTGTGAGTTCGTATACGTTGGTAAAGAAGATGGACGTCACATCATGCCTCAAGATGAGATAAATGAAGTCATCTATCAAAATGCCATAAAGTATGAAAATGTTGTTCGTTTAAAAGGTGGTGATCCATTTGTATTTGGTCGTGGTGGAGAGGAAGCGCTTTATCTACAAGAGCGTGATGTTAAGTTTGATATCATTCCTGGTATCACGTCGGCTATCAGTGCTCCAGCTTATGCAGGTATACCTGTTACTCATCGTGGTGTCGCTGTGAGTTTTAGAGTAGTTACGGGGCATGAATCACCAAACAAAAAAGTAAGCCAAATCCCTTGGGATAATTTTAAAACAGATGATACTATAGTGTTTTTAATGGGGCTTCATAATCTTCCTAAAATTAGTGCTAAACTTATGGAAATCGGTAAAGATGCAGATTACCCTGTTGCTGTGATTTCTAAAGGGACAACGAAAGAACAAAGTGTTGTTGTGGGAACTCTAGAAAATATAGTTGAAAAAGCGAAAAATGTACCCACTCCAGCACTTATCGTTGTTGGAAAAGTTGTGCTACTGAGAAATCAATTGAAATGGTTTGAGGGCAATGCCTAGAGAGATTGCCAAAAATATTTTCTGGGTGGGAATGCACTTAGAAAATGATCCCTTTCAGTGTCATCCATATTTTATAAAAAATGGCAATGAATCAATCTTAATAGATCCAGGTTCTATGTTGGAGTTTGATGAAACAGTCAAAAAAGTAAAGTCCATAATTGATATTGGCTCAATAAAATATATTATTTTACATCATCAAGATCCAGATTTGGCTGCAGCAGTTCCTGCCATAGAAAAACTTATCGATAGAGAAGACTTACAAATAGTAACTCACTCGAGAATGTCCGTACTTATCAAGCACTATCTTGTAACATCTTCGTATTATGAAATAGATAAACATGATAATAAACTTCAAACTTCTTCCGGATTAGAACTCAAGTTTTTAACAACACCTTATTGCCATTCTCCTGGTGCATTTGTGAGTTATGAACCACAAACAAAAACGTTGTTTTCTGGAGATATCTTTGGTGGAATAGAAGAGAGTTGGGAATTTTATGCGGATGAAAGCTATTTTGATAAAGCAAAACAGTTTCATCAAGAGTATATGCCAAGTAAAGATATATTTAATTATGCTCTTAAAAAGATAGAAGCTCTGGATATGAACTTAATAGCCCCTCAACATGGTTCCATCATAAAAAGAGAGTACATCTCAGGACTTATTTGTGATATGAAAGATTTAGACTGTGGTTTATATATAGAAGATAAGTATAACAGGGAACTTCTTGATACCATAGATGAGTTACAGATAAAAGAAAAAACAATTGCAGAGAGAGATCGTCAGTTGTTTGCACAATCTAAACGAGCAGAAATAGGGGAGATGATAGGTAATATAGCGCATCAGTGGAGACAACCTCTTGCTATAATGAATACAGTAGTTGCTATTATGGATGAAAAAAACAGTGTAAATGTTTTAGGTAAAGAAGAGGTGAGTGAAAAACTGCATAAAATGCAAGAGCATATTAGTTATATGTCTGATACAATCGAAGACTTTTTAAATTATTACCGTCCAGAAAAAGATAAAATAATGTTTAATATATCTCAAGCTATACTCAAGTCTTTAGATATAGTTAGTTTTAACATCTCCCATGATTCTAATGTCAAGGTTCATTTAGATTTGGATGAGTCATTGCAAGCGTATGGACTTAAAAATGAGTTTGTTCAAGTGATAGTAACAATTCTCTCCAATATAAGGGATGTGATAGTTCAAAATATTCTCAAAAATAAAACAATATACATATCTTTAATAAAGCTTGATAATATGATTATTTTGAATATAATAGATGACTGTGGTGGAATTGAAAAGGCTAATTTATCCAAAATTTTTGATCCTTATTTTACTACTAAGCATCAGTCTATGGGGACTGGGCTTGGTTTATATATAGCTCGAATGATAATAGAAGATAATATGGGTGCTAAAATAAGTGCACACAATATAAAAAATGGTGCAAAATTTACTATAGAGATGAAAAATGAAAAATGAAATAATAAAAGACATATCCATACTTTTAGCAGAAGATGAGGGAGAATTAAGAGAGTATCTTGTAGAGTATTTGCAACTGTTTTTTTTAAAAGTATATGCTGCTAAGGATGGTCAAGAAGCTTATATGATTTACTTAGATAAACATCCTGACATAATAATAACTGATATCAATATGCCCTTAATGGATGGTTTAACATTAATATCAAAAATAAGGCAACGGGATAAAGAAACAAAAATAATCGTAATGAGTGCTCACTCTGAAGAGGATAAACTTCTCCGTGCAGTAGAGTTACACCTTGAAACATATCTAATAAAGCCAATAAAAACAGATAAATTAAAATCGGTACTTTTTGAGAGTGTTGAAAATGTACGAAAAATTTCTAAACGTATCTATATACAAAAAAATGTATACTGGGATAACGCTACAGATACTCTGTGGGATGACGGAGAGCAGGTTTTACTTAAGGCAAGAGAAACATTGCTTTTAAAGTTACTTTGTTTAAAAGCAAATCAAGCAGTTTCAGCGGAATCGATTTTTTATACTATATATAAAGATAATGAAACGAAAGAGTTTTCAGCAGACTCTGTTACTTCTTTAATGAAAAGAGTACGAACGAAATTACCAAAGGATGTCATTAAAAATGTTTATGGAGCTGGATATAAGATAGTTTCTGTTTGACAAATTTTGACAAAGTTTATTGCTATACTTTTAATAACCTATCGGTTCAAAGTAAGATATAAAGCCAGACCCTACTCTGGCTTTATTCATATTTATCTAATTTATACTTATCCCAAAGTACTTGTGCATCTGGATTGTTTTTGCTAATAGATTTTTTAGCCCAAAAGGCTGCATTTTTGAAATCTTCTTTTTCTATGTATATTTCAGCTAATAAATAATAAGCTTGCGTATCTCCATCGTTAGCATTGATTTTTAACCAAAAAATTGCTTTATCAAATTTTAAAAGTTGCATATAGATACGGCCAATATTTGATTTTGCTTTTTCATGACCATTATAGGCTGCTTCACTTAATAAAAAAGCACTCTTAGTTACATTTGAATCTACACCTTGACCATTGTAATACATTAGTGCAAGGTTATATTGAGCATCCTTATTTCCATGTGAACTAGCACTCTCTAGCCAAGTAGAAGCATTTTTATAATCTTGTTTGACATAACGACCTTGAAGGTAGTACATTCCTAAGTCATATTGAGCAGTATAGTTTAAGTTATTCGCAGATTTTATAAGCCACTTTAGACCTAATGTGTCATTTTTTTGAACTCCCACACCATTAAAATATAAAAAACTTAAAGCACTTTGTGAAAGAGAATCCCCGTTTTTTGCAGAAAGTTCATAAAGATGAAAAGCTTTTTTGTAGTCTTTATTTTTATAAGCCTTCAGTGCACTTTCATTTGCAATGAGACTAAGAAAACTAAATAAGAGTATTATGATGATTCGTTGAGGCATATCAATCCTAGGTTGTTGTTTTATTACTATAATTGTACAAATATTAAATTTAGAAAGTTTTGATACACATCAAGTAGAGGTTATAATGTTTCAAATATCACAAGATTTTGCACCACCATTTAAGCTCATATCGCCTTTTTTTATTATAGGTGCTTTGTTTTATCTCATCAGTACACTGTATCTTTTTGGGTTTAGTGTCGAAAACTTTCATCACTTAGATATAAAAGTTTTAAGTTTTATACACCTTTTTTTACTTGGTTTTGTAATGATGGTAATATTTGGAGCAATGGCTCAGTTGGTCCCTGTTGTTTTGGAAGTAGGGCATGCGGCAGTTGAGTTGTTCTATGCTATATGGCCACTTCTTGGCATTGGAACACTTATGATGGTGTTTGGTTTTTTATATCTTCCTGCTTTACTACCTTATGGTGGAACTATAGTCCTAGTTGCGATGATGATATTTGTATTTGAGATTTTTGCAACTATGAAAAAGGTAAAAAAATTTAATGTTGTAATGGGTAGTATTTTTATTTCAAATAGTTTTTTATTTTTTGGCATCATATTTGGTCTTGTGATGGCACTTGGCTATGCTGGTATTTTGAACATAGATATCCAGGCTTTTTTAGGTGCGCATGTTTTTTTGGTGATAGGTGGGTATATTTCTATCACACTTATGGGGCTTTCTACTGTTTTATTGCCTATGTTTGGACTCTCTCATGGTTTTAGTAAGAAGCCTCTTTACGGAGCACTGAGTCTCATGAGTTTAGCTGTTATCTTGATAGTTATATCTTCCTTTGTAAACTTTAGCATCATAAAGTACAGCGGATATACTTTTGCGAGTATCTCTTTAGTAGTATATTTTTATTTGGTATATAAGATTTATAAAACAAGAGCGAGAAAAGAAAATGATATTTATGCAAAGTCTATTATCTTTGCATATCTCTCTATGTTAGCCTCTTTAGTTTTGGCTGTTGTTTATGTTGTAAGTGAAAAAGAAACTTTACTCTTAGCATCGGCCTGGCTTTTTTTCTTTGGTTTCTTTGGTTTTGCAATAACTGGACATATGTATAAAATTGTTCCATTTCTAGTATGGTTTGAGCGCTATTCGCCCCTTGTAGGCAAACAAAAAGTACCTATGCTTGCAGATATGTTGCCAAAACAAAGTTCTCATGCGCAACTCACTTTTAGTGTTTTTGGAGTCTTGACTATAACCTTAGCTATAGTATTTCAAAATGATATGATGATAAAAGCAGGGGCATCATTTTTAACATTTGGTGCTTTAGCTTTTATTCGAACGATACTCTATATGATAAATTTTAAGCAAGGATTAGAAAATGGATAATATTTCACGCCGTAAAGAACTACAAAACTCAACAAATGAGGATGCACTTTATTCAAAAGAGGAGCTTTTTTTAGCGATATCAACAGTTATAGATCCTGAAGTGGGTTTTAACCTAGTAGAAATGGGCCTAATCTATGATGCTGTATGTAATGATGAAGGTAATGTCCATGTAACTATGACTTTATCTACAAAAGCATGTCCAATGCATCAGATGATACAACAGTGGGTAAAAGAATCTGTTGAACGTATGAAAGATATAAATGAAGTAGTAGTTGAAGTTGTTTGGGAACCAGAATGGAATATCACTATGGCAAATGATAATGTAAAAAAAGCATTAGGTGGTGGTGCTTAAGAGTTACAGATACTCTTGCACCTCTTTTTCTAAAGCGGCATAATTTCTAGTAAAGTCTTGAAAAATATTGATATATTTCTTATCTTCAGGATGATTAAGTGATGTTCTAAGCTCTTGTGATAACTCTTGAATTCTTGTAGCTCCAATATTTGCTGCAACTCCCATCAAGTCAAGTAAAAACTCTTGTGCCTTAGTAAACTCTTTGTTTTGAAGTAGTTTGTCAATATCGTCCATAGTACTAGAGTTATCTTTGATAAAATCACTCAATATCTCCTTATAAAATTTTTCGTCACCACCACATACTTTTAATCCATCTTCTATTGATAGTGCGGGATTTAATTCTTGAGAACTATTTTGAGGACTTGAATATGCGTATAAGATATCATAAAGAGGGTCCATCTTAAGTGGTTTTTCAAGATGCTCTTGCATACCAACACTTTTCATGTTCTTAATGTCATCGCTTGCAGTATCACCACTAAGAGCTATAACGGTGATATGAGAATAGTTTGGATTAGAGCGTATACGTCTTGTTGCCTCGTAACCATCCATGTTGGGCATATGTGCATCCATAAGTATGATTGAAAAGTTACTGTCCTTTTCTAGAAAATTTAAAACTTCTTGTCCATCATCAACTGTCACAATATCCATCATAGAATCTGATAAAAGCCCATTAATGACTTTTTGGTTAATGATGTTGTCTTCGGCTATCATTATTCTTGTACCCTTGAAGTGTTTGAAGTCATTTTTAGTGATTTTGCTGTGCCTAGGTACTTGTTTTTTAGCTACGTTTGATGTTATAGATATAGTGATGATATTCTTAATAGCTTCTTTTTTTTCATCTTTCTGTTTTTTTGCAAGGTCATCTAAAGCATCATACACAATTTCATTATTTTCTTGCATGGCATATACATTTTCGTTTTCATTTCTAGGCTCATCATCGGGTTTGTACGTTTCTTCGACTGGGGGAGTTTCTTGTTTTGATGAAAGCTTTACTTCACTATATTCATTTGTAGTATGTTGTCTTCTTTTTATGATGAGATAGATGATAGATAAAATGAGTATAGCTATAGTCGCCATTATCTCATTAAAGTATATATCTAGCATATTTTGTTGTTTGTGTGTTCTTATTCTTGGAATGTTCGTTTTAGGTACTCTAATTTCTTCAATTTCTGGTTCTTCTTCTAATAATAAATCTTCTTCATCTGCTATAACTTCTTCGTGGAGAGGTTGTTTTATTTGAAGTACATAGGCATCTTTAAATTGCGTTTTTTGGATTCTATTTAAAATTGCATGTTGTGTTACTATATCGTTAATAGGTTCTAAGGCTACAATGAAGTATTTACCCTTTTCTTTGACAATGCTTTGAATACTATTCTTTACTAAAAATTTCTTAAAACGAAAATCTTTGGAGATAATAGTGTCTATTTGAGATTTTACATCTATGGCAGCTTTGTTTGTTGAATATGTTCCTAAAACAACTTGCGAAGTAGCAAATAAGAGTGAGTTTAAAAGTAGCGTGATGAGTAAAATGTATTTCATAGTATATTTCTTTTTTTTTCTTTAATAATACACTATCAATTCCAAATTGAAGATTAATTTATTATGTATTACTTATTTAATGTATAATTGTATTAAAAAAGAGTTTGCGTGCAAGATATCCCACATATCCCAGTTTTATATCGTGAAGTTATAGATATTGTTAAAGGTGTAGATGATGGAATCATCGTTGATTGTACATTGGGTTATGGTGGACACTCATCCATGATGCTAGAGGCAACTCATGATGCTAAGCTAATAGGCATAGACCAAGACACTACAGCTATCGAATTTTCCACGCAAAGATTAGAGCCATTTAAAAAGAGAATAGATATTAAGAAGGGTAGATTTTCTAAAGTTATTCATGATGTGATAGCTGAGTACGATATGTCTGATATAAAGGTTGTATTAGCAGATATTGGTGTATCCTCACTACAATTAGATGAAAAAACAAGAGGTTTCTCGTTTGATAGTGATAATTTAGATATGAGAATGGATAAAAATGCACCGCTAAGTGCCTTGGAAGTGGTTAATGAGTATTCAAGTAAAGAGTTGCAAAGGGTATTGTTAGAGTATGGTGAACTGAGAAACTATAAAAAAATAGCACTTAGCATCATAGATGGCAGACCGTTTCATTCAGCTAGAGAGTTAAGTGAATACCTTAAGCCACATCTACCTAAGGGTAAAAAAACGAATCCTGCAACACTACTTATGCAAGCGATTCGCATTGAGGTGAATGATGAGCTTGGTGAGTTGAAAAATTTACTAGGTGCTCTTAAAAATGCACAGTTTAAAAATGCGAAAATAGCAATCATCTCTTTTCATTCTCTTGAAGATAGAATTGTAAAAAAGACTTTTGCTTCGTGGGCTGCATCCTGTATATGTCCAAGTGAGGCTATGAGGTGTACATGTGGAAACAATCACTCTCTTGGCAAAATTATCACAAAAAAACCAATAACTGCCCAAGAGGATGAACTCAAACAAAATCCTAGAAGCAGAAGTGCAAAATTGAGAATATTTGAGATGCATATATGAATGTAGGGAAAGATGAACTCTTAGGTGAGGTAGATGAAGTTTTAGCACCTAAAAAAAAGTTGGATATAACCTATCTGTTTTTTCTTTTATCTGGAATTGTCTTAGTGTTTGGTATTTTATTTCCAAAGATTTATTTAACGCAACAGATATACTTTAAGAGTAGAGAGATAGCTAAACTCAAAATAGAATACGATACCTTAAAAGAAGAAAATAAAGTGATAGGGGCTTCAGTGGAAGCTATAAAGTATAAAAATCAAGTATTGGACACACTCTTTTATGATTAGACGTTTTTTAGAATTTGCGATAGATAAACCACTTTTAAATCATATCTTACTTATATTTATAACTATGCTTTCAATCTTTGCATATATAAACATACCTAAAGAGATATTTCCACCAATGAATATGGATAAGATAACCATCAATGGTGCTTATGTTGGAACAAGTGCTGATGTTCTTGACAAGATGGTTGTTAAAACCATAGAAGATGATTTAAAAAATATTGATGAATTAGACACAGTACGAACTACCATTAAAAATGGTTCTTTTTCTATCTTTATTGACATAAAGCCTGGTAGTGACAATATTTTAGTTTTAAATGAAGTAAAAGATATCTTAAACACAGTTAAAAGAGATTTGCCTTTTGATATGGCTGATCCAATAGCTAAGATAAAACTTCATTCATTTCCTCTTGTCCTTATCGCTTTGGCTGGAGATATACAGAAGAAAAAACTTTTGCTCTTAGCGGATGAGCTCAAAAGTAAACTAAGTGAAATACCTGACTTGAGCGAAATAAAAATTCGTGGGGATGCAGAAGATGAGCTAGTTATAAGTCTCAATAATCAAAAAATAAAAGCATATAACTTAAAACCTTCCTTAGTTGTAAGTGCCTTAAAAAATATAAGCTCTATTTTTCCCATTGGTACGATAGATGAAAAAGGCTCACATCTTTACATCTCTACATTTAATGGTGAAAAGACAAAAGAGGATGTAGCAAATACTATCATTAGTGTTGGAGATACTAGGGTGCGTATAGGTGATGTCGCAGATGTCTCTTTTGAGCTTAGCGATGAAGCGGAGCTTTCTCACTATAATGGTATGCGAAACATCTCTCTTAATGTAACAAAATCAAAGCAAGGAAATGCCATTTCTCTTGTCAAAGAGATACGAAAAGTTCTTAAGCAAAGTAGGTTAAAGCACCCTGATGTCAAGTATGAAATATATACAGATACCTCTATCTGGATTAAGAATCGTCTTAATGTAGTTTTTTCAAACATCATATTTGGTTTGATGCTTGTGTTTTTAGCGATGTTGATTTTTATAAATCGTGGAATTGCTATGGTTGTTGCTGTTGGAATCCCTATGAGTTTTATGATAGGTCTAATCGCTACAGAACTTATGGGTGATTCTATCAACATGCTCTCACTTTTAGGGGCACTCATAGCCTTAGGAATGCTTGTAGATGAGGCTATAGTTGTAGCTGAAAATATCTATAGACATATGGAAGAGGGGATGGATAGACGAGAGGCTGCTATAGTTGGAGCTACGGAGATGTTCCCGGCAGTTTTAACTGCAACTTTAACAACGGTATTTGCATTTTTGCCGATGCTTTTGTTGAGTGGAGAGATGGGTATGTTTATAAAAATCATCCCTATTATGATTACTGTTTTGTTACTCTCTTCCTTATTTGAAGCTTTTTACTTTTTACCACTTCATGCAAAAGATTTTTTACGTGTAAAAGAATCTACTGATTATACAGCGCGACTCTGGAATAAGCTTTATGCTTGGCATGATACAGCCTTGCACTTTGTATTTAAAAGAAAAAAAACATCGCTTATAGTGATAGTGAGTGCGATTTTCTTAATAACAGGAGTGTTGATAAAAAACTCTAAATTTCAGCTTTTTCCAGACTTTGATACTACCCAAATATACGTATATGGAAAGGTAAATATCAACAATGACCTTGAAGATACAGAAGTTATAGTTACGCAACTAGAAAAAAAACTTTTAGGCACTATTGATGACAAAGATATGTCCTCTATAACAAGTGTTATCGGCTTTAAAATGGATGCTAAAAACAGAGTTGATATTGGGGAGCATATGTTTCATATCTTTATAGACTTACATGAAAGAGCTCCTGATAACTTTTTTAATAAGTATATAAGCCCTATACTCTCTTTAGAATACGATGCAGATATACTCACAAGACAAAGAAGTGCACGTTCTATTGCTGAAGAGTTAAAAAAGATTACAGCACCATTTGAAAAGATGCAGGTTGATTCTAAGCCATTGTTTGAAGAGTTAGTGGTGAAGGTTCCTGGTGCAGGAATAGTCGCTAATGATATAGAAGTAAGTTTAAGCACAAAAAGTTCAAAGAATATTTTAGATGGTGTGAATTACTTAACCAATGAACTTAAAAAGATAAAAGGTATTTTCAATGTTGCCAATGATGCTAACATTGGAGAAAAAGAGTTAAAGCTTCGTGTGAACAGATATGGACAAGAGTTAGGGTTCAATGAGGAGTTGATTTCTGCAGAACTAAGGGCGTATTTTTTAAAGGGTGAGTATGGAAAAATGTTTAATGAGAATGGTCTCATTCGCATAAAGATACAAAGTGACATTAAAGAGTCCTTGCACTCTATAGATACAGTAGAGGTCCAAATCCCATCATCATCGCAGTATATAGCTTTAAATGAGGTATGTGATTTTATATATAGACAAGGCTTTGTAACACTTAAAAAAGAGGATGGCGTGAGAATTCGTACCGTTTTTGCCTCTACAGATAAAAAAATGGTAACTTCCTCAGAAGTGATGCAAAAACTTCAACCAGTCTTCAAAAAGTTAAGAAAAGATGGCTTTGTTCTTGATATAAAAGGTGAAGAAAAAGAGAATGCCAAAAATAAAAAAGAGATGATGCAGTCAGCACTTATTGCAATATTTTTAATTTTTATAACTTTAGTATGGTTATTTGATTCTATTAAAAAATCTCTCATAGTTATAAGTACAATTCCTTTAGTCTTGATGGGTGTTTATTTAGGGCACCTCATTATGGGAATCAACTTAACAATGACAGGGATGATAGGTATAGTTGGTCTTGCTGGAGTAGTGGTTAACGATGGGCTTATAATGGTGAGCTTTATAAGAAGAGCTACTAATACAGAAGAACTTATGCGTCTTGCTAAGACGAGATTAAGACCGATTTTATTGACATCTATAACTACTGTTCTTGGTTTGTCTACTCTTATCTTTTTTGCCTCAGGTCAAGCAATGATATTACAACCAATGGCAATCTCTTTAGGTTTTGGAATTGCATGGGCTACAGTACTAAATCTTGTATATGTACCCTTACTTTATGCAGTCTGGTATAAAATTAAAGAGCCTTTAACAATTATTTGATTATAATTGCGCCAATTAATATATACGGGAGTTTTTTTATGCCAGAATTGTTTACATTTATAGGTGCTATGTTTGGAGTTTCTCATCATGGTAATCCTGAAACTTATAAAATGGTTATCTATATGGCACACATGCTATTATCTGCTGGTATTGCCTTAATGCTAGTTAGAATGGCTATGGGTAATCTTAAAATGGTTCCAACTGGGACTCAAAATGTTATGGAAGCATATATCAGTGGTGTTCTTAAGATGGGAACTGATGTTATGGGTAAAGAACAAGCTCGTCGTTTCCTTCCTCTAGTTGCTACTATTGGTCTCTTTGTTGGTATTGCTAACCTCATAGGTGTTATTCCAGGTTTTGAAGCTCCAACAGCATTTTTAGAGTTTGCATTTACTTTAGCTGTTTCAGTATTTATTTACTATAACTACATCGGGATCAAAGAGCAAGGTGTTATTAAGTATTTTAAACATTTTCTTGGACCTGTTTGGTGGTTATACTGGTTAATGTTCCCTATTGAGATAGTTTCTCACTTCTCAAGACTTGTTTCTTTATCTTTTCGTTTGTTTGGAAATGTAAAAGGTGATGATATGTTCTTGATGGTAATTTTAATGCTTGCTCCTTGGGTACTACCAATGATTCCATTTGCACTTTTGACTTTCATGGCATTCTTACAAGCTTTTATCTTCATGATGCTAACGTACGTATACCTTGGTGGTGCAGTAGCTGTAGACGACCACTAAAACTCCCTTATGCTTCAAGATAAATTCGATAGAATTATAAGCTTTTTACTTGGAGCATCATGGGCTATCGTCCTTTTTGGTGCTCTTATAACTTTTAGAAGCTTTATGTTTCTAGGACTTCCCACTACAATCTTTTTAACACTTGTGTATATCTTTACAACTTTTTTTATGATACTAGCCCTTGATTCTTTTGTTATCAATAGACAACGATTAGAAGAAGCAAAAAAACAAACAAAACTTTTAGAGGAACTAGTAGGAGAAGAAGATGCTTGATGGAACTTTACGAAAAAATAACTAACTTTACTTCGTTTAGTCACCTCTATAAATAGCATCATTATTTCCTATCTTTGAAAATGGATGCTGATTTTTAAACTCTTCTTTTGTAAATCTAAACTTGTAACTATCTGCATATTCCATGAGGATATTGTTTGCATTAGTTATCTCTTGGAATTTTTGGGTAGAGCCTCCATCTTTATCTGGGTGGAATTCTTTTGAGAGTAGTAAATACTTTTTTTTAATGTCATTTTTTGTTTCAAGTCCGATGAGACCAAATAATTCAACAGCTTCTTGAACCTCTTCATATGAATACTTAAACATTTTACTACTCCATATATTTGTGCTTAGATTATAGCAAAAATATATCCTTAAAATTATAAGCTATTCTAAATTATCTAGCTTAAGTAGATATTTCCTTGGCTACACTTACCTAAAATTTATAAGTTGGATAAATATGCACAATTTTGATAAAAAAGAAGCTATAAAGGGTGCCTTCTATGGTGCGATAGTTGGTGATGCACTATGTTTAGGCTCTCACTATGAGTATGATGCTAAGAAGATATATGAAGCGTATGGAAAAAAACCAATACAAAAGTTTATGTCACCTGGTGAAATGATGGGTGGAGTTACACATGGTATAGGCTGGGGTGAGAGAAATTATCATCCTGGGAAAAAAGCAGGTGGTACTACTGACTATGGTGATTATAACATCCTTGTACTTGAACATTTAGCAGCTACTGCTGAGCCATCTCGAGAGTTTGATGTACAAGAACTTATACCACATTGGAAACATAGGTTTGAGAATGGTTGGGGTTCTTGGATATGTACTATGACAAAAGAAACTTATGGACAGATACAGCAAAATGTACCACTAGAGAGTTTAGGTGGCATCTCCAATGCAATGGCTATTCGTCACGCTGCTGCTTATGCTTACTACGACACAGAAGAAGAGATAGCATCTGTTTCTAGGAAAGCAATGTTTACGCATAGAAGTGAAGAGGCTTTGTCTGGTGGAGAATTTTTTGCTAGGGTGACTTTTAGAGTTATTGGGGGAGAATCCCCTCGCGATGCTATACAAAATATAGCAGAAGGTATGAGTTCATTTATACAAAACAAAGTTTCTCAAGCTATACAAAAAGTTAAAGAAGAAGCAGATGTTAATGGCTCACTGCATAATGAAAAGTTTTCAGATGACTTAGCCTTGACTTCTATGGCTAAGTTATGGGACATTGGTCGCTCAGAGCCTGTTAGGGTTGGTAAAGCAAGTCCAACTGAAGGAACATTACCTGGTGCAGTTTATTTTATATTGAAATATTTTGAAAAAAAAGATGGACTCAATGAAGCTTTAGCAGCAAATGCAATGGTAGGGGGGGGTAATGCTTCTCGTGCTATAG
>JALSLR010000036.1 GCA_026988245.1 Sulfurimonas sp.
GAGGTGTGTTAAATGTTATGGAATGATTTGGGATGAGATAGGTTCAATTAAGATATACATTATTTCGATATAATAGTGTATATCTAAAAATTGGAGTTTATTATGTTAGTTTTAAAACAAGAACAACTATTTGATGAAATAGATATTTTACCAATAGATTTAAAAACTAAAATTGTTGATAAAATATTAGCTAGTATCACACCTGTAAATACTTCAATAGACGAACTATGGATAAAAGAAGTAAACAAAAGAAAAAATGATATTGAAATGAATAATGTATCTCTTGTTGATGGCGATGAAGTTTTCAAAAAAATCTCTCAAAGATTAAACTCATAAATGACATATTCTTTTCATCCAGATGCTGAACTTGAATTAAATGTTTCCGTTGACTACTATGAAGAGTGCAAAACAAATCTTGGCTCAGAGTTCGCTTATGAAGTTCAAAAAACAATCCAAAGAATTTTAGCATTTCCAACTGCTTGGCAGAAACTAGATGGAGAGATACGAAGATGTCTGACAAACCGTTTTCCTTTCGGAGTAATCTACTATCAAAGAGATAATAAGATTATTATTTTAGCTATCATGCAACTTCAAAGAAAACCTAACTATTGGAAAGAGAGAAAGATATAACAAAAACGAGGAGAGAAATTTGTGACCCGCGCGGTTCCCAAATTCCTCACGACAGTCGTTATGCACCAACTAACACACAGCATTATAAAAGTAAAGTTTAGTCATTTTTACACTCTACAATTACACAGTAGATGATAGTAAAACATTTATTATGGATATCACAAAACTTACATTAGGTCTTTATGAGCTTCCATCTAAAGTTAGTAAAGCAGGAACAGCAACTAAAACAGTAAACTTCTATTTTGTTTATGACATAAAAGTAAAAGACACTATACAAAATTATACAGTTTATATTTATAAATAAAAAATAAAGCTGTACGCTAAAACTTAAGTGAAGTTCACTTAAGTTTTGCTATAATAATTGAAATACAAGTGATTAGAGACCATTATGCAACTAGCAGTAAATATATCATTACCAAATATTTTAACTTTGATATCTCAAATGTCATTAAATGAAGTTGAACAAGTAAAAAATAAAATAGTAGAAAAAGAACTTTATTTTAAAACATTTAAAAAAGATAAAATTGAAAATGTAATGAGCGATTTTCAAAAAGAAGATTATTCAGATGATTTATTAAAAGACTTAGAAGATGGCTTAAAAAAGAGTTCAGTCTATGCATTCCAAAGTAGGAGCTTGGGAACGAGTAAAGAGTAAATATTGACTTTCCAGCTTGGATGGTTCAATCATTAGATAAAGAAGCTAGGCATGTTGGTGTAAGTCGGCAAGCCGTTATTAAAATGTGGTTAGCTGAAAAATTACAAAGTTTAAACTCAATAAGTTTTTCTTACCTGCATAACTAAAAATGAAACGAGTGTCCCTAAAAGTATCTGCCAAGAGAACCCTATATCTAAACCAAAAGTATATGACTGCATACTAAGCACAGTTAAAAATCCACCTGCAAGCGCAAAAGGAACAAGCTTCGAGTTTCCTCTATGGGTAAAAATAGCAGATATAAATACACCTAAAAGTCCTGAATATGCAAATGCCATCACACCAAGTGCAAAACTAATGAGCGGTATATCTGAGGACTGATGCACGATAAAACTTAGTATAGCCATGATGCTAAGAAGCACAGCAAAAACAAGGACACCAACTCTAGCAGCCTTGACAAAATGCAACTCACCCACCTTATTAGCATCACGAGAAAGCTTATATGGTTTATATAAGTCCTCTATAGCTACAGAACTCATAGCACCAAGGACTGAGTTTGTTGAGGAGAGTGCAGCTGCTATGGCACCGACGGTTACTAATCCTTTTAATCCTGATGGCATCTCATTTAGTATATAGTACATAAATATAGTAATGCTCTCTCCCTTAAAACTTTGAGTGATCTGATGTGTCTCATA
The DNA here is from genome assembly GCA_026988245.1 of Sulfurimonas sp. GTDB lineage: Bacteria > Campylobacterota > Campylobacteria > Campylobacterales > Sulfurimonadaceae > Sulfurimonas. The sequence continues at coordinate 1,978 of JALSLR010000036.1, forward strand.
ATATAAATACAACAAAAGCCCAATGATAAGAAAAAGTATAACAACAGGTATAGTTAATAATGTTGAGAGATAAAGTGACCTAGAAGCTTCTTTTGAGTCTTTACAAGAGAGTACCCTTTGCGTTAAGTCTTGGTCGAGTCCAAATGCTGCGATATTGAGCAAAAGCCAACCACTCAACAAACCAAAGATGTTAAACTTACCATCAGAGCCAAAAGAAAGACTAAGGTCTACAAACTTTAGCTTATCGTTTTGCTCTAAGGTATGAAACATCTCTAAGCTTGTTATATCTAAAGAACTATATATATAGACTACTACAGCTATTCCAGCACCTATGTAGGTCACCGCTTGGATCATATCGCTAAAGATAACAGACTTCACACCACCAAAATAGGTAAAGACTAAGGCACCAAACATCAAGATAGCTACAGAGAGACTCACATGAAAAAAACTTATGTCATAAAATATTATCATACTAACGGCGAGTGCTGCTATGTAGAGCCTTGCTCCACTCGCGAAAAGTCTACCGAAGAGAAACATAACACCAGAGTGTTTCTTAGCATCATCTCCATACCTTACTTCTAAAAGTTCATAGACAGTCAGAGCGTTGATAGAATAAAACCTAGGGATAAGGACTTTAGCTACTATATAAACAGCCAAAAGTGCTGAAAAATAAAATCCTATAAGTGTTAAGTCAAGCTTATACGCATACTCAGGGGCACCTAAAAATGTTGCAGCGGACTGGCTTGTTGCAAGGACTGAGATAGCAACAGCAAAGGTAGGCATCACATTTGAACCTACAAAATACTCTCGAGAGCTCAACACTCTTTTACGAGATAAAAAGAATGATGCTAAAGCAAGAATGAAAAAATAAACTCCAAAAACAAACCAATCGAGCGTACTAAATCCCATCTAACAACTTATTTATTCGTTCATTAGATTCCACTATTCTCGTATAAGGGATAGATTTATTTTTTACTTGTGTATATATAATATCTATGAGTTCGCCAGTATCTTGCGTTGAGAGTTGATTTGCAACAAGCAAGATATCTACACCAGCATTGATGGCAAGTCGCACACTCTCTTGAAGTGTATAGTGTTGTGATATAGCTTTCATCTGTAAGTCATCACTAATGATTACACCCTTGAAACCTAGCTTTTCACGTAATAATGTTGTATTTGTATTATAAGAAAGTGTTGCTGGGTACTCTTCGTCTAGTTGTTTATTAAAAACATGTGCAGTCATTATCATCTTAACATCGTGCATTTTTATAAGCTTAATGTATGGCTCTAACTCTCTCACATTCCAAGTATCTGTTATATCTACAAAACCCTTATGGGAGTCATCTAGTGAGGAGCCATGACCAGGGAAGTGCTTGAGTACACTTAACACACCATTTTGGGCTAAGGCTTTCATAAAGATGTCAGCGTTTCTGACAACATCATCACTTTTAGAACCATAGGAACGCTCTAGCTGATAAATAACCTTATTTTCCTTCTCTAGTGCCAGATCCACAACAGGGGCGAAGTTGCAGTTTATACCAAATTCGTTTAACTCTTGTGCTAAGCTAGCATACATTTTTTTAGCATATTCATCATCATTTTTAGCTGCTATACTTGAGGCTGAAAAAGTTGGCTTAAAACCATATTCTTCTTTAAGGCGTGCAACTTTGCCACCCTCCTGATCAACTGCGATAATCAATTTTTTTAAAGATATATTTTGAAGTTTTTTTGTTAGTTTTTTAAGTTGTAGTGGCGAGTGAATATTTTTAGCTAAAGAGCGGTTATTGTAATGTTTATCAAACAAAATAACCCCACCTAACTCATCCTCTTTGATATACTTGTATATTGCATCTTTTTCATTTACATCTATCGTATCAAAACCAACTATAAGCATATGCGCTATCATTTTTTTGAGTTGTATATCATCACTCTTAAGAGTATCGCCACTTAAACAAAAGTTCAATAAAACGAAAAGTGCTAGTAAAATTTTTATCATTGTAAGGGTATCACTTTACCAAAGATTTTTTCACCCTGATATAAAGAGTTTGAATTCTCAACAACATAAGATTCTTCTGGGTCAAACAACACATAAGAGAGTTTTTTTTCTATCGTTTGTTTAGGTTTGAGAGAGATCAATTCTACTAATTTTTCCATGCTAATAAGTCCAGACTTTACAAGCTTTGTATAGTAAAGAGGGAGGGCATCACCCAGAGATTCACAACCATAAGCAGCGTCATAAAAGGCTACCTCTTTGTTGAGCGGGGAGCTTGGTTGATGCAGTAAGGTTAACATATCTATCTGATTATTGAGCAAAGCATCTTGAAGTAATTTTACATCTTTATCGCCCATCAATGGTGGATCTAGCTTTGCCGTAGTGTTAAAGTTAGCACAGGTTTCATCGGAGTTGATAAGATGGTGAAGCGAGACTTCACATGAAACTTCTACCCCCTCTTTTTTTGCTTGGGTTATCAAAGATATTGAGCGAGGGGACGCAATAGCTTTAAAAAGTATCTTTATCTTAAAATGTCTTGCGATCTCTATCATACGAGATACATGAAGTACCTCACTTAGGTCTGGTATGCCAGCTAATCCGAGACGTGCATTGATATCACCATCGAGCATAACTCCACTTTTTTTCAGTGAATTGTCTTCAGCCTTGCAAAAAAGAGTACCGCCATACATCTGTATATATTGGGCTATTTTAATCGCTACATCATTTTTTGCTATAGTACTCATATATACAGCAATAGCACCTTGCTTGAGCAGTATGGCAATATTACTCAGCGTCCCATCTTCTTTGAGGGCATTTAACATCAAGTCTACCTTTGCACCTTCAATATCACGTAAACCATTTTGGGCAAATTCAAAAACACTTTGAGTATCTATAGCGGGGGTAGTATCAGCATTTAAGACTAGATGCCCCACCCCACCTTTTTTTGCTTCGTTAGAGATATTTTTAATGTTTTGAGAGTTTAGTACACTATCATGAAGCCTTACATTTAAATCAACTATAGCAGGTATAAGATAAGCACCTTTAGCATCTATCACCTTGTCACTTCTATCTTCAATGGTAAAATTTCCCTCTCTCTTACCATCGCTATCACATATAATTGCATTTTTTATAACCATATTGGCTCTACCTTTGATATAATTATCTCATTATACTAATTTTAAAGTTTAATTTTCTTAAAAAAGAGGAGGTGTCTATGCAAAAGATTCGTTATAAAGAGTTACTTGATATCTCTTCTGCTTGGATTTGGGCTCTTGATATAAACTCAGTTTTAACCTACTGTAGTGAAAATTCTCTTCTTTATGTTGGCTACACTCGTGAGGAACTCATCGGAACATCTCCATTTAAGTATATGGACACCAAAGAGATAAAAAAAATATACCTTACTTTTAAAGAAGCTATCAAATATAAAACAAATATTATAAATCTCGAACATAACTTTGTTTGTAAAGATGGCTCAACTATCACCGTTGTTGCGAATGCAATCCCTATACTAGATGAGGAGGGAGAAGTTCTTTGTTTTCAAGGAACTTCAAGAGATATCACACAAGAAAAAGAAACAGATAAGTTTTTAAAAAATCTCAATGCAAGCCTCAAAGAAAAAGTACAATCACAACACGACCTCAACAAAGAAAAAGAACAACAACTTATACAACAGTCTCGTCTAGCCCAAATGGGGGAGATGATAAGCATGATAGCACACCAATGGAGACAACCCCTTGGTGCCATATCAGCTACAGCTATTAATATGCAACTGAAAATAGAACTAGATTCTTATGACCTATCTCAAAAACAAAATACAAAAGCATACCAAGACTACATATACTCTGAGCTTTCAAATATAAATGAATATGTGCAAACACTCACAACTACCATAGATGATTTTCGTTACTTTTACAAGCCAAATAAGCAAGTTGTTTCTACAAAATTAGATACGATATGCACAAAGTCACTCAACATCATAAAAGCATCACTTATGAACGAAAACATCAACATCATTCGTGAATACAACTCAAATGAAACAGTAAAAATGTATAAAAATGAGATGATGCAAGTTGTTTTAAATATACTTCAAAATGCTCATGATAATTTTAAGGAAAAAAATATTAAAGATCCTTACATACTCATTAAAACAGAAGGAAAGGTTCTGAGTATTTTTGATAATGGTGGAGGTATACCGCAAGATATTTTAGATAAAGTTTTTGACCCCTATTTCTCGACAAAGAAGAATAAAAATGGCACAGGATTAGGTCTTTATATGTCCAAAACCATTGTTGAAGAGCATCACAATGGGATACTCATGGCAAAAAATGTCAACAATGGTGTTTGTTTTACCATTACGCTTTTTTAAACACCCACTATATCTATCTCAGTTATCTCAGAGGATGCGCCTAATCGCATAGGAGGTCCCCAAAAACCCGTCCCTTTATTTACGTATATTTGCAAATTATCATTATGTTGATGAAGACCACTGACATAAGGTTGTTGTAGTTTTACAAGAAATTTAAAAGGATATATTTGACCACCATGGGTATGTCCACTTAGCATCAAGTCAACGCCATTTTGCACTTCATCTATAAACAAAGGTTGATGTGCCAAAAGAATGCTTGGTGAGTCTATATCTATACCCTTCAAAGCCTTATAGATATCTGGTTTATACATTTTCATTCTATATCCAAAAATATCGTAAACTCCGGCAAGGTTAAAGCCCTCGTCTTTATCTCCTATATATACATTCTCATTTTCTAAAACTCTGATACCTATTGACTTAACCTTATTTAAAATCTCTTGTATATTATGGAAGTATTCATGGTTTCCTACTATAAAATAAGTTCCATATTTAGATTGTAATTTTTTGAGTTCATCTATAGTCTCATTTGCTTGAGATACTTTTATATCCACTAAGTCTCCTGTTATGACAATAAGGTCAGGTTTCATTGCATTGATACGAAGGACGATAGTATGTATAAATCTTTGATCAATCAGACCACCTATATGGAGATCAGATATCTGGGCTACTTTATATTCTTTTTTTAATTTTTTTATCTTTATTTGTACTTTTTCATGTACAACTTTTCTAGCATCATATGTTGCTGCTATACTCAGCGTTGATGCTAAGCCTATAGAGGAGATATCAAGTGATTTTTTAAAAAAGTTACGTCTTTTATGTGACATAGGAATTTTAGCTAAGCTTAGTCTCAAAATATCATAAAATAAAGCAGTACAAAAAAGTAAAAATAAAACACCAATACTCAGTGATGCTAAGAAAAACAACCAATTTACAATGGCAACATGGTACTTAGCTACTGCATATAAAATAATCCCAAGATAATTTATAAATAAAAATAGACTCAATAGATGCTTCATTTTCTTTGAAAAATAAAGATGCTTGATTAGTCTTTTATATATGTAATAATTTATTAACATAAAGAGAGTTGCAAAGGCTACAAAAAAAAGTAATGGGTTCATAAATAAGATTATATCAAAGAAGTGCTATACTTTCATCAAATAAAAGGCAAATATTTGAAACTACTTCTAATTATATTTATCGTCATGATATCCCTCTATGGGGATACTTACAAGGATGGTAAGATGCTCTATAATGAAAAAGGTTGTGGAGGATGTCATGGTGCAAGACTAGAGGGGATGAACAACTACCCCTTTCTAGCAAATAGACAAAAAGGTTTTTTGATGTACAAGCTCAAACGCTTTCGTTCTCGCAAGTCAGACAATCAACAACAAGAACTCATGATACCTTTTGCAATGCATCTCAGCGATGAAGATATTGATAATTTAACTACCTATATGTATGAGTATGTTGATAAAAAAAATACTAAAAGTTATGATGATAGTTTTAACCAAGAGGGGGACGGTGGTTCATGAAAATCTTAGTGAGTGCCTTAGAACACTCTGCAAATATTCATCTGAAATCTTTACTCAAAGAACTAGGTGATGATGTAGATATAGTTGGTATATTTAACAAAGACTTAGGTGAGCCAATCGTTGATTTATCTGCCCTAGCCATCATGGGCTTTGTCGATGCACTTAAAAAACTTCGTTTCTTTTTTAAACTCAAAGATGAGATGGTAGAGTTAGCCAAAGATGCAGATAAAGTACTGCTTATAGACTCCTCTGGATTTAATTTACCACTTGCAAAAGCACTCAAAAAACACTACCCAAACAAAGAGATAATTTACTACATACTTCCTCAGGCGTGGGCTTGGAAGAAAAAACGCATCCCTGTATTGGCAAAGACTATAGATACCTTAGCTTCGATACTTCCTTTTGAACCTTCGTACTACCCTAAATATGCACCAATAAGCTATGTTGGACATCCACTGCTAGACCAAATAAAAGAGTTCAAAACATCTCTTAATGATGAAATTAAAAATATTGTATTTATGCCGGGAAGTCGTAAGGGTGAGATAACAAAACTAATGCCTATCTATAGACAACTTAGAGCAAAACTCAATGTCAAAGGCATCATCATCATTCCTACTAATTTTTCTCAAGAAGATATAACGCAACTTTATGGGAACTTAGATGGATTCGAAATAAGGCATGAGACCTATAAAACTCTACTAGAAGCTGATTTTGCTTTCATATGCAGTGGAACAGCAACTCTTGAAGCGTCCATAATAGGGACACCTTTTGTACTAAGCTACATCGCAAATAAAATCGATTATTTCATAGGAAGTAGACTTGTTAAACTCTCATATGTTGGTCTTGCTAACATTATGTGGGAAAAACATTGTGGTAAGACTATCCACCCAGAGTATATTCAGAATGATGTTACACTAGAGAATTTACTTGAAGCCTATCATAACTATGATAGGACTTCTTTCTTAGAAGACTCTAGAGGACTTAGAGCATACCTTCAAAATGGAAGTTCTAAAAATGTAGCAAGACTCATTAAAGAGTAATACTAGATTTTATTCAGATGTGCTAAGAATGCTTTTGGTTCCATATAGCCAACAACTGTTTTAGACTTCATCCACTCTCCATTTTCATCGAAAAACAAGATAGCTGGTGGTCCAAAAACTCCATATTTTTTGCTTAATTCTTTTTCTTTTTTTGTGTTGTCTGTTACATCCGCTTTTATAAGTACAAAGTCATTTAATTTATCTATCACTCCTCTATCTGCAAAGGTAATCTCTTCAAACTCTTTACATGACGTACACCATTCAGCAGAAAAATCAACTATGATTTTTTTACCTTCATTTTGGATTAAAAGAGCATCTAACTCAGCAATCGAAGTCACTTTTGTAAACACTGGACGCTTCAAAGCCTCAGATGAAGCAACAACACCTCCACCCTTAGGAACAAAAACTTCTAAAGGTTTGAGCATACTTGATGAACCTGCCATTGCACCTAAGAGTAAAGCAAGGGAGTACAAAAAGATTAAAAATGCAATAGTTTTTTTCACATGATGATGACTTTTTTCATGATCAAAAAGTCCAAGAAAAAATGCAAAACCAACACCAGTTATAGCATACATAATCATAGTAATGCTAGAGTCTACTACTTTTTCAAGCATCCAGATAGCTACAACTATCATCAAGACACCAAAGAATGCATTCACAAGGGTCATCCATGCACCAGGTTTTGGCATAAACTTACCAGCGCTCACACCAACAAGAATAAGAGGCATTCCCATACCTATACTCATAGAAAACAGAGCCATTCCACCAAGGAGTGCATCACCAGTTTGACCGATATAGACTAAGGCACCAGCTAGTGGAGCAGCTACACAAGGCCCCACAATAAGTGCGGACAAAAAGCCCATGATAGCTACACCGATATAACCACTTCTCTCACCTGTAGAACTCACCTTAGCAACTAAAGAATCTGGGAGTTTTAACTCATAAAAACCAAACATACTCATAGCTAGTGCTACAAATACACCTGCAAAAGAGTAGATTACCCATGGGTTTTGAAGGGCAGCTTGTAAGTTCGCTCCAAAAACACCAGCTAAAATACCTGCAAAAGTATAAGCAACTGCCATAGCAAGTACATATACAACTGAAAGCATAAATGCTTTTTTAGTACTTAAACCTTCACCCTGAGAGATAATCACACCAGAAATAATAGGAATCATAGGAAAAACGCAAGGCGTTAAGGAGAGTAAGAGACCAAAACCAAAAAAGGTAAGCAACACTATCCAAAGAGATGCATTTTTTATTGTATCTGCTATCATATCTGTTTCAGAGAGTTCTGTACTTGCTTGAGGAGTTGTAACTTTTAGTTGTGGTTTTTTAGATGATGAGCCAAGAGTGTCGACATCAACACTTAACTTAAAAGTATCTGTATAGGGTTCATAACAAAGGCCTTGTTCTGAACATCCTTGGTAAGAGAGTTTTAATTCAAACTCTTGTACACCGCTAAGACCTTTTTCTTTTTTTAAGTCTATGATAAATGTAGGGGATGGGAGATGTACCATATCTCCATGATGTTCAACAGCACTAGGTCGTGTAATATCTTTAATTCTGACCCCACTACCCTTAACAATCTCAAATTTTATAGCATCATCATAAAGATATATATCTTTTGCTATCCAAATTTCAGCAACAATTTGTGATTTGTCATTTATCTTTGCTGTTGGTTTAAAAGCATCCTCTGGCATTAAAAACTTAGGAGGTAAAGCAAGTAAACTCAAAGCAAACGTAAGTAGAATAATGATTTTTTTCATAAAAATAGTCCTTCAAAATTATATAAAAGAATTATATCCAAATTATGTGTAATCATTGTGTAAGAAATAAATAAATGCTATATATAAGGAAGACTAAAGCATACATAAATAGCTTTATCTGCCCCTATAGATATATAATTAAGTAAATATTTAAGCATATTATTAGCAATATTTTCATACTCTACAAACAATAAAGGGCACCTCTAAAAACCCTTATATCCTCATGGTTTTTAGAGGTGCCCTAAAACTATATATAAAGAATTTAACATGTCCAATAGATTACAAAAAGAAGATAGCCCATACCTGCAACAACACAAAGATAATCCTGTCGATTGGTTTCCTTGGTGTGATGAAGCCTTTAAAAAAGCAGAAGAAGAAAATAAAGCGATATTTATTAGCATCGGCTATAGCTCTTGTCATTGGTGTCATGTGATGGAGAATACAGTGTTTGAAAACGAGGAGTGCGCTGAGATACTCAATAACTCTTTTGTCTGCATTAAAGTTGACCGCGAAGAGCGTCCAGATATCGACAAACATTATCAAGAGGTACATATGCTACTCAATCGTCGTGCAGGGGGTTGGCCAACAAGTATCTTTTGTACACCACAAAACAAGCCTTTTTTTGCTGGAACGTACATTCCACCGGAGTCGCAACAAGGGAGTATAGAGGGTATGGGCTTTAAAGAACTCACAAAACTTATAGCTCTCAAAGTAGACGAAAATGATGCACAACTTTTTAAAAATGCAGAGGAAGTTGAAGGCTTTTTAAGCCATTATGAGCACCCTAAAGAAGCGACTGTTTTAAAAGAAGAATTTTACAAAAACTTTATACACCAAGTAAAAAACAATTATGATACAAAATTTGGTGGTTTCTCAGTAGCGCCAAAATTTCCACAAGTAAACACTTTAAATACCCTTTTAACTATTGATAAAATCTACAACGAACCATCAGCAAAAGCGATGATACAAAATACACTCGCAAATATGCTAGTTGGTGGCTTTTATGATGAAGAGGATGGTGGTTTTTGCCGTTATGCTATGGATGAAGAGTGGAGAGAACCCCACCATGAAAAAATGCTTTACGATAATGCCTTACTATGTGAACTCTTTACAAAAGTGTATCTCAGCTATCAAGAGGAAATCTATCTTGATGTTGCAAAGAAAACAGCTGGTTTTTGTATAAATATAATGAGTGAAGATGATCTATTTTATTCTGCTCGTGATGCTGATGACAAAGATTTTTTTGATAAAAAAATCCAAACTTCTTGGTCTGCCATGATGGTAAACGCACTTTTTACACTAGGTAGTGTTGAGAGTTCTTACAATACACACGCTATAAAATATCTTACAAAACTCTTAGGCACTATGCATAGAGATGAAGAGTTATACCACACTACCCTCATCCACAAAGAACCAAAGATAAAAGCTTTTTTAGAGGACTATGCTTTTTTAAGTCAGGCACTTATAACAGCTTATAAGTACACTGGTAAAGAGATATATTTAGTAATGACTCAAAGGTTTATAAACACTGCACTTGAAAAATTTTATAAACTTGGGAAATGGAACTTTAGTGATGGAGAGTTTGAGACATTAGCTGAGATATCGGATAATACATACACAAGCTCGGTTGCAGTCATGGTAGATGCTATGTTTAGTTTAGGGTATTTACTTGAAGATGAAAAGTACTCTCATTTTGCTTTTAAAACACTGGAATACAACTCATATGAACTAGGTCGCAGAGGGGTGCTTTATCCTAAAATGATTGAGCAAGTACTTCGCTATACCAAAGGAGATAGAGTCATTAAATCTTCTCAAGATAATTTAAATGCAAATATCTCCAAACTTTGCACACTAAAATACCCTTTTATCTTATTAAAATCAGATGAGAATGAAGAGTTTATGATTTGTGGAGATAAAAGTTGCTTTGCTAGTACAAAAAATATCGAGGAAATAGATAAGCTTATAGTTAACTCTTTTTAGATAAAATATGTTAACTAATCTATAGGATACCTATAAATAGCCTAAAGGAAAAACTTTGAAAACACTTATAATAACTACTTTTATAGCACTCAGCGTGCTAACAACTTTTACTGCTTGTGAAAGAAATGACTATCAGCACCCTCTCCATAGAAGTAAGTAAATAGTACTTCAAGAGATATAATGCCAAACATAATTGAGATTACCCCAGAAGAATACAATAAGCTCATCTCTTTAGAGTCTCATCTATTTGAACTTGTAGCATCACACACAAAAGTTAGTATAGTCCTAGAAGAGTTGTGTCGCAATGCTGAGAGCATGCTTGAAGGATCAGTAGCATCCATAATGTTAAAAAATAAGATTTCAGGAAAGCTTGACGTTCTTTGTGCCCCATCTATTCCAAAAGAAGCACACCAAAGATTAAACAACCTTACACCTGGTCCAAATGCTGGTTCATGTGGTAATGCCGTGTATAGAAATGAACCTCAATATGTCGAGGATACCTTACACGACAAAAGATGGCTAGATTTAAAACAATTTGCGGTGGACTACAATCTTTGTTCTTGCTGGTCTATGCCCATCAAAGATGCCTCAAAAAATGCAGTTGGTTCTTTTGCACTCTCTTCTTTTGAACACCGTTCTCCCTCACTATTTCATAAAAAAATACTTGAAATATCTTCTTCGATAGTGACAATAGTTCTCAATAATCAAGCAAACGAACTACGTCTTAATCTTTTTTCAACTGCGATGGAGCATGCTAATGAAGGTGTCCTTATAACCGACATCAATAATAAAATTATAGAAGTGAATAAAAGATTTGAAGAGATATATGGTTACACTGAAGAGGAAGTACTTGGCAAGGACCCTTCTCACCTCTCTTCTAAAACAAACTCAAAAGAATTTTATCAAAATATGTGGGAATCTATTAACACAATAGATAGATGGAATGGTGAAGTTATTAATAAGCATAAAGATGGAACCTTTGTTAATCAATGGATTAGCATATCAAAACTATACGATGATGAGGGTAAACTTCAAAATTATTTTTGTATCTTTAGCGATATTACAGAGCTTAAAAAAACTCAAGCCAAAATAGAATATATGGCTTACCATGACTCACTTACTGGTCTTTACAACAAAACATATTTAGAAAAAAAACTTTTACAAACGCAAATGTCTTCCTTAATCTTACTCAATGTCGATAATTTTAGTTATATAAATACTACCTATGGTTTTGAATTTGGTGACAAACTTTTAGTAGAAATTGCAGATACATTATTGACTAACTTTGATACTGCTTGTATCATTAGAATGAACTCTGATGAGTTTGGAATCGCTTATAAAAATGAGATAAATTTAAAAGAAAAAATACTTACTTTAAAAGAATACTTTTCAAATCACCGCTTATCTGTAGATAATATTGCGCTTAAAGTCACATTTACATATGGTGCTGTTACTAATGATAAAAATTTACTTCGTGATGCAACCATAGCTCTTAAGTACGCAAAAAATTCTGGCAAGAACAACTATCATATCTATGATGAACTACACGATGTCCTTACCTTTTCAAACAGAGAGACATTTATCAAATCAAGTACTATCCTTCATGATGCCTTAGATGAGGACAGAATCATCCCGTACTTCCAAGGCATCATAGATAATAACACTGCAAAAATTACAAAATTTGAAGCACTCGTTAGAATCACAACAAAAGATGGTATCATACCCGCTTATGAGTTTCTTGAAGTTGCTAAACTATCAGGTTTTTTACCTGATATCACTAAGATAATGATAGATAAAACATTTAAAATCATGCAAAATCATACTTATACTTTTTCTATCAATATAACGGAAGACGACCTTAATAAGAACTACCTTATAGATTATCTTCAAGATAAAACACGAGAGTACAAAATAGACACATCGAGAATTACCCTTGAGATTTTAGAGGGTATCAGTTCTGGTGGAAAAAGTGATAGTATCAAACAACTCAAAGAGTTGCAAAAACTAGGTTATACAATCGCTATAGATGACTTTGGGTCTGAATATTCTAACTTTGAGCGTGTCCTTGACTTAGAGATAGGACTCCTTAAAATTGATGCAAAATATATTAAAGATATTGACACAAATAAAAAAAGTTATGAGATAACTCGTGCAATGGCCTACTTTGCTAAAAATGCAAATATCCCTTGTGTAGCAGAATTTGTACATTCAAAATCTGTTCAAAAAATTATAGAAGAGTTGGGTATTGACTATTCACAAGGATTCTACTTTTCAGAACCTGCCCCCTATCCTCAAGAGTTTTAAGGACTTTCATGCTAAAAGCACTCGGTAGACAACTCTTTATGGTAGAACTTGGAGTCAAATATATTAAAATATTTAGCAAAACTTTTTTTCATCCATTTATATCACTCAAGCAAGGATATAAACAACTCTCGCATGAGCGACAAAATTATTCAAATAAGGTATTAGAATTTTTAAATATAGAAGTTAAAGTATATGGTAAGGTTCCAACACAAAACCATATACTCTATGCTATAAACCATCGTTCACTCTTAGATATAATTGTAATGGAATCTATCTTCTCACAACACAATAAAAATGGTACATGGATAGCAAAACAAGAGCTCTTTGATGCTGTATATGGAAAATTTTTTGAATATAGTGGGTGTATCAGTGTCGACTTGGAAAATGGTCGTGGACTCATTAAATTTTTTAAAAAAATCAAACATACACTCAACCAGATAGATGATTTCAATATCTACATTTTTCCAGAGGGTGAGCGTTTTAGTGGGGAAGGCGTCACTAGCTTTCAAAGTGGTGCAGCTAAAATAGCAAAATCAAATAAACTCTCAGTTGTTAATGTACATATAGATGATACTTTAGAGAAAGTTCTAAGCGAAGCTCCTTTTAAAGAAAAAAAAATCGTAGAAGTACATTTTGATAAAATATTAACACATGAAAATTTAGAAGAAAACTATAAAATGTTTATGCAAAAGGTAAAAAATGGATAGGTCAAAAATGAAACTAGGTGTAAATATAGACCACGTAGCAGTTCTTAGAGAAGCTAGATGTGTCAATGATCCAGATATATTAAATGCCTTGAATGTCGCTTGTGACAATGGAGCTGATCAAATCACTATCCATCTCAGAGAAGACAGACGCCATATACAAGATGAGGATGCTAAAAGCATTATGAGATACTCAAAACTTCCAGTAAATCTTGAGTGTAGCATAAATAAAGATATATTAAATATTGTAAGCTCACTAAAGCCACACCGTGCCACTCTAGTACCAGAAAAAAGAGAAGAAGTAACTACAGAAGGGGGACTTGATGTTTTTACTTTTAGTGATGAAATCTCTTACGCAATAGAGCAACTGCACGATAGCATCATCCCCGTGTCACTTTTTGTAGACCCTAGCATCAAGGCTATGGAAGCTTCTAAAGATTTAGGTGCTGAGATGGTAGAACTACATACTGGAGCATTTGCTAACATTTATGCGATGTTACACTCAAATCTCTCTCACTCTCACCACTCCATAAAAGAGCTAGAGTTACCTCGATATGAGCTTTCTTCTCAACTAGACAAGGCTATACAAGATATAGTAGCCTCAGCAGCTCATGCTAAAAAAATTGGACTAGAAGTTGCCGCTGGTCATGGACTCAACTATCACAATGTCAAACATATGATGGATATCGTAGAGATAACAGAGTTAAACATTGGGCAAAGCATCATCGCTAGAAGTCTATTTTCTGGTTTGGCTGAGGCTGTCAAAGAGATGAAAAGACTTACAACTCGATGAAAAAGATAGCTATAAGTGTAGGTGACCTCAATGGTATAGGGATAGAGATAGCTCTAAAAGCCCATAATGAAGTTAAAAAACTATGCCACCCCATCTACTCCATAAACAAACATATGCTCGCTCAAGCCAGTGAACTTTTAGACAGAGATATACCAGATGATTTTGAACTTAACTTCGTAGATGGCGATTTTACTATAGAGCCAGGCAAAGTATCTGGTAAGTCAGGGAACTACTCTTTTGATTCATTTATGAGTAGTGTCAAGCTTTGTCAAGATAATCATTGCGATGCATTAGTTACGCTCCCTATCCATAAAGAAGCTTGGGAAATGGGTGGGGTAAAGTTTAAAGGGCATACTGATGCTCTTCGCAAGTATTTTAAACAAGACGCTATCATGATGCTAGGATGTGAGGAGATGTTTGTAGCCCTTTACACTGAGCACATCCCACTCAAAGAGGTAGCACCACTTATACAAAAAGACAAACTAATAATGTTTTTTCTCAATCTACTTAGTAGCATTGGTATCGATGAAAAAATTGCAGTCTTAGGACTAAACCCTCATGCGGGAGATAATGGTGTGCTTGGTGATGAAGAAAATGAAATAATTGCAGCCATAGAGTTTATAAATAAAAAGCTCAACAAAGAGTTACTTGTAGGGGTCTTAGTGCCAGATGTCGCTTTTACACCCCATACTCGTATAAACTTTAAGTATTTTGTAGCGATGTATCATGACCAAGGTCTAGCACCACTAAAAGCTCTTCATTTTGACGAGAGCATCAACGTATCACTTAACTTACCGATTGTTAGAACTTCTGTTGATCACGGGACTGCATTTGATATAGCATACAAAGGGAAGGCAAAAACGCTTTCTTATATGAATGCTATAAAAAGCGCTATCACCCTATAACACTCATTTGTATAAGTCCATACCGTCATTCCGTGCTTGACACGGAATCCAGTCCATTATTTCAAAAACTTTTTAGCATTCACATCTTCAAGTATCGTATTTGCACTATCATTCAACTCCTGAGCTAGCTCACCTGTTTGGTTAGTGATATCTAAAGAGTTTTGTGTAGTGGCATTTAAAGCATCCATATAAGAGTTAAAATGCTCTAACTCAGAACTTTGATGCTCTAGTCCATCTATGATTCCAGATACTGACTGCACCAGCGTATTGATGCTGATGTTAATCTCTGAGAGAGATTTTTGGGTACGTTCAGCAAGTTTTCTAACCTCATCAGCAACTACAGCAAAACCACGACCATGCTCACCTGCACGAGCTGCTTCTATGGCAGCATTTAGCGCAAGAAGATTCGTTTGATCTGCTATGTCACCTATGATTGTGATAACATTTTTAATCTCTTCAGACTGGCTTCCAACTTCACTTGCTTGATCAACCATATTGTTAATACTTTGCGTTATATCTGCTGTAGCAGCTGATGTTTTTTGGGTATTTTCAAACTGTTCATTTGCTGAACTCATTAACTCATTTACAAATTCTGTAAGTTTATTTGACTTTGTCTGTAACTCATGTGCATCATTAGAATTTTTAGCTAGCATCAAAGAGATATCAATTCCAAGTTGATTAATCATATTATCAATTTTAGAGTTACAATCTGTGCAACCCTTAGTAAAGTCCATATTTGTAAAAGCATTCAAGCTTGTTGAGATACTTGTCATATCTTGACCAACTTCATTTTCTAAATTACTTAGCATGTCATTAAACACATCTTTTAAATTTTGAAGCATAGGGTTAGTAGTGCTAATATCTATACGCTTTGATATATCTCCCTCAGCAATGGCTTTTGTTACTTTCGTAGCTTGCTCTACCAGTTCGCTGTCATTGGTAATACTCTCTTTGATGCGAGTAATCTCTTCATTGAGAGAATCTATCATCTTTCCTATCTCATCATCACCATCTTTTTTGAGTGGCTCTATCACTTTTGTTTCTCTATTTACAAAAGCAAAGAAACCAAATAAACCATCCGATAAACCACCTAGTTTTTTTACTATAAATTTATTGATCACATAAAAAAGTAATAAAAAAGTAAGAATTTCAAGAACGATTATCCAGCCTAAAGTTATAGTCACAACCTCATTTGATGCTGCTATCTGTTTCTCCATTGGGAC
>JALSLR010000037.1 GCA_026988245.1 Sulfurimonas sp.
TCTAAAACCAGAAGTAGCCCAAGAGATAGCTGGAAAAGATGTACTAAAAAATGTACTCGCAGGCGTAGATGAAGCACTCGCAGTTGGACTAAAAGTAAAAGTAAATATGGTGCCGATGAAAACAGTCAATGCACAGGATATTGTCGAGGTTTTGGAGTATTGTAAGGCACGAAATATGTCTATACGCTTCATAGAGTACATGGAAAATGCACACGCAAAAGCTGAGATACAAGGGTTAAAATCTCCTGAATTATTAGCAATACTTGGCGAAAAATATAACTTTAGTGATGATGGTTTTGATGGAAGTTCTCCTTCGCATTACTACACTATGGACGATGGGTATAGATTTGGGATTATCGAGCCTTATGAAGATGACTTTTGTAAAAAATGTAACCGCATACGCTTAACTGCTGAGGGTAAACTTATTCCTTGTCTTTACTTTGATGAAGCGATGAGTATAGCTGAGTCGATTAAGCGGGGCGACATAAAAGGTGCAGCCCTTGTTTTAAAAGAAGTAGTACGAACCAAGCCTGAGAAAAACCGCTGGGGTGGAGAAGACGGAGAATCATCAAGCCGTGCTTTTTATGAGACAGGTGGGTAAAATCTACATAGTGTTACAAAGTCAGTCATTCCAGGCTTGACCTGGAATCTATATGGTATAGAGTGAAGTAGATTCTGAATCAAGTTCAGAATGACGAGCGGTAGTTCAGAATGACGAGCGGTTGTTCAGAATGACGGGTGGTTGTTCACAATGACGCCTTTCGTCATTCCGGGCTCGACCCGGAATCTACATTCTAGAACTTGTACCACAAGGGCATGATAACACGGAAGCTAAAAAATTGGAGATAAATTGCTATACCTAGTAGAATCATTTTATTCCATCCAAGGTGAGGGGCGCTACATCGGTGTGCCTTCACTTTTTTTACGCTTTGGTGGGTGCAATATGACCTGTGAGGGGTTTTCTTGTACAGAAAAACTAAAAGATGGCACAACTCTACTTGGTTGTGACACCATCTACGCTGTAAACAAAGAACACTTTTCTAAGAACTGGACAAAGATAGATGATGCTAAAGAACTCCTTAGCATCATTGACTCTTATAAGTTACCAAATAAACCTGTTGATATAGTCCTAACTGGTGGTGAACCACTTATCTATGCAAATGATAAAACTTTTGTAACATTTTTAGAAGAACTTCATGCCCGTGGTCATCGTATATGTTTTGAAACAAATGGCTCAATAGCCGTTGATTTTATTAAATACCCTATATATAAAAAGTGTATATTTGCACTCTCTGTAAAACTCTCAAACTCTGCTGAGACTTATAAAAAAAGAGTAAATGTTAACACTATTAACTCCTTAGCATCATACTCTTGTGAGGCATTTTTTAAGTTTAGTATTGATGTAAACAGTATAGATGAAGACTTAGAAAAAGAGATGCAAGAGATAGTTAGTTTAAGTCCAAATACGCAAGTATATTGTATGCCAGTAGCTTCAAACAAACTTGACTTAGAAAAAAACACTCCCGCTTTAATAGAGTTTTGTCTAAAAAACAACTATACTTTCTCAGATAGATTACACATAAGAGTGTGGGATGATAAAAAAGGGATATAGATGATTATTAGAAAACTGTTTAAATTTGAAAATGTACATATAGTAAGAGGTTGCTCTACTGTAAGATGCAGAAGTTCTCTTCATGGACACTCATACAAGATAGAGTTGCTTTTTGAGTCTAACTTCTTAGACAATGCACAGATGGTATATGATTTTGGTTTAATGAAGCAAAACATGAAAAACTTTATAGACTGTTTTGATCATGCTGTAACGATATGGGATCAAGATGAACCTAGCTACATAGAGGATATGAAACGCTACTCAGACAGATGGGTACAACTCCCAGTATCCCCTTCAGCTGAGCAATTTTCACGTGTTATTTACATCATGATAGATAAAATTTTAAAACTAACACAGACACAAAATGGTGAGCGTGAAGTCAGCCTAAACTCCATCATAGTTCATGAAACAGACACCGGTTATGCCCAATGTTTTGAAGCGGATGCATACTCTGAAAATATGGGAATTATCAAGCTAGAGGATATTGTTTTTTCTGATGCTATACGCCATGATTGGGATAATTTTGACCTTTGGGAGGAGATAAAAGCTGGCAAGAAGTTTATAAATCCTACGAGTGTGTAGCACTTGGTTAATGTCAATGACGCCTCTACGCCATTCCGTGCTTGACACGGAATCTACATTGTAGGTTTAGAAGTAGATTCTGAATCAAGTTCAGAATGACGGGTGGTTGTTCAGAATGACGGGTGGTTGTTCGCAATGACGGGTGATTGTTTGCAATGACGCCTTCCGTCATTCCGTGCTTGACACGGAATCTACATACTATAAAAGGAATTATCAATGCACTCATACATCTACATAATGTCAAATAAAACAAATGGAACCATATATATAGGTGTAACATCAGACATAATTAAAAGAGTTTATGAGCATAAAAATAAATTAGTTGATGGATTTACTAAACAATATAACCTTCACGATTTAGTATATTATGAGGTATATGATGATATTAACGAGGCTATAAAAAGAGAAAAACAATTAAAGTCTTGGAAGAGGCAATGGAAAATAGATTTAATACAAAAGGATAATGTAGATTGGAAAGATTTGTATGATTCTATTCTGTGAGATAGGTTTAGAAGTAGATTCTGAATCAAGTTCAGAATGACGGGTGGTTGTTCGCAATGACGGGTGGTTGTTCGCAATGACGCCTCTTCGTCATTCCGTGCTTGACACGGAATCTACATTGTAGGTTTAGAAGTAGATTCTGAATCAAGTTCAGAATGACGGGTGGTTGTTCGCAATGACGCCTTTCGTCATTCCAGGCTTGACCTGGAATCTACATGTTTATCTATCCTGTCATATGAGACTCATACTGTAATGGTATGATAACACGGAATTTATATAGTTATTAAATCAACCTTTACTTCTGAATTAAAACCAAATCTAATTGGTAATACTTTGACAGTAGAATCTTTTTCTATTAAACTAGCCTCTTCGCTTATCATTATGTAAGCATTTGATGATGCTAAGGGGCTTACCATCCCTGGTGCGAACTTATCTAGGACTTTAAAACTTGTACCATTGAAATAGCCTGGAACTAAAGTTCTTCTTCCTGCTCGGAGTTTGTAAGCCTCTTGCATCTTAGCATCAATGCTTGTTAAGTATTTTTCATTTGCCCCAGACATCGCTAAGAGTATGCTTTGTCCAAATAATTCAAAGTTTATAGATGCTGCAAAGGGGTTCCCTGGTAAGTTTAAAACAGCTGTATCGCCTATGCGGCCAAAAGTTGTAGGTTTGCCTGGTTTTATCTCTACTTTGTCAAAAAAAGTTTGCATACCAAAAGAGCCAAAGACCTCTTTTGTAAAGTCGGCATCACCAACACTCACCCCACCACTAGTTATGATAAGGTCTGCATCTAAAGCACTTTTGAGATGTTGTTTTAAATCTTCTAAATCGTCTCTTGCAGTCCCTATAAAATCGACTTCACACCCTAACTCTTCACATCTTGCTTTTAATGCAGGAGCATTTGTGTTGTAAAGTTGATAACTATCTTCAACAGTCTCAAAATGCATCTTAAGTTCACTCCCACTTGCAAAGATGGCTACCTGAGGTTTTTTGTATACCTTTATATGTGAGATACCTTGTGATGCTAAAAGAGTTATTTGATGGGCTTGAAGTTTGTCACCTGAGTGTAGCAGAGTGTCGCCACTCTTTATATCTTCACCACATAGACGAATATGTTGCCCTTTTTTCAGTTCAGCAAATCTGACTCCATCATCACTCGGGGTGGTGTCCTCAGCTGGTACGATAGCCTCACATCCCTCAGGGATTTTAGCACCTGTCATAATCTTGATAGCCTTGCCTGAGACTAAAATTTCATGAGAATCATCCCCCGCAAAGATGGTATGAGTAACTGTGACATTACGCTTAGCATCATCAATCTTTACAGCATATCCATCCATTGCTGAGTTATTGTAGGGTGGTAAGTTATGAGTAGCGATGATATCCTCTGCCAATATAAGACCTAAGGCTTGTTCTATTGGTAGTATTTTTGTTTGTTTTAGCGGTGTAT
This sequence comes from Sulfurimonas sp., assembly GCA_026988245.1. Lineage (GTDB taxonomy): Bacteria > Campylobacterota > Campylobacteria > Campylobacterales > Sulfurimonadaceae > Sulfurimonas. The sequence goes on from JALSLR010000037.1 coordinate 4,143, forward strand.
TTTTGTAGATAAGTTCAAGTGCTTGTTCTATTGTAACGGACATTTATTGCCTTTTATAGATTCTTAGTCAAGCTAAGAATAACATTTAAGATAATTATAGTAAAATTTCATTATGAATGAGATGTATAATATGAGTATTGTAGCACACAACTTTAGTGTGTTAGTTGTTTTAGGGGTAATGAGTTTAAATTTATATAAAATTTATAGAGCAAATGATGTGCAGAGCTATAGAAAATTCCATATGATTTTTAATCCCATTGGATTAACAATTCTTGGAAGTGTTATATTTACAGGTATCATTATGATGGCAGCAAAACATCTTGACTTTACTTTTGCAAACATACTTATGATAGTTTTTTCTGTAGTGCTTATAGTCTTAGAGGCAAAACGTTCTAAAACATTTCGTTACATTATGAACAATGATTTAGAAGGTTTTTTGGACTATAAAAAGTTTGCTCAAAAAATTCTTCTTAGTGAGATTATCATCTCTTTAGCTATCTATATTGGGATGCTTCTTTGATATATGTTTTGGATGAAGATGCAGGAGATGAAACTCTTGTGCTCAAAGGTGAGTTGCATAAATATCTCATAAAAGTTCGTCGTCATCAAGAGGGTGATACAATTGCTTTTCGTTCCAACAAAGATATAAAAATACTCCATAAGTATACCCTTAGATCGCTTGAACCAAAAAAAGCAATTTTGAGCTTAGCATCATCACAGCTTTTAGAAGTCAAAGCAAAAAAAGAGCTTCATGTAGGTTGGTGCAAGATTGATGCTAAGAGCATAGAAAAGGTACTTCCAAGTTTGAGTGAGATTGGCGTGAGTAAAATTACTTTCATAGAGTGTGATCGAAGTCAGCGAAATGTAAAGCTTGATTTTAAGCGATTTGAGAGAATTTTAGAGGCGTCTATGCAACAATGTGGTGCAACGCATAAGATAGAATTAGAAGAAGTGAAAAGTCTACAAAGTTTTATAAGTCAAAATTCAGATGTAAAAGTTTTTGACTTTACAGATAAAACATTAGATGACATGAGTGATGTCTCTTGTGTGCTTATAGGTTGTGAGGGTGGTTTTTCTTCTAGTGAAAAAAAGTTTTTAAAATCGAAAGAGGTGTTTAGGCTTGATACGCCTATGGTTCTTAGAAGTGAAAGTGCCGTTATGGCGGTTGCTTCTAAGGTGTTGTTGTAGGTTTAATAGTTTTGCTTTTGGTGTATGTAGATTCTGAATCAAGTTCAGAATGACGAGTATCATTCGTCATTCCGGGCTCGACCCGGAATCTACTGTGTTTTTATTCTTCGTCCTCGTCTTCATCGTCGTCTTCACACATAGAAAGTTCTTCTTTCATAACTTTAACTTGTTTACCTAAGTCTTGAGCGATTTTAACATGGGCGCCATGTTCGAAAGTCAATTGTCCACCCATTTTACCTTGGTAAAGAGTAGCACCACTTAAAAGAAGTAAAAGTACAACAGAAAGAATTTCAAGTTTAAATATATTTTTTTTGCATCCTATGAACTTAACAACAGCAATAACAACCATACTGATGGCAAGATATAGACCAAGTTGAGCATGTTGAACAAGAACAGATTTAGCGTCGTTACTTAAAAATTCAAAAACTTCTTGCGCATCATTTTTACCTGTAAAATAAGCTGCAACTGCAAAAACTGCTGCAAATACGAAAAAGCGAGAAGTGATTTTTGACATCAACTCACTTGGTTTAAAAAGGTATAGTAAACCTAAAACTAAAGAGATTATTGGTAAAGAAATAGCAAAATGTGCTATAGCTGGATGTAACATGTGATTTCCTTTAAAATTGTATATATAGAAGAATTCTACACTAGTAAACATAAATTAATCTTATGTATGATTATTAGATATTAGTAAATTAAGAATATTTTAGATATAATTTCACTTCTTAAACATTCCGCACCCATACGGAATAAAAAAATATATAGTTGTTCGTATACAAATCGAATAGCAAAAGGCAAAAAAATGAAAAAAGACTTACACCCTCAGTTCGTAACTTGTAAAGTAACATGTGCATGTGGTAACACATTTGAAAATAAAGCTGCTAAAGATACTCTTAGCATAGATATTTGTAATGAATGTCATCCATTCTTTACAGGTTCTGAGCGTATGGTAGATACTGCTGGTAGAATCGAGAAGTTTAACGCTCGTTACGCTAAAAAATAATCAAGATTTAATCTTGTTGAGCCTAGTTCCTACTCCCATAGGTAACATAGGCGACATCTCACTTAGGGCCATAGAAGTTCTTAGTGAGGCTGATGTACTACTTTGCGAAGATACTCGCGTAACAAAAAAACTCATAAACATCTTACAAGAACGTTACAATACTACTTTTAAACCTAATCAAGAATTTATCTCACTTCATTCACATAATGAAAAATCTTTTGTTGAAAAATTAGAACCGTCTTTTTTTGAACAAAACGTTATCTATGTAAGTGATGCTGGTATGGCAGGGGTAAGTGACCCTGGCCAACTTCTAGTGCGTTACGCAATAGACAATGAGATAAAGTACGATGTACTTCCTGGTGCTAACGCAGTTTTAACAGCTTTTATAGCTAGTGGATTTATACAAACTAAGATGTTGTTTTGGGGCTTTTTACCACATAAGGGTAAAGATAGAGAACAATCACTCTCAGATGCTCTTGGAAGTGGACACACTACTGTACTTTATGAATCTCCTCACCGTTTAGATAAATTACTTCGAGAACTAGATGAGCTTCAGCCAAATACAGAGATTTTTTTAGCCAAAGAACTTACTAAAAAATATCAAAAATACATGCATGCTACCCCAAAGGATGCTCTAGAAATCTTAAAAGACAAAATTCGCGGAGAGTGGGTAGTGGTATTGCCCTCAAATGATGCGCAGAACTCAAGTGCGATTTCACAAAAAGATATACTAGAACTTGACCTTCCTCTTAAAGCCAAAGCGAAACTTATCTGCAAAATAACGGGAGAAAACACTAAGCGTTGCTATAATAGACTTTTAGAATTATAAATCCTACATTAATATCACAAAAATATAATATTTAATTATCTTTAAGTATAGATTTTAGTTATTTAGATAAAATTTTCCCATGTTAATTTACGGAAAACAGCCAACTTACTATATTATTGATAATTATCCACAAAAGATAAAGACCCTTTTTCTCTCTAAAGAGTTAGAAAAAAAAGAGTACTCACGCTTAATGAAGATGGGTTTTGAAGTAAAAAGAATCCCGCCTAATGCAGCACAGACTATGTGTAAAGGTGGTTCTCATCAAGGATTTTTAGCCGAAGTCGAGCCTATAAAACTTGTAAGTTACAAAGATTTTTTTAACTATGACTTTGTTTTAGTCTTATCAACTCTTACGGATGTTGGTAATATAGGAGCGATTGTGAGGAGTGCTTACGCGCTTGGAGTAGATGCAGTTATCGCTTGTGGGGTGAAAACTCTTCCTCTTGAAGCAATTGTGCGAACAAGTACTGGGGCACTTTTTGATATGCCTTTTGCTTTGGAACAAAATATCCACACAGTTTTAAATGATCTTAAAATGTCAGGTTTTACAGCATATGGAGCAGATATGGGAGGGACAGACATTAGAGAAGTTTCCCCTAGATCTAAAAAAGCACTTTTCTTAGGAAGTGAAGGGGAGGGTCTTAGCTCACGGGTGAGTTCAAAGCTAGATGAAGTTGTTAGCATCAGTATGGTACATCAATTTGATAGTTTAAATGTAAGTGTTGCTGGAGCTATTTTAATAGATAGATTAAGGGGCTAGGGAATGGAAAATAATAGAGATGGTTATGAGCGTTTAAAAGAGATAGGCTCTCAAAAAATTCATGAAGACACGCATATACCAAAAGAACATACGAGGGGTCTTGTTGCCTCAAGCTTTTCAAATATGAATAAAATTCAGTTTTTAGGTTTTATCTCGATACTTGAGCGTGAGTACTCTATGAATTTAGATACTTTAAAAGCTAAAGGTTTAGAATATTTTGAAGACAATATGAAAGAATTTACTATAGCAAAAAAAGTTTTTATAGCATCAAAAAAGAAAAAAAATTATACAAAGTACTACCTTTTAGCCGCCTTAGTTATATTTGGGGTATTAATTATCTCGACAATGGATACTTCGGTTGCAAGTAAAAGCATAGATACTAAAGTAGACAATATCAGTATAAACAATGCTACGCAAACAATTGCTCCGAGAATTGAGCAAGTGATGCTTGATGAAGAGGCCAAAAGAGAAGAAAAAAGATTAGCAGCTACTTTTAAAATTTTACCAAAAACACTTTTATGGGTTGGTTATATCAACTTAAATACTGGGGAAAAAAAGCAAAAAACTTTTGATGATGAACTAGCACTTGATCCAAATGGACATTGGCTTCTTACCCTTGGTCATGGTAATGTAGATTTTGACATTAGTGGGGAACTTAAACAGTACCAAACATCAAGAAATTTGCGCTTTGTTTATAAAGATGGAAAGCTAAGAAAAATACGTTCAGCTGAGTTTACTCGCTTAAACAAAGGCGAAAAGTGGTAAAACTATTACTCTCTTTTTTACTTCTATTTTCATTTAGTCTTGCAGATGATATAAACGCAGATATAGTTGAGGTTAATCCAGCAGGTGAGCAGTTAAACTTAAAGATTAGATCACTTTTAGATGAGAGTGTATATAGTAAAAATGAAGCATATATTAAAATTATATTCTCGCCTGAATCTGACTTTATTATTAATCAGCATATAGATGCTGTAAAAGTTGTTGAAACCCTTAAAGAGAACGGTCTTTTATCTTTGTATTTTGATAAACCACAAGAGTTGATACTTAATTTTAAAACAAGCGATAATCCACTCTTTTTTATGAAAATAATGGGTGATACACTAAGAAATATTGGTTATTATAGGTATGTAACAAGGGAATCAACACTAGATGAAGCAGGCTTCACATGGTCGATTTCCTTAAAAGCTGAGTATGTAACTGACCCGCAGGTGTTACAAACAGAGTTGAGTAAAAGTGGCTCGGTGATAGTTGATGTGATAATGCTTTCTCAAACAGAGTGGACATTTACTGTAGATATGCGAGATGGTTTTTTAAATGTACCAAGACTCAATGCTTATGAAAACATTGAACTTAAACGTTCTCTGTATGCGTATTGGTTGAATGTATCGGAAGTAAAAGAGCTTGATATTCAAAGTAGTACACGAAATAGTTGGTACCCTTATATTACATACTTCGATTCTTCATTGCATCTTCTTAAAGTTATTAAAAAGGACTCAAGAACGAGACACCTTTCTTTGAAGATACCAGAGGGAGCAAACTATATAAAAATTAGTGATATATATACGCTCAAAAATATCAAGAACTTTCTTATTCTTTCCCCTAAGGGTTCGCGTTAAGATTTTTTCGCTAAAATTACATTAATAATTTTAAGAGGATTTTTTTATGTTTGATGAGATAAAATTTGACAGAGTTGATAGACTTCCAAAGTATGTTTTTGCTGAAGTAAATGACATCAAGATGGCCCAGCGCCGTGCTGGTAAAGATGTGATAGACTTTTCTATGGGGAATCCTGACGGAGATACTCCAAAACATATCAGAGAAAAGCTTGTTGAATCAGCCAAAAAAACTAAAACTCATGGGTATTCAACTTCTAAAGGTATCCCAAAACTTCTTCAAGCTATAGCAGACTGGTATGAGCGTAGATATGACTGCAAACTTGACCCTGAAACAGAATGTGTAGCTACTATGGGGAGTAAAGAGGGTTACGCTCATCTTACATATGCCATCACAAACCCTGGAGATTTAGCTGTGGTTCCAGACCCTACTTATCCCATCCATGAATACTCTTTCATCTTGGCTGGTGGAAGTGTTGTGAAGTTTGGTATAGAGTTTGATGAAGACTATAGAGTAAATGAAGATAAATTTTTTCAAGATTTAGAAAGAATGTTTAGAGAAAATTCTCCTAAGCCTAAGTATGTCTTGGTAAACTTTCCACATAACCCATCTACTGCAACAGTAACAAAAGAGTTTTATGTTCGTCTTGTTGCGATGGCTAAAAAAGAGAGATTTTATGTTATCTCTGATATCGCATATGGAGATATAACTTTTGATGGATATGTTACTCCATCTATCATGGAAGTTCCTGGTGCAAAAGATGTAGCTGTTGAGTCCTTTACTCTTTCTAAGTCTTACAATATGGCAGGATGGCGTGTAGGCTTTTTTGTAGGCAACAAAAAACTTATAGGTGCGCTTCAAAAAATAAAATCATGGTTAGATTATGGTATGTTCACCCCTATACAAGTTGCAGCTACTGTCGCACTCAATGGTGACCAACAATGCGTTAGAGATATAACTGAAAAATACAACCACCGTCAAGAGGTTCTCATAGAAGCTTTTGATAGAGCTGGTTGGCATATACGTAAAAATGAAGCAAGTATGTTTTCATGGGCTAAAATACCTGAATGTGCAGCACATTTAGGTTCGTTAGAATTTAGTAAAAGGCTCCTTACTGAGGCCGGAGTAGCTGTAGCACCTGGTATCGGTTTTGGTGCGTATGGTGAGGGTTATGTTCGTATAGCGCTCATAGAAAATGACAATCGCATTCGTCAAGCTGCAAGAAATATAAAAGAGTTTTTAAAGCAGTTTCAGTAAAAGCTTGTATGTAGATTCTGAACTTGATACGGAATCTATAAGAATGAAATATTTGGGAGAATACTAATATGATAAAAGTTGGAATAATCGGTGTTGGAACAGTTGGAACGAGTGTCGCTCAAATACTAAAAAGTAATGCAGACGTTATCTCTGCGCGTGCAGGTCAAGAGATAGTTGTAAAATCTGGTGTCGTAAAAAACCTTAAAAAAGATCGTGGATTAGACATCATCATAACTGACAATGTAGAGACGATCTTAAATGATGAAGAGATTGATATCGTTGTAGAACTTATGGGTGGGGTTGATGAAGCTTTTGAAGTGGTTAAAAAAGCCTTGTCTAAAGGTAAGTCTGTAGTCACAGCAAATAAGGCACTTTTAGCATATCACCGTTATGAACTTCAAGACTTAGCAAAGGATAATGCCTTTGAATATGAGGCTGCTGTTGCTGGTGGTATACCCATCATTAATGCACTTCGTGATGGTTTGACGGCGAATCATATAGAGTCTATAGTAGGTATTATGAATGGTACATGTAACTATATGATGACTGAGATGGCTAACAATGGCGTAGCTTACGATGCTATACTTAAAGAGGCTCAAGACTTAGGTTACGCAGAGGCTGACCCTGAGTTTGATGTAGGTGGTTATGATGCTGCGCATAAGCTTCTCATCTTGTCATCTATCGCTTATGGTATTGATGCTAAGCCTGAAGATATCCTCATAGAGGGTATACAAAATGTAAGTAGCGAGGATGTTGCGTTTGCCAAAGAGTTTGGATATGCCATAAAGCTTCTTACGATTGCAAAAAAAGATGGCAGTGAAGTAGAGCTCCGTGTTCATGCTTGTTTGATAAGCAAAGAGGAGATGATAGCAAAAATAGATGGTGTTATGAATGGGGTTAGCGTAGTTGGTGATAAGGTTGGCGAGACACTTTACTATGGTCCAGGCGCTGGCGGTGATGCTACTGCCTCTGCTGTTATAGCTGACATCATAAGTATCGCAAGAGCTGGTAAATCATCTCCTATGCTTGGTTTTGACAAACCTATGGAAGGTAAGTTAACTCTAAAACCATCTGCAAATATAGAATCAAAATACTACTTACGCATAAATGTCAGTGATAAAGCTGGAGTTTTAGCAAAAATCACTAAAATTTTTGAAGTTCATAATATCTCTGTAGAAACAATGCTACAAAAATCAACCTCAAACTCCTCAGCAAATCTTCTCATCTCAACTCATATTGCTAAGGAAAGTGACATACAAGCTATGATGAATGAACTAGAAGCACTAGACTTTGTCAATGAAAAGCCAAATATGATACGCATATTTTAAGAGATGGGATAATTACGATTAAAGGCTTCACCCTATTTAAGTATACAAATGAAACGATTATATTTGCTAATCATACAAGTTTATGATACGATTAGAGCATACTAAGATAATGTGAGGGCATAGTATGAAAAAATGGTTATGGGAGCATGAAAAGTACCCTAGTTTTCCATATAAGGCAGAGTTAGTCATTAACGAGATAGACATAACTGCCCAAAAGATAGGAAAACTTTCTACACTTATTGACTTACTCGATAAAGCTAAAGAAAATAATATTGCTATAGAGACATTTACTGAAGAGATTGTAGCGAGTAATGCTATAGAGGGTGAATACTTGAACTATGATAGTGTTAGGTCATCAGTTAGAAAAAGATTAGATAAGAGTTTTAATCTTGGAGAGGATAGCTCTACGCATCATACAGATGCACTTACTTCTCTACTCATAGATAGCAATCTCAATCATGAACCGCTTAGCTTAGATAGACTACATAGATGGCATGCTACACTTTTTGAGGGGGAGTACTCCTCTTTGCTTGAAGATATTAACATAGGAGTGTTTCGTTCATATGATGATATGGAAGTAGTCTCGGGGCCACATGGTCATCAAAAAGTACATTATCGTGGTCTGCCTGCTAAAAAAATTGAAGAAGATCTTAAAGCACTTTTAGAGTACATAAACAACGACTCAGAAAATCCTTATATAAAAAGTGCAAAAGCTCACTTGTGGTTTGTGAGTATACACCCTTATGATGATGGTAACGGAAGAGTAGCTAGAGTTATAGTTGACTACATACTCTCTAAAAACACAAAACTAGGGTATAAGTATTTCTCCATCTCTTCAGCTATACAGATGGATAAAAAGGGCTATTATAAAGCTCTTGAAAATAGCCAGAACCTACTTTACAACAGAGAGTATGATTTTACAGACTGGATACTTTGGCATACTAAAACCCTAAAAGCTTCCATTGATTTAGGACTGAAAAAAGTGGATATAGTTGTTCAAAAAGCAAAGTTTTTTAACCAGGTAAAGCAAGAACAACTCAATGTTAGGCAAGTAAAAGTGCTCAATAAACTTCTAGAATATACTCAAGGTGAGTTTGAAGGTGGACTCAGTACTAAAAAATATATGAGCATGACAAAAGTCTCTAAACCAACAGCATTTAGAGATATGCAAGAGTTAGTTAAGTTTGGCTATATACGGCAGATAGATGCAACGGCAGGAAGAAGTGTAAAGTATGAACTTGTAATGTAAGTATATCTTTATATCGCATGATGTATAATGGTGCAATAGATATAAAAGGATGATAAATGTTAAAATATATTATAATTTCATTTCTACTTGTGGGGATGATGGGTTGTAGTAATGATGCTCAGGAAAACAGCACTAATGATGCTAAGAGTTTAAGTATCTCTCGTGCACCTACTCTTGACAAGCTTGACATTAAAAGTGTCTTAAGTGTTGAGTTTTCTGAAGATATGGACTTGAGTAGTTTAACTACATTAACTTCTATACCTTCTGTAGACCAAGGTGTCTTAGATGGGCAAGCTGCTCCTACTTACATAAGAGTAAGTTCTTCATCTTACCCACTATATCTAAAAGACAGTAGTGGTAGTGTAGTTGGTGTAACACTCACTATAGATGATGCTAACCCTAGAAAAGTACTTATAACACCATTTAAGTATCTTAGTGCATCTTCATCATATACTTTAGTGGTTACAACTGCTGTAAAAAGTGCAAGTGGAAATAGTTTGAGCGAGGATTATACACTTAGTTTTACACCTGCTGATGATGGTAGTGTTGTAAATCCTGGAACTGCTCTTTATTTTTCGGATAGTAATCCACAAGATGTTTCCACCCCTAATGTATTGCCCCTGGTTAGCATAGAGTTTGATAGTACAATAGCTGTGAGTGATTTACCTATGTTTAGTGTTATAGATGGCAATAATACATCTGTTAGTGGAACTTTTGAATACTTTAATGCTAAAGTGACTTTTACTCCCACTTTACCGTTATCTGCTGGTACATCATATACTGTAACTATGCAAAATCCACCGACAGATATGTTTGGAAATGCATATGATACTCAAAGTCCAACTACTTGGAACTTTACAGTTAGTGGATTTTTGTTAGGTCCTTCAACTATGACTACAAGTGTTTTAGTAGATACTGGAGATAAAAGTGCATATATGGTAAGAGCATTTAAGGACAATATTGATGGAATCGTAGATATAGTAGCTGTAGCACGAGAGGGTGGGATAGATTTTTATGAGTATACTAATGCTGCTTCATCTGCTGCTTTATCTCCAGCAGTAGTAAAAAAAGCAAGTTATAGTATAACATCGAAAATAAATGATATGGTATATGTAGACAATAATAGCAATTTTCATAATAATCTCATAGTAGCAACTGAAAATGATGGTATCTTTATCATAGATATAGATGCAACAGGTGCATCGTATGTTGTTAATGCTCATAATTATATGCAAACTGTAACTGGCATAACTGGTGTAGGATATGGTTCAGATTTAACAAATATCGATAGGGTGTATGCAGTTGGTCCAAAAATAGGATTAAAGGTCTTTGACTCGATAAATGGTTCTGCGAATTTGCTTCCCATGCCTGATGTCTCTATCGATGGTACTCCACTTAAACTAACAGGTTATAATAATGTCTCAAGATACCTCTATATATCTGACTATGATAATGGTCTTCGTGTTTATGATGAAAATGGAACAACATCGTACGCTCCTAATATTATGGGTTCAAGACATTTAAAATATGTACATGTTGTTGACAATAGTGGTCCTAATTTTGCAGCTATTAATAGTATAGGCAATATACGTATAGCACAAATTGGAAATCCTAGCATCGGTACTAATCCCTATTCTTCATATAGAGAGATTAGAGATGCATCACAAGCTTTCACATCAAGTATCGTATTAGCTGTAGATACAGGCCTGTATTTTTTTAATCCTGCAAGTTCATATTTTATACCAGTAACAGGCGGATTGATTTCAGCTGTTAATCTTATATCCAGCACGAGTGATATTATCGGATTAGATAATAACGGTGTGCTATATGCTTTTTGGCCAGGTGCTTAGTTCCATAATGACAATAAAACTAAATGAAGGAAACTAAATGAACAAAATAATGACAAGCTTACTACTTGCAACAATCTCTCTTTTTGCGAGTATAGACCAAGTACAAACCTACTATGATGCTAAGCAATATGAAGATGCTATAACAGAAGCAAAAGCTTCAAGTGATGAGTATGCTAACCCTCAGTTGCATCTACTTTGGGCAAAATCTGCTGAAGCGCTTGGTCGTGAAAATGAGGCTATGAGCGCTTATGAAAGAGTTGAGATGTTAGATGAAGGAAATATAGATGCTCGTGTAGCCTTAGTGAACCTTTATAATAGAACAGGGCGTGATGACTTAGCTGTGAGTGCATCAAAAGAGTTGCAAAACTATCAACTTTCGCCAGAGCAAAGAGCATCTTTAGATAAGCTAAGAGGGGTGGACTTAGACTCCTTTAAAGCTTTTGCTTCTTTGGCGATAGGACATGATACAAATGTAAATGTAGCGCCAGGTGTGCTAGATAATGAACCACTTTCTTCAGATGAAATAGCAACACTTTTTGCTCGCTTAAGTGCAAGTGCAAGTTATACACATGATTTGGAAGAAAAAGGTGGTTGGTATGGACGCGGTGATATAGTCCTCTACAACCAAACAAACTTTGATGATAATGCCTCTATGTATGACCTTTTCTTGGGTGGTGCAAAAGCAGGTGCTGGTTTTAGTGGTGAGAGTTATGATATCTACGTACCACTAGGTTATGACATCGTAAACTATCTTGATAGACACCTCCTCAACCAACTAAAAATAGAACCAAGAGTAAACTACACCATCTCCAATGACCTCATAGCAAGTGCAGACCTCTCTTACGTTGCAAGAAGCTACGCTCAAGAAGCTGATAAAATCATGGATGATAGTGCTTTTGGTGTAGGTGCGGGTATCTATTATCTGATGGGAAAAGATTATTATTTTGCAAAAGCAAAATATGAATCTATCTCAAAAGTTGATAGTAACTCAAGTGCACAGTATATAGATAAAACTTTTATGAGCATAAATCTTGGAGCGAACTACAACATCGTTTCTTGGTTAGTGCTCAAAGCAGACTACAAATTAAGAATGGCTACCTATGACGATAATGATAGAAGTGATACCTTTCACCAACTAGAGGCTAAGTTTTCACACTATTTTTTAGGTAACTATGAAGCCTATGTATCAGAAAGATATATAGCCAATAGTTCAAATATTGCAACAGCGGAGTACTCAAAAAACATATTGATGTTTGGCGTCAGTGCCAACTACTAAAAGGGAGAGACTATGAAGAAATTATTTATATTATTAGTATTGTTTAGCAGTGTATTGTTTGCAAATATTGGAACAGTTATGGCACTTAAAGGTCAAGCTCAAGTACAACGTGCAAGTGGCAATGTTGATGTAGCCTCTGGTATGGAACTTCTTGAGGGCGATACCATAGTAACTCAAAGCAAAAGCCGTGTTCAGGTGATGCTAAAAGATGAAACAGTTGTTACGGTTGGCTCAAAATCTACTTTTAGTTTTGATGAATATAGTTTTGATGGTGAGAACTCAAAGGTAAGTATGAAATCATCTCGTGGTTTTTTTCGTTCTGTAACAGGGCGCATAGGAAAGTTAGCACCTCAAAGATTTAAAGTGAAGACTGCTAGTGCAACTATCGGGATTCGTGGAACAGATTTTTGGGGAATCACTGGTGGTGAGAGTGAAAAAGTAACATGTAATAAAGGTGCTATTACCATAGAATATGATGGCAAGACTATAGAAGTAGGTGCAGGTCGTTATGCTATCTATGGACCAAAAGGTATCAAAGAGGGCAAAGCTGACTCTGGTAGTGCAGGTTCTGGAGATGATGCTAAAGAGGGGGACGAAGAAGACTCTGAGGATGAAGAGAGTGATGAAAGTTCATCAGATACCCCAAATCCACTAGATGAATTTGGTAGTGTAGATGTTCCAACTGAAGATATTGCAGATGTAACACAGCAGACGCTCATAAATGCCTTAGAAGTTTTAGAAGCTTTTGGTATCACAGTAAATACACAGGACAGACCAGTCGAGTACTAGATGAAAAATTTTTCTATAAAAGCACTGAGTGCTATCGCTTTAGCTGTGCTTTTATCTTGGGCCTACCTTGTGATGCCCCAAGCTTTTTTTTCTCTCGATAAACGTTTGCGTGATTTTATGTTTGTAAAACGTGGTCCACTTCCTAAGTCAGATGATGTTGTTATAGTAGATATAGATGAAGAGTCCTTAAAAGTATATGGTCAATGGCCATGGCAAAGGGATGTTTTTGCAGACTTACTCTACTCGCTCAATGATGCTAAGGTTGGCATCATCGGACTAGACATCGTTTTTGCTGAAAAAGACAGAAGCTCCCCTCATAGATTTGCGAAACAATTTCCCCAATTAAAAAATTTACCAAATTACGATGAGATGTTAGCTATAGCACTTACTCAAACACCTACAGTTGGGGGCTATATCTTCACTTTTGAGAAAACAGATGAAGAGGAGAGCCCTATGATACCTGCAGTTTTCGTGCAAAAGGGTATGGGGAAAAACTCTACTGTCCTAGAACCAGAAGGGGTAGTTCTAAACATACCCATACTTCAAGACAACCTTTACTCTAGTGGCTTTTTTAACAATACTCCAGATGAGGGGGGAATGATACGCTCAGTCCCTCTTGTGATGAACTATGATGGGATGGTATTTCCTTCACTAGCATTGGAGATGATACGCATCTATAGTGGTGCAAAAAAGGTAGAAGTGATAGGTGATGAGGCAGGTGTTTCAAATGTAAAATTTGGAGATTTCAACATTCCGACCGATAAAGTAGGTCGTTTAGTAGTGAACTTTCGTGGTCCAGGGAAGCATTTTAAGTACATAAGTGCAGTTGATATTATGAAGGGAAACTTTAAACCAGAAGATATAGAGGGTAAATTTGTCCTTGTTGGTACCTCTGCAGTTGGTTTGTTTGATCTTCGTTCTATCCCTTACGATAGTGCTATTGCTGGGGTAGAGGTACACGCAAATGCTATAGACAACATTCTTAAAGGTGATTTTTTATACCAACCAGCAGATATCGTAGTCTATGACTTGATGGTTATTTGGTTTATATCACTTTTTTTCTTGTTGTTATTTTCATTTGTTGGTTCATGGTATATCGTCCCTTTTGCTATAGGAATTTTGTATGGGATGTTTGAACTAGCTTTTTACATGCTTTTTACCCAAGGTATAGTCTTTAACTTATTGTTCCCCTTTACTGCTTATGTACTTACTTTAATCCTCTCAGTTGGTATAGACTACATAACAGCTTCAAAACAAAAAGAAGCCGCAAAACGT
>JALSLR010000038.1 GCA_026988245.1 Sulfurimonas sp.
ATGATAAAGATAATGCAACCATAATAGGGGACTTAGCATCATCGTTTTACTTTAAAAATGACAAAACTTTAGTATTTGAGCTTCGAAAAAATGTCTTATGGCACGATGGAGAGAAATTTACAGCTAAGGATATTGTTTTTACTTACGAAGTCCTTATCTCTTCTAAAATCTCATCACCTTATTCTTCAGGATTTCGCTTTGTGAAAAATGTTAAAGCGATAGATAAGTATACAGTTGAAGTTGAGTATAAACAGCCATATTTTAAAGCCCTTGAAACATGGATGATGGGTATATTACCAGAGCATGTATTAAAAAATGAGCAAAATTTAATGAACTCACCTTTTAATATGGCGCCTATAGGGACTGGTCCTTATAAGCTCTTTGAGTTAGAACACTCTAAAAACATCATTTTACGTGCTAACGATGATTATTTCGAAGGGCGACCTAAGATAGATGAGATAAGTTTTCATGTGATAGCAGATGCTATGACAAGATTTTTAATGCTCAAATCAGGCGAGCTCGACATAGGAAGTGTCGAGCCTATGCAGTATGAGCGTCAACTCACTCCTTCTTTTTTTGCTGATTTTAATATTTTTGAAAAAATTACGCAATCTTATACTTACTTAGGTTTAAACCTCAGGCTCCCTAAATTTCAAAACCCAAAAGTAAGAGAGGCTCTTTCTATGGCAATAGACAGAGAAGAGCTAATGCAGATTTTATTTTTCAATCATGCCCAAGTTTGTACTGGACCATTTCTTCCAAGTTCACTCGCTTTTAATAAAGATGTAAAAGCACCTAAACTAGATATACAAAGAGCTAAAAAACTTTTAAAAGAGGCTGGATATGATGCCTCACATCCATTTAGCTTTGAAATAGTTACTTCAAACTCTAGTGCTATACGTCCTTACGCTGCGGAGATACTTCAGCATCAGTTAAAAAAAGCAGGAGTCATAGTCAAACTACGCGTCATGGAATGGCAAGCCTTTTTAAATATGGTAGTTTTCCCTCACAAGTTTGATAGTGTCCTTTTGGGTTGGGGGCTCTCACCTACACCAGACCCCTATATGTTTTGGCACTCTGATAATGATAAGCAAGGTGGTTTTAATCTCGTCGGTTTTGATGATGCTAAGATGGATAAGTTGATAGAAGAATCCCAAGAGATTATAGATCGCAAAAAGCTCTCAAAACTTTGGCAAGAGATGTTTAAGATGATAACAGATGAAAATCCATATCTTTTTCTTTATATACCAAACTCCATAACGGTTGTCAGTAAAAAACTCAAAAATATCCAAAATTCACCAAGTGGAATTTGGCATAACTATATAGAATGGGAAAAATGATTTATGATAATACTTTTTGATTTAGATGGAACGCTTATAGATTCAACTGATGCTATTGTAGAGACTTTTCATTACTCTTTTGATGTTCATGGTATGCAAAGACCAAAGGATGAAGAGATAAAAGCGCTTATTGGTTATCCTCTTGATATCATGTATGCGCAACTTGGAGTTGAAGAGGGTAAGGTTTGGGATTTTGTTCATACCTATAAAGAGGAGTACAGAAAAATCTCTACTCTAAAGACAGAGCTTCTCCCTCGTGCAGTTGAAGCTGTTAAAGAAGCAAGTAAGATAGCTACTTTGGCGATTGTGACAACAAAAACTGCTAAGTACTCAAAAGTGCTGATGGAGTATTTTGGTTTAATGCAGTATTTTGAAGTGCTTATAGGCCGTGAAGATGTAGTCAAACCAAAGCCAGATGCTGAACCAATACTAAATGCATTAAAGTCACTTCCAAAAGATGAAAATATTTGGATGATTGGTGACACAAAGCTCGACTTAATAAGTGCAAATGAAGCGAATGTAAATTGCGCTGCTGTGCTGTGTGGATATGGCAAAGAAGAAGAGCTTAAAATGTTTACTAATGTTATATTTAATGACGCTTTTGAGGTTGTAAAGTACCTAAAAAGTACCCAAAGTTAAAAATAACCTCAAATTCTTATAAGTATAAGTACTCCAAGCTAATTTTAAGAGCAACTAGCATAAAATACATAAAATAATTAGAGATTATTCTTGAATAATTAAGGAGAATTTATGCTAGAAATTAGATGGCATAGTCGTGCTGGACAAGGTGCTGTAACTGGTGCTAAGGGTTTAGCGGATGTTATTTCGACAACTGGTAAGCATGTACAGGCATTTGCATTTTATGGATCTGCTAAGCGTGGAGCTGCAATGACAGCATACAATCGTGTTGATGATGAGATTATAATGAATCATGAAAAGTATATGGAACCGGACTATGTCTTTGTTATAGATCCCGCTTTAGTACATACCTCTGATGTAACAATTAATCATAAAGAGACGACTAAATATATTATTACTACCCATCTAAGTACTGAGGAACTTGTAAAGTCCCAACCTAAACTAGAAGGTAAAGAAGTGTATACAGTCGATTGTATCACAATAGCAAATGAAACTATTGGTCGTCCAATTCCAAATACTCCAATGCTTGGTGCATTTATGAAGATATCTGGTATGTATGAGATGGACTTTTTTAAAGAAAGTATGCAAAGAGTTCTAAAAAAATTACCACAAAAGATCGTTGACGCAAATATGCTTGCAATTCAGCGTGCTTACGATGAAGTGAAATAGGAGAGCATGATGGCAAATAAAGGATGGGATGAATTCGAAATCGGAGCAATGCTTCGTACATTCGATGGAAGTATAGATGATATCGCAGGGACTGCACAAGAGGATCGTTCATATTCTGAGAGTAGTTCATATCGTGCAAGTGTAGCTGACTGGAGACTTGAAAAACCAGTTTTTAACAAAGACTACTGTATAGATTGTCAATTTTGTTGGATATATTGTCCAGATGTATCTATCATAGCTCGTGATAAAAAGATGATAGGTGTAGATATGGATCACTGTAAAGGGTGTGGAATATGTGTAGAGGTTTGTCCAACAAACCCAAAATCACTTTTAATGTTCACAGAACAAGCTGATGAAGAGAGCGAAATTGCTTCATGGCCTAGTAAAGATGAGGAGAAATAGTAATGGCATTTGATAAAATGGAACTAAAAGATATTGAAGTATGGGATGGTAACTTTGCAGCTGCCCAAGCTATGAGACAATGTCAAATAGATGTTGTTGCAGCATACCCTATTACTCCATCAACTCCTATTGTTGAAGGTTATGCAAAATTTCAATCTGATAATTTTATAGAGGGCGAATATGTAATGGTAGAATCTGAACATGCTGCAATGTCAGCGTGTATCGGTGCTGCTGCTGCAGGTGGTCGTGTTGCAACCGCAACTTCATCACAGGGTTTTGCTCTTATGGTTGAGACTCTTTACCAAGCATCTGGTATGCGTTTACCTATCGTTTTAAACGTAGTAAATCGTGCCCTAGCTGCTCCATTAAATGTTAATGGCGACCACTCAGATATGTATCTAGGTCGTGATAGTGGTTGGATTCAATTTGATGCATATTGTCCTCAAGATGCATACGACTTAAACTTTATAGCATTTAAAGTAAGTGAAGATCATGATGTGAGGCTTCCTGCTATGGTGCATCAAGATGGTTTTATGACATCGCATACTGCACAAGGTGTCCACACTTTAACTGATGACCAAGGGTATGGTTTTGTTGGTGAGTATAAACCAATGAATGATATGCTCGACTTTGAACACCCTGTAACTCATGGTGTACAAACTGAAGAAGACTGGCACTTTGAGCATAAAGCGCGTCAACATAATGACCTCATGACTAAGGTTATGCCAAAGATTCAAACTGCTTTTGATGAGTTTGAAAAGCTTTCAGGACGTAAATATAACATAGTTGAAAAATATGACACAGAAGATGCTGATGTAGCAGTTGTGTGTCTTGGAACATCTGTTGAAACTGCTCGTGAAGTGGCAAAAGAGATGCGTGCAAAAGGTATTAAAGCTGGAGTTGTTGGTATCCGTGTGATTCGTCCATTCCCATTTTTTGAGATTCAAGAGGCTCTTAAAGATCTTAAATCTATAGCTACACTTGATCGTTCAAACCCAAATGGTGCGCCTGGTATGCTTTTTAATGAAGTAGCTGGATGCTTGTTTAATACTGATACTAAAGTTCTTCTTAGCGGAAAAGTGTATGGTCTTGGTGGACGTGATTTAACGAAGGCTCACTTAGTAGAGTTGTTTACTGAGCTTCAAGCTAATGTGGATGCTGGTAAATTAACTACGCCTCAACAACAATTCATCGGTGTTCGTGGACCGAAACTATCATTTTTATAAGGAGAAAACTATGAGTGAAATTAAAAAAATAAAAAACTTAAAAGAGTTTTCAACATCAGCAGATCGCTTTGAGGGTGCTAATCTTCTTTGCCCTGGTTGTGCACACTCTATTATTGTTCGTGAAGTTTTAAATGCAACTAACGATGACTTAATTCTTTCAGCTTCTACAGGCTGTCTCGAAGTTTGTACAGCAGTTTATCCATACACATCATGGGATGCTTCTTGGATTCATATTGGTTTTGAAAATGGTTCAACTGCAGTAGCAGGTGCAGAATCAATGTATAACGCATTAAAAACAAAAGGTCGCCTCAAGCAGCCTGATCGTAACCCTAAGTTTGTATCGTTTGCAGGTGACGGTGCATCTTATGACATAGGTTTCCAATGGATTTCTGGTTGTATGGAACGTGGACATAACATTATGCATGTTGTTCTTGACAATGAAGTTTATGCAAACACAGGTGGCCAGCGTTCAAGTTCGACTCCTATAGGTTCATCTGCAACTACTTCACCATCTGGTTCACACTCATATGGTGAAAAGAAAAATAAAAAAGACATGATGAGTATCATGGCCGCTCACCACATTCCATATGTAGCGCAAGTCGCTCCAAACAAATGGAAAGATATGGTGAAAAAAATCCAAAAAGGTTTTGCAGTTGATGGTCCAGTGTTTATAAATGCTGTAAGTCCTTGTACAACTGAGTGGAAATTTGATCCTAAAGACACTATGTATTTAACTGATCTTTCTACTGATTCATTAGTGTTTCCACTCTATGAAATCATTGATGGCAAAGAGTTAAATATCACATACAGACCTAAGAATGTCGTTCCAGTTGAAGAGTATTTAGCTGCACAGGGTCGTTTTAAACATCTGTTTAAAGATCAATATAAACATATGATTAAAGAGTGGCAAGATAGAGTAGACTCAAATTGGGCATACTTGCAACGCCGAGAAGAAGCTAAAGTATAGAAAGATTCTAGCTTCGTCACATCTTGCACAAAAATCCAACACGGCAGGCTAAAGCCTAGCCTTAGTTGGATATTTTGCACAATCTGCACCAAATCTAAAAACTTGCCTTTGTCTTGAGCGTATGGAAGATTTTTTAAAATCTTCACGGGAGCTCAAATAGAGACAAGGGTAGTTCTGAACAAACAATTCCGTCATTCTGAACTTGATTCAGAATCCATTATAGATTCCAGGTCAAGCCTGGAATGACGAAGTAACATCGTTCTGAACCCCACCTCGTCATTCTGAACTTGATTCAGAATCTAAACTTATAATTTCAATATATATAAATTAAAATTCGCTACAATACTATTAAATTATAAAATAAAATTAAGGATATATATTATGCCACTATTAGACTCATTTACAGTTGATCACACTATCATGCCAGCACCTGCTGTTCGTAAAGCTAAGGGGATGAAAACTCCATCAGGCGATGACATTACAGTATTTGACCTTCGTTTTGTAAGACCAAATGAAGATATACTCTCATCAGAGGGTATCCATACTTTAGAACACCTTTTTGCAGGTTTTATGCGTGATCACCTGAACTCTAGTGATACTGAGATTATCGACTTGTCACCTATGGGTTGTCGTACAGGTTTTTATATGTCGCTACTTGGACAACCAAGCGAAGAAAAAGTTGCTGAGGCTTGGGAAGCATCTATGAAAGATGTTTTAGAGGTAAAAGAACAGTCAGATATTCCTGAGTTAAATATTTATCAGTGTGGGACATATAAGATGCATTCGCTTGATGATGCTAAAGATATTGCAAGAGCAGTCCTTCGTAAAGATATAGATATTATGGATAACGATGCACTAGCTCTTGACCTTTCAAAAGTAGAAGATTAGTCTTATGTACCTCATTATACCGATGGACTCCCAAAATGCTGATGAGGGGAAACTTACTAAAATTAATGATGCTAAGGTTTGGGCACAACTTTGCATAGAAGAGGGAAGGCTTCAAGATGTAAAGTTTGCTCCCACCAGTGATGGTTTTGAAGCTTTTAGTGAGGGGATTGTTGTAGCAGATGATAATGAATATGTTTGGCCATATATGGAACTAAGTATGATAGTCCTCGTTGCTCATACACAAAGATGTATTGAAGATATAGTAGAGGCGTATATATTTAAAGAGTTACACGACTTAGCGTACTAAAATGAATTTAGAACACTTTAAGGAACTCTTAAATCCTCTACCTGGTAATCATTATCTTTATATATCAACTCAAGAAGATGAGATTACTAAGCTCTTAGCATCATTAATGCTAAAAGTGGATGGTGAGTTAAATAGCATCTACTATAATGATGAAAATCTAAATTTTTCCCAACCCTTTCGTGCAATCCCCCGCGATAATGACATCGTCATCATAAAAGATGTTTTTTCGCAACATCAAAATAAAGAGATGTTATTAAAACTGTCTTATCTTAGCCTTGCTAATACAGCAAATGTAATTATACTAGAGAAAAAAGGTTCTTTAGATATCGAGTCAACAAAGGAGCTTCTTGAGAATTTTGAGTTTCGCTCCCCTAATGATATAGATATATTAGAAGGTTACGACCTGATTGTGGGTAAAAAGATGCATATGTGGGGCGCAGGATTATAAGAATGGGCTCATTTGATGATGAGTTTCATACTCTAGCTTTGAGTGAAGATGGTTCTTATACTGCGTATTCTAAAGAGTATGATGAACATTATCACTCTACAAAAGATGGAGCGCTTCATGAGTCCTTAGTGAAGCATGTTATCCCTGCGATAACACTCAAGGCTCATCAATCACAAATAAATATTTTAGATATATGTTTTGGTCTAGGATTTAACACCCTTGCAACTCTTTATTATTGTGAAAGAAATAATGTTAATGCGAAGTTAAACATATATTCTCCAGAGCTTGATGCGAAGCTCATCTCCTCTCTCGTTAATTTTAGATATCCAAAAGAGTTTGAACCCTTTGTAGATATTATAAAGAATTTAGTGAAGGATGGGGTCCATAAAAGTAACTCGTTTAATATTGAACTGTTTGTAGGGGATGCCCGAGAGTATATAGAAAGTATTCAAAATATTAGGTTTGATATAGTCTATCAAGATGCTTTTTCTCCTAGTTCTAACCCAATACTTTGGACAAAAGAGTATTTCGCAGATATAGCTTCTTTGATGAAAATAGATGGAGTTTTAACAACATACTCCACAGCATTAAAGACAAGATTGGCTCTGTATGAGAATGATTTTAATCTCTACATTAATAGTGGAGAAGATTTTAGAGATGCTACTTTAGCATCACTGAGTGAACTCACACATTTGAAAAAAGTGGATATTGTACATAAAATCTCATGTAATCCTCATGTAAATTCACTTAGAGACTCTATGATCTAAGTTCTAAATTTATCTAGTTGTGCTTTGAGTGTTTGAGATACTTCATAAACTTCATTTGAACTTTTTTCTATATTTGAAGCATTATCTTTGTTTTGTTTGACAATATTGTCTATACGTTCAATGTTTTGTAAAACAAGTTCTGCATTTTGTTGTACATCACTTGTGCTTGTAAGTGAAGAGTTAGCTAGTTCAGCGGTACTCGTTATAATGCTAGTAGTAGCTTCAAGCTTTTCACGCATGAGTTCAGAATCATCTGTTAAGAGTCTTGTTCTTTCAACATTATCATTCATGCTTGTACTAGCATCCATGATAGCTTGGATAATAACGCTCACATTTGCATGGATTTCTCCGATGGCTTTTTGCGTGCTTTCGGCAAGTTTGCGAACCTCGTCAGCTACAACAGCAAAGCCTCTACCATGTTCACCTGCTCTAGCTGCTTCTATGGCAGCATTAAGAGCTAGTAAGTTTGTTTTATCTGCTATGTCTTCTATGATACCTAAAACATCGCTAATTTTTTGTGCATCACTTGTTAGCTGGTTAAGTTTGTCCGATATATCTTCTTCGCGATGTGCATTTTCTTGAATTTGCTGCACGATTTGTATTACATTGTCTTGTAACTCTTCTAAAATTTCTTGGGCTTGAGCTGTTTCTTGTTGTGTTTTTTCTACATTACCTGATGTTATTTGAAGTTTTTCTTTCATCTCATCACTCATATGTTTTGTAGTATTTACAAGTTCGAACTCTTGTGAAGCTGCTTCGCTAATGGCTGTCGCACTGTTTTTCATATCTAAGGTATTTTTAGAATTATTTTGTGATGAGTCCTTGGCATCATGAAGTACTTCCCCTACTTTTTCTATTAAGTGTGCAAATGATTTGTACACTTCACCTAGTTCATCTCTTTTATAGTCCACAAACTCACGTGAAAGGTCAAGCGTGTTGAGCATAGACTCCATATTATTTTTGATACCTAGTATAGAGGATTTTATAAAAATGTAGAGTATAGAATTTAAGGCCGCTGATACAAAGATAAAAAACACAATAAGGGTTAATACATCATAAAATGTTTTCTTTAAGTTTAGCGAGCTTTCTTCGTAGATATTTTTTATCTCCATCTTTACCTTTTGATCGATAAGGTTAAATTGTTTATTGATGATTGCACTTGAGAGTGCCCATTGATTGGAAGCAAGTTTTTTTAGAGTAGTTGTGTCTTCTTTTGTGTAGGCTTTTTCAAGTGTATCAAGAAGAGGGGTTGAACTTTGATACTCGTTGATGATAACATCAAAAGATTTTTTGATAGCATCATTTTTATAAAAATGACTTTCCATCACTTTTTTGATGGTCTTTTTCATCTCAGCTCTTGTGTCTACAAGGGCTACCCTTGCACCTTCAAATGCGATGAGACCTGTCAATGAGTTTGATAAGTTATTTTGTATAGAATTAAAGTTGTTGATGGCTTGTAGAAGTTCATTTTGTGGTTTAAAATTATTTTCATAAATATTTTTCATGGCATCTTGACCATCTTGGGATGAATTGAGTGAGAAAAACCCTATGATGCTCATACTTAAAACAATGATGAAAATGTTACTTAAAAGTTTCGTGCTTATTTGATAGGCTTTTTTCATGATGATGTATTTAAATACAAAAAAGAGTATTATTCCAAGGACTATAGCTACACTTACACCTAAAGTAACATGAAATATAAAATCATTTTTTTTAGCTCGTGTGTCTATCTTTGCGACAATGTTAATACCATCTACCGTATAACCAGCTTTTTTATACGCACCTATCCCTTCTTGTAACCAGTAGACATTTGAGTAGCCTTTGTTCGCTGTGATAACGGCCGCTTTGTAGGATTTCCAGCATTTAATACCGTTGCAGTAAAAGATAAGAGATTGTTCTTTACTAGGAGATATCCTAGTATCGTAGTAGATATCGTTTGAATTATCAAAATTTACTATCTTATTTGCGTTGCCACCTTTTTCATCGTAAAAAGCAGAGATTGATCCCTCTATATGCTCTATCGCATATTCAGGAACTTTTCTTGTGTCTACAAAGATAGCACCATTTTTATATTTTTCATGAGCAGTTGTGGAGTTGACTATGGTTACATTGTGTGCTTTTGCAATCGTTGCATTTGGTGTGTCTGGCTTTGCAAAGACAGATGTACTAACAAGGGCTAGGGTAAAAAGTAGAGTAAGTAAATGTTTCATCAAAAGCTTCCCAAATATTTTAATATACAATAGTATAACAAATATTTATAAAAAAAAACTTTTACTTAGTATCTTGCACTTATATTGTCAACTTCATCCCAGGTAAGTCCATTTGTTTTGTGTTGATGATTGATGATGTGTGCAACATATCGAGCGAACATATCGGTCTCTACATTGACCTTATAGCCTTTTTTATAGTTACGAATAAGTGTTTCTTTCATGGTGTGTGGAATGATGGTGAGTCGAAAATTATCATCAAAAACTTCATTGACAGTAAGGCTAACTCCATCTATAGTAATAGAACCTTTTGGTATGATGTAGGCTATAAACTTTTTAGGTAGTTTTATGAAAATATCGTAAGAGTTTCCATTGTTTTTTACTTCACTAACTTCCCCTACACAATCAACATGACCTTGAACTATATGCCCATCAAACCTATCGCCCATCATCATGGCTGGTTCTATATGAACTTCACCTTTATAGTTTTGTATAGCTAGTAGTTTTTGACTTTCAGGGGAAAGCTCAACATTAAAGCCATCAGGTAGAACCTTTGTAATCGTAAGGCAAGCTCCATTAATAGCGATGCTATCACCAAGTTCACTCTTATACTTAGCTTTGATGCTAAGAGTAGAGCCTACAAAGCTTTTAACAGTTCCGATTTCTCTTATGAGTCCTGTAAAAATAATATGTCCTTTTATTAATGTAGATTCCATATCAAGTTTGGAATGACGGCTGTAGTCATCGTTAAGAGATACATCCTCTGTCATTCTGAACAACACCTCGTCATTCTGGTACAAGTTCTGGAATGTAGATTCCGTGTCGAGCACGGAATGACGAAAGGCGTCATTCTGAACAACACCTCGTCATTCTGAACAACACCTCGTCATTCTGAACAACACCTCGTCATTCTGAACAACACCTCGTCATTCTGAACTTGATTCAGAAT
Organism: Sulfurimonas sp.; assembly: GCA_026988245.1. Taxonomy (GTDB): domain Bacteria; phylum Campylobacterota; class Campylobacteria; order Campylobacterales; family Sulfurimonadaceae; genus Sulfurimonas. Next base: position 10,810 of record JALSLR010000038.1, read on the forward strand.
CTATAGAAAGTCTAAAAAACTATCTTACCATCTTCTTGTAAAGATGCTATGATTTCTTTTGCTTTTTCATGCCCATTATATGCAGCTTTTCTACACAAGTCTAGTGCCTTGTCATGGTCTTGTTCACAACCAAAACCTTGGTCATAAAGTTGACCTAAGTTGTAGTAGCCTTGAGCAAGCCCACCCTCAGCAGCCTTTGAAAAACAGATGAAACATCTTCCCTCATCTTCACTAACACCCATACCATCTTTATATAAAACACCAAGGTTATTGTAACACTCCAAATGCCCACGTTTAGCACCCTCTTCGTACCAAAAAGCAGCCTCGCTATAGTTTTGAATACAACCAAGTCCACGCTCTAGCATCAAAGCAACTTCGTACATCGCGGGAACAACTTCTAGTGTAGCAGCTTCTAGGTGTAAGTCATGCGCTTTAAACTGGTCATGTTCTACTCCACCTAAACCATTCATATAAAGTATAGCAAGATTAAAAAGTGCATAGGGTTGTTTCGCCTCTGCTGCTTTATTGTAGTACTCAAGTGCCTTAGCATCATCTTTTTGGCAACCTTGTCCATGTTGGTACATAAAGCCCAAAGAGGTTTGTGCATCTGCATTATCTGCTAGTTGTATGTAGAGTTCTAAGGCTTTTTCGTAGTCTTTGGCATTATATGCCTCATGTGCTTGTTTTATCATTATTTTTCGTTTTCCGTTCTTATGTTAGTTCTAAAAGTTTCTTTGTTACCTTTTATGGTAGCTTTTTGTTTTTTTACTTTGGCGAGCAACTCTTCTTTGGAATGAAGTCTATTTTCTCTAGTTTGGTGCTCATCACTGCCATCAATCTCTTCATCATACTCAATGATTTCTGGTTTATAGTTTGCAAATATATCAGTTTTGTCTTCTTTTGACATAAAAAACCTTAGTTAGTTTATAAAGTTACGCAAATTATACTTAAAAATGATAAAATTCGATAATTAAAGATAACGGAATAAATATGAACTATGACATAATAGTAGTCGGTGGTGGTCATGCAGGTGTTGAAGCCTCTTTAGCATCAGCTCGTATGGGTAACAAAACACTTCTTATCTCTATGCTTGCAGAAAATGTAGGTGCTACTTCATGTAACCCAGCTGTTGGTGGACTTGCAAAAGGTCACTTAGTGCGTGAGTTAGATGCTCTAGGTGGAGAGATGGGACTCATAACAGATGAAGCAGGTATACAGTTTCGCATACTCAACCAAACAAAAGGTCCAGCAGTCCGAGGAAGCCGTGCACAGATAGATATGGACAAGTACAGAGTAATAGCTAGAAATGTGATACTTAACACTAAAAATTTACATCTTGTGCAAGAAACAGTTGAGTCTTTAATCATAGAAGATGATGTTGTAAAAGGTGTAAAAACTGACCTTCTAAATGTATATGATGCTAAGAAAGTAATCATAACAAGTGGAACTTTTTTAAATGGCATAATCCATGTTGGCGAGGTGCAAAAAAAAGGTGGACGCTATGGTGAAGAGCGTAGCGAGGGTTTATCTACCTCACTCAGAGATGATGCTAAGCTAAACCTAGCACGCCTTAAAACAGGGACATGCGCGCGTATAGACAGTTCAAGCATAGACTTTTCAGTTATGGAAGAACAAGGGGGCGATGAGATACCATCTCCATTTAGTTTTCGTACAGATAGAACTCGCTTTAGCCAAACAAAAGAACAATTACCATGTTTTATAGCATATACAAATGAGTTGACACATGAAATAATTTCTAGTAATTTTTACCGTGCACCACTCTTTACTGGGCAAATAGAGGGAAAATCTCCACGCTATTGTCCGAGTATAGAAGATAAAGTAAGCAAATTTGCAGACAAAGATAGGCACCATCTTTTCATAGAACCACAAACTATGGACAACACGGAGTGCTACATAAACGGTCTAAGTACCTCCCTCCCTCCAGAGGTACAACGAGAGATGATAAAGTCAGTAAAAGGACTAGAAAACGCGAAGATAGTGCGTTATGGTTATGCCATAGAGTATGACTTTGTAGATCCTCGCGAACTTAGACACTCACTTGAGACAAAAAAAGTAAGTGGGCTTTACTGTGCTGGACAGATAAACGGAACAACGGGCTATGAAGAAGCAGCAGCGCAAGGGATTATGGCTGGTATAAACGCAAGTCTTAGCATCAAAGACAAAGAGCCACTCGTTTTACGAAGAGATGAAGCATATATCGGTGTGCTTATAGATGACTTAGTTACAAAAGGTACAAATGAGCCATACAGAATGTTCACATCACGCGCAGAGTATAGACTGCTTTTACGCGAAGAGAGTGCAGATACTAGGCTTTCTCATTATGGACATGAACTTGGCTTACTGGATGATGAAGTTTACGAAAAGGTAAAGCGTAAAGATGAGCAGATAAAACATGGACTTTCTCTCTTGCTTGAAAACAAGTTCACACCTACAAAAGAGTTCAACGCTTTTTTAGAGTCCATAGATGAAGAAAAAATAAAAGACACACAAACAGCGCAACAGTTAGTAGCAAGAAAAACTTTTGATATTCAAAAAATGATACAGTTAGTCCCAGAATTAGCTGAGTATAGCGACTACATAAAAGAAGAGATTTTAGTAGAAGGTAAGTACTACAACTATATCAAAAAACAAGCCGATGAGATACAAAAGATGAAAAAATATCTTCGCATAAGTATTCCAGATGGTTTTGATTTTAAAATTGTAAGTGGGTTAAGTAATGAAATAGTGGAAAAATTAGAGAGTTTTAACCCTCCAACACTCCAAGCTGCATCGCAAATAAGCGGGATTACACCAGCAGCTATAGAGATACTTCATATATATATAAAAATAGCTGTAAAAAATAAGAAAGTTCGATAATGGCTAATAAAGTATGATATTAGCTATAGTAAAGTTTGATAACGGGATGATTTAAGATGGCTAAATCTAAAAGAATCATTCCGGAATTTATGTTAGATAATCCAGATGATTCTTTTATGTTTTTAATGCCATTAGATTTAAAACCTGATGATGAAAATATTGCCAATAGTCACTTTAGAATTGCAGTTAAAAATTTAACAAAAAATGAACACTTTACTACTTTAATATCCCCAGAAATATTTTTTACACATTATAAACTTTATAGAGCTTATAAAGCAGCTAAGCTAGATAAAAAAGATAATAAGAAGTTAGAAATAAGAAAAAATATGTACAAAATAGATACTGGCTCATTTAAAAATAAATATGATATTCCTCTTGATAAATGTTTAGAAAAAGATATGATAGGTCAGCTGTTAGGATATAAACACACATATATGAAAGAAGCTCAAAAAACTTCATGTTTTTTAATAGCTACTAAACATATGAATATTATTATTCCTCATTCTGCAATAGCAATATATTATTATTATCGTTCAACTGTATTACGAGAGGCTACATTGAGATGCGATTTAGATGATTTATATTATGGATATGATTGTAATCCAGATGATGCTTATATAATTATTCCAAAATATATACCTGAGAATGATGCTCCATTTATTCATAGGTTTTTGTGTCAAGATGATGCAAGTAAAAATTTTGATAGGATTGGAAATCATATAAACGCATTTATGCGAAGAGAAAAAGACAATAAAAAGAAAGATAATAAATATATCATTAAACCGACACCGATAAAAGCTACATATCCAAAAGAAGGCAAATTTACTATCACTGCAATGTACAGTAGTTTTTATAATAAAGATACAGATAAACATTACCAGTATATTCACGAAATATTAGATGATGATTCAGATATTGGCTTCTCAAAATTTACTACTTTTATCCAAGGTAAAAAGATTATAACTGATCCAGATGATATAGATAAACTTCCAACTATTCCAATTAAAGAACCATCTGGCACTAATAAGAGGTTGAAGTCAGAACATGCAAGTAAAAGATATAAGCATAATTCAGTTACAAGCAACAGAAAAAATAAATGCAGTAGTTTAAAAAATATAGATATATCTAGTGATAAAATAACAGATGAAGATGTGCTTGAAAAATTAAAAATATTAGAAGAAACGTTATCTGATGAAGAGGTTGAGCAAAGTTTAACAGATTCATCTGGTAGTGGAAAGAAAAAAATACGTAAAACTCGAGTCTCCACAAAAGGTCAAGAATTTCAAAAAATACGTACAAAAGAATATACTCATAACTTTGATGAATTTAATCAATACATAGAGTACATGCGTACACAAAAAGTTATTGAAAATCTTCAAGTCTATGACAATCAGAAGATGATTACAGTGTTCAATGGTGAGAATGGAAAGCCTAATTCTAAGTGTATGATATATGGACGAGAAAGGCAGTATATAACTGCTACATTTAAATATAAGGGTAAATATATAGGATTGCTTGAACTAGAGAATGTAGCGTCTTCTAGTACTTGGATGATTATTTCCAAGAATACAGTTAATGATGGTGTGTTTGATAAGTTTTTGAATCATTATGTTAATGAAGATGAGGCTATAAATTATATTAAAGATATGCATAAAGGTAATGTAAGTATTAGATTTAAAACTAAGAATCATGAGAGATCTTCTGTGTTAGTTAAAGATAGTATAGTTAAATGGTTAGCTGGATTGTTAAGTAAATGCATATTATAATTGGGTATGATTTTTGCTATTATTTTGTTATAGAATGATACATTTAAGGTAATTTGGGTACTATTCCAATCTTATTTAATTGTTATATAAGTTTAATTAAATCATAATGTACTATATGAAGTTTTTTGAATAAATGTTGTAATACATATTAAGATAGGAGGTAATAAGTATGACGAGAGATATCAATGATATATTTTCTAAATTAGATTCCGAGATTACCAGTGATGTTCTTAACTATATAGTTTCGATATATAAAGTAAATAAAGACCATCGTTTATTTATAGAATTGAAAGATAAATATACTCAACTTGCAGATGCTGAATATGTTGTTTATCCAAACCTGAATAGTTCAATACCAACTAGATTTTTAGATGCTAACGGTAAAGAGATTTTTTCATACGATGGTGGAGTAAGTGAATTTATATTGATTTCTTTTGATTTTGATATAGAATTAGATTCTATTTCGATTGAAAACCCATATGTATCTGAGCTGAATAAGAATGGCAATTTTAGTTGGTAGCTAAACTACTGAAATCTATATATCAAGACTATAAAAATAAAGAAGTTAGAGAAGAGAAACGTTGTTTCTTCGATGATTCGAATCAATATGTGTTGTTTTCTGGAACAGCACTTGGTGAAAATGGTGACATTAGACATCTAAATGATTTGTATTTCTTTTTATTTTTATTGATATATTTTAAGGTAGATAAATCTCAAATAACATTAGTTGTTGACCTTGATATAATAAATGAATTTAAAGCAACTTCTGGCTATGAACATATAGCAGAAAGAATAGAAAAAAACATAGGTGCAATTATTGATGTTACTAGCTTTGAACAAAGTTTTAAGCGAAAAAAGAATAAAGATTTGATTTTTGTGGCAAGTGGACATGGTAGTATTGATGGACTGTATGTAGGTAAAAATAAAACATTTATTACCTCTGATTACTTTGAAGATAATGCTACTTATACAAATCGAACAATTATGATTATGACACAATGTTATGCTGGCGCATTCCATCATTTAGACACTAGAAAAAATATATGTGTTCTTGGTGCATCAGAATATCAAGAATCATTAAGTTTACCAATAGATAAGTTACTTACTGAGAAACTTCATAGTAAAGAGCTACAGGAGTTTGTTTTAAATACTCTATCTTTTTCTAGTAGAATACCAATAAATCCATTTATGTTTTCTTTATTTACGGCTTTAATAAATATTGAAAGAATGAAGACAAAAAAACATTTCATAAATATATATAAAAGTGCTGCTACCTTTACTCTGCAATATTTAAAACATACAGAGCATACCTTAGGCGTGTCAAGGGTAGATAAAGAATTATTGGACGGAAAAACTAAAATTACATTTGATAGCAGTAAATTAATCCAGCAACCTTATTTATTAAATAAAATAATAGCTGCTAGACTATATGTTTGTAAGTAGTATAATGGCCTGAATATTTAAGACAGAAATTCAGCAAAGTTAATTTCTAAAAAAGATAAAATATAATGAAATTAATGGAGAGAATAATGAGTCGAAAAAAAGGCCAAACTTACAGTGCAGAACAAAAAACTAAAATAGTTTTAGAATTACTAAAAGAAGAAGAGACTATAGCACAGATAGCCACTAAATATAAGATTACTTCTGCATCAATAAGTAAGTGGAAGAAACAATTTTTAGAGAATGCTTCACTAGCATTTGAACCAGCCAAAGCAGTGCAAGAATTTAAAAATGAAATTAAGTCAAAAGATGAAGAGATCGAAGAGCTTCAAAAACAACTAGGTAAATCAGTAGTTGAAAAGGAATGGCTAGCAAAAAAGCTAGAGAGCTCGGTCTCATTTAAAGAGAGAAAAACTCTCATTGAGAACGAGCTTGAACTAACTAAATCAACACAATGTAGATTATTAGGTATTAGTCGTGCTACTCACTATTACAAACCAGTACCAATCAGTAAAATAAATATAAAAATAATGCATACCATAGACGAGATAGCTACAGACAATTCAGAGTATGGCTACAGATTTATTCATCAACAACTGCTTGAAGATGGCTATAGTATTGGAAAAGACAGAGTACTTAAATACATGCAGTTTATGGGGATACAAGCGATATATCCTACTAAAAAAAGATTGACAAGTATTGGAAATCCAGAACATAAAATCTATGAATACCTTCTCAAACCATACTGGACAAGAAGAGGGCGAACTAAACAGATATATGTTCCCACTCCAAACGAAGTGTGGAGCGGAGATATAACTTATGTCAGAACAAATGGCGGATTTATGTATCTAGCTGCAGTTATAGACTGGCATAGCAAGGCTATCTTAGCATATAAAATATCTAACTCAATGGATGCGACACTTGCAACTGATGTTCTCAAAGAGGCACTTGCTAAATATCCAAAGCCAAAGATATTTAACTCTGATCAAGGTAGTCAGTACACAAGCTATGAGCATACTCAAGTTCTAAAAGATTATAATATTCAAATATCTATGAACGGAAGAGGAAGATCCATCGATAATATCGTAATCGAGAGATTCGACTTAATTAAAAAAACGGGTGCTTACTTTTCTACTTTTTCTTATAATTCACCAGATAATAATCAACCAAATTTAGCTTCATACTTTTACTAAGTCCTCTATGTAAACTAATCATATTTTTCATAT
>JALSLR010000039.1 GCA_026988245.1 Sulfurimonas sp.
TATTATGAGAGTTTACAGAGTAATGATGAAAACTATGCAGATAATGCCATTGAAGTTTCATAAGGTAACAGAGCTAGAGGTGAATAAGAAATCTTGAAAAGTTGTCTTGACTTTTTGGGGTAGTATATTGTATGAAAGATATGAAGAACATGAAAGCCTTAGTTTTTCAACGATTGGTCAAATACGAACAGAAAAAGGTTCTCTAGATATTGATTTAAATTTTAATATGAGTAGAAATTTTGCCATAGAAAATAAAATAGATATTTTTGATACATTTGACCCTTTAGTGTTAAATTTTGAAGGAGCATTGCCAAATTTATCTAGCAATACTTTTTCATTTGATTTAGATAATGATGGGGAGAGTGATCAAATCTCTAAACTTGGTTTTGGAAGTGGTTTTTTAGCACTTGATAAAAACGATGACGGTATCATAAATCAAGGAAGTGAGCTATTTGGAACACTCACGGGCAATGGTTTTGGAGAATTAAGTAGTTATGACTTGGATGGTAATCAATGGATAGATGAAAATGATACTATTTTCGATAAATTACGTATCTGGCTTAAAAATGATGATAATAATGAAAAAGAATTAGTTGGGCTTGGTGAGATGGGAGTTGGAGCTATTTTTTTAGGTTCAATATCTAGTGAATTTACGTATAAAACAAGCTTTAATCAAACACTTGGCGAGATGAAAAGTAGTGGAATTTTTTTAAACGAAAATGGGACTGCAGGAAATATATCTCAGATAGATTTTAGTGCTAGAAATAATCAGGATGATGAAAAAAAAGAATCAAGAAAACCACTTGAAGAATTTTTACAAGCATAAAAAAATAACTGCGTGAATTATTCATTTTCAAAAAGGATGTTGAAAGTGTCTCAATATGAGGGTGGATGGGGTAGAGGGATTCGAACCCCCGAATACCAGTACCAAAAACTAGTGCCTTACCGCTTGGCGATACCCCAATATATTATTAAAATTTAAAGATTGGTTGCGGAAACAGGATTTGAACCTGTGACCTTCGGGTTATGAGCCCGACGAGCTACCGAACTGCTCTATTCCGCGGTAGTTACAAACATACTGTGTGTTTGTGAGCCGAAATTATAGACAAAATGTTTTTTAATGTCAAGGGTTTTTTAATAGAATTTTGAATATAATCTTTTTAATAAAAATAAAGTGAAATATAATGCCAATAAATAGAGTCCTAGAAGCGATAGAAGAGATTAAAAAAGGTCACATGGTTATCATGTGTGATGATGAAGATAGAGAAAATGAAGGTGACTTAGTTTATGCAGCAGCTTTCTCAACACCTGAAAATGTAAACTTTATGGCTACACATGCGCGAGGCCTTATCTGTGTAGCACTAAGCAAGCAGATAGCTACACGTTTAGACTTAAACCCTATGGTAAGCTCAAACACCTCTTCTTATGAAACAGCCTTCACTGTGTCTGTGGATGCTAAGGATGCCCTTACTGGTATATCAGCAGGTGAACGTGATGATACTATTAAGATTTTAGCAAACCCTATATCTCATGCTACTGAGCTTGTAAAGCCTGGGCATATCTTTCCTCTCATAGCTAAAGATGGAGGTACACTGGTAAGAACAGGGCATACAGAGGGTAGTGTTGATCTTTGTCGTTTAGCAGGACTGAGTGAAGCAGGAGTTATTTGTGAGATTATTAAAGAAGATGGAACTATGGCAAGGCGTGATGACTTGGACCTATTTGGTGAACAACATAACCTTAAGACAGTTTTTATCTCCGATATCGTTGCCTATCGTTTAGCTAATGAAAGACTTGTAAATGAGAGTAGTGTAGTTGATTTGGAATTTTTTGATGCAAAAGTGGAGCATCATACCTTTATCGACCATGATAAAGTTGAACATACTGCCTTAGTCTTTGGTTCAGTTGATGAGATAGCGAATGTACGAGTGCACAATGTTGTTGCAGATATAGAGTTGCTTCTTAATCAAAATAAATATAAAAATCTCACTGAATCTATAGAATACTTAAAGAAAAATAACGGTGTATTAGTCTTTATCAACAAAACAAACCATCAAGATAATGCCGCAATGAAAGAGATAGGGACAGGTGCTCAGATACTTAAAAGTCTTGGCGTAGTAAAAATGAACATTATTACATCTATGAAACAAACAGATTTTGTAGGTTTGAGTGGATTTGGTTTAGAGGTAAATAAAATTATAAATATTTAAACTAGCTTATATCTAGTCGTGGCAAACCTTGTTTTTGCCACTATGCTTAGCATCATACATCAGTTCATCTGCTCTCTTTATCATACTTTCAAGAGCATCAACACTAGAAGTTAAGCCTATAGATACACTTAATCGGATATATTTATCACCTCTTTTTAACTCTATGTTTTCAATGGATTTACGAATGTTTTGGGCAATGTTTATAGCCATCACTTTTGGACAATCTGGAAGTATGAAGACAAACTCTTCTCCTCCAAAGCGAGCACAGATATCAGTACCTCTGATAGTTTCTTTTAAGGCATTTGCAACGAGTTTTAAGGCTTTATCTCCAAAGTCATGCCCATAAGAGTCATTAATTTTCTTAAAGTTATCTATATCACACATACCTATAGAGATATTATTCTTGTTCCTCTTCATTATGTCGATAGTTTTATTGCAAAAAACGGAGCAAACCGGCCACCTATCGCGAAATCATCCGGCCACTAAAAACGGTGAGTATCCGGCCACCTGTGACGGAGATGATTCGGCCACTTTTTATAAAGTCCGCGACTTTATATTGA
>JALSLR010000040.1 GCA_026988245.1 Sulfurimonas sp.
GCTCCATTCCGAACCTGGAAGTCAAGCCTCCCATCGCCGATAATACTGCAGGCTACGTCTGTGGAAATGTAGGTCGCTGCCACTTTGAGTTTTTTAACTATATATTCTTACTTTTAACTTTAATCCTTACTTTTTAATAATTTACTATTATTTATAATGGACACCTCTAAAAATACCCTCCAAAAACCCCATAACCTCCACATCCCAAATAACCGTCAATAATGAAATAAAAATATCCATAAAAAAACATCCAAGAGCCTCGTAAGAAAGAGTGCTATAGGCACTATTTAGCTATAATATAACTCCAAATAACATCTAAAAAAGTGAGTAGTGATGGGACTATATGATTATGAATTCCAATTAGAAAAAATAAAAGCACATCAGCCACCACTACAAAAGCTTAATGGCTTAATAGACTGGGAGATGTTTAGGGACTCCATAGAGGAAGCATTGTATATAAAACCAAAAAGTAATGCTGGAGCTAAAGGGTTGACAAGCTTATGATGTTTAAGATACTAACTTAACTTTCGCACCTAAACCCAAGCATTTTCTGCGTCACATCCTGCAGTACAGCAATGATACTCACTAAATCCTCATTTCTCTTTACAATATCTTCAATTTTAGCTATCTCATTGAGTATGATAATAAACGTTTGCATGGCAATAGCCAAGGTATGAAGCTCACACTCTAAGTCTTTGAATAAGCCACCTATGGTTTGAGGTTCATTAGAGATTCTATTGATGTAGCTGACTATGTTGTAGGTAAAGAAAGAGAGGGTGATTCTAGCAATGAGTGCCTCATAGATTCTATTTTCTTCTTGACCAAACCCAAAGTGCTGACGTAGCTCCTTATACCCTTGCTCAATGTCCCATCTTCGTTTATAAGTCTCTATAATCTCTTCATCGTTTATCTCTAAATCTGTAGAGACTATGGGTATGAATTTCTCTTTTGTTTTAATGAATACAATTTTGAGTAACCCTGCGTTTTTATGGTCAACAGTTACAGAGAAATACGTGAACTTTATCTTTTTACCATAGTTGCCAGATTTTTCTGTTTTAATCTTTTTGTGCTTGTTGTATATGGCTTCAAGGGTCTTCTCTTTCCCCATAAAATTCCATATCTTGCTATTGTTGGCAATACGGACTTAATGGTAAAAATGGGGGTCTAAAAACCTCTTCAAAGTACGGTACAATGGACAGAAAATAAGGAAAAGTTACAGATGGCTGTAAAAAAACACCAAAATTTGTCCAAAGTGCCTCTCTAGATCAACTAAAAAGATTGGACTTAGCCGTGGTATTCAGAGATATAAATGTAATGATTGTAACAAGAAGTTCCAACTCAAAAGACGTAACAAGCAACTGCAGAGAATCATCTTCCATAAGTACATATACAAGAGACAAACTCTAGATGATTTGGCAAGTGAATACAAACGCAGTATTTCGTGGGTACAAAAGCAAATATATGAATATGAACCAGATTATAAAATACATAATCCAAGAGCAGTAAATTTAGTATGTGATGCCACCTTCTATGGAAAAAGAAAGGACAAGTTAGGAACATTAGTATTTAAAGACAGCATAACCAAAGAGATACTTACTTGGAAGCATATACAAAGTGAAACCATCAAAGATTACAAGTATCTTCTATCAGAGCTTATAAACTTAGGTTACACCATTAATTCTATCACTATTGATGGCAAGAGAGGCTTGTATAAGGCTTTTGAAGACTATCCTATACAAATGTGTCACTTCCATCAGAAGAAGATAGTGCAGCGATATATAACCAAACATCCCAAACTACAAGCAAGTAAAGACTTGCAGAAGATACTGCTTCGACTTACCTCTACTAATGAAACTATCTTCAGCAAGAACTTAGATATTTGGTGCGAAATACACAAAGGTTTTTTAGCAGAGAAAACATTTAATGAAGCAACAGGTAAAGAAAGTTTTACTCATGCAAAACTTGTATCAGCCTATCGAAGTTTAAGAACAAATTTACCTTACTTATTTTCCTTCAAAAATTATAAACATTTAGCTATACACAATACTACAAATTCTTTGGATGGTGGTGTGTTCTCTCCGATGAAAATGTTAATAAAGATACATAGAGGATTGAGCAAGTCCTTAAAGTTAAAAATGATGGATGATTATTTGGTTATAGATAAGAAAAAATAATAATTAAGACCCCCAATTGTACCATTAAGTCCGATTGTGCAATGCCATTTGAAGAGCATTATTGACTAAAAGTGTTTCCATATTATCATCCATTGACCAGCCCACTACTTTACGTGAAAATAAATCAATGACTACAGCCAAGTATAA
>JALSLR010000041.1 GCA_026988245.1 Sulfurimonas sp.
TATCAGAAGTCTCTGTGAAGCCTAAACATTAGGTCTCTGTGTTTGTGGATGGGAATTATAGAGAAGTTATGCTTTGAAGTTTCTTAATGTTTGAGGGAAGTTTTGGAATTGTTCTTTGAAAAAACTTGAGTACCTACGGAATAATATGGGTATAGCCAGTCTCTGGCTCAATAGCAATGCTTATTTTATCTGTAGAACTTCCGGCTGGGCATGGATTAACTGTACATAAATCTATCGTACACCTTGTTGTCAATAAATTACCATAAGCAGTAAGATAGTTAGACAATGCACCTATTAATGGTCGGCCAAGGTAATCGAAGGCTATGGTTTGCCCACCGCAATTTGTAAAATCTATATCTTGTACACCATACTCTATTCCTATGTTTAATTCTTTTGTAACTTCTAAATCTGTTCCTATTACAATACTTGTACCAGTAGCCCCTCCAGACAATAATTTATTTGTGTTTAATGGATTTATAGCTATTTCACCTTGGTCTACATTTCCAGTAGCATTTCCTATTCTATCATCAAAAATAGTATAGCTCCATTGATTATCTGTTCCATTACTATTTTGAAATATTATTCTCCATCTTTTATTATACCAATTACCTTTATCTGTTCCTGGAATAAGTGCCGTTACAGAATCAAATTTATCATCAATCATTGCTAAATGTTGTGCATATCTGATATGAGAGACTACTTGATGTGCAGCTTTTGGTAAATTATTTTTATTTAATTTAGGAAGGGCTAATGTAGCAATAATTCCAATAACAACAATAACAAAAATAAATTCAATGAGGGTAAAAGCTTTTTTCATAGGGTTAGTATATCGAAAAAGTTATAAAAAGAGTAGATACAAGCCTTAAAAGACCTGTATCTATAAATATCACCTTAATTTAATTAAAGTTTCTCTGCTTCTGGAACATCATAAAGGATGTCATCCATTGGATGTCTGTACATTGGCATCGCAAGACGTTTTTCATCTAGTACGTGACCGATAAAACCGATTGAACGACCAACAATGAAAAATGCGTTAAGAGTACCAGACTCAATAAACTCATCAATTTCATTCTCTGTATAACCCAATGCTCTCCACATATCTACCATCAAAATACCAATAGTACCATCAACATTTAAGATAAGGTTTTCTTTCTTAGATGTAGTTAATGCTTCAACAGTTTTTGCGTAATCAAGAAGAGGCGTTTTAGGGAAATTTGCAGCTGCAAAATTCATAAGACCTGTTACACGTAAATCTGGATTTTTCAGAGATTTAATACGATGACCGATTCCTGGAATTGGTACGCCTTCTTTTTTCATATATCCTAAGAATGCCTTAGGGTCAAGGTTATTATCGTCTGCATATTTGAAGTACTTAGCAGCACCGTCGATAGCACCACCAAATCTTGGACCAATTGTTAAAAGACCAGTTACTAAAGATTCAACAACTGACTTACCAGCACGAGCTGTTACTTTTGCATTGTGAGCACCTGAAACTGCTGGACCATGATCAGCAACAGTTTTAAGTACCGTTTCAATGAAATCTGTTGCCCATTTTGGATACTGTTTTTTGAACCATAAAAGTGAAATAACATCACCAATACCTTTACCTGTGTCAGGAGTAGCAACAGATGAGATAGGGAATCCAGCATATGTACATTCTTCACCACGGTCATCAGAAATAGTACAGATAAATTCTTTACTTCTTCTAACTTTAGGACAAATATTCATTGCTGGTTCTTTAATATCTTTGATAGTACCTTGTGCATGTAAATCATGGTAAACTGCAGCAATAATTTCTGGAATATCATTAAATGAACCGGGAACATGGATACCAGCATCTCTCATTGCATTGTTTTTATACTCTGCTGTTTCTGAGTCAGCATTAGCAGATGCACCAGCATGACCAAACTGAACACCAGAGTCATAGTGTTTAGCAATAGTACCAATACACCAAGCAATAATTGGTTTTTTAATTTTTCCTGATTTAACAGCTTCAATAACCTTATACTCTTCTGTACCACCAACTTCACCTAAAAGTAGCATATACTTAACTTCTGGATTCGCTTCCATTCTTAAAAGGTTATCAATAAAAACAGATCCAACAAATCTATCTCCACCAATAGCTACACCCTCAGCAATACCATCTGCATTAATAGCAATAATATTTGAAAGTTCATTAAATAAACCACCTGAACGAGTCACTAGTCCACATGAACCTGCACGGTGAAGTTTTGATTGAACGATATTTTCTATTGTTCCACCAATGTTTGCAATTTTAAATGCACCCGGAGAGATTGCACCAACAGTTGCTGGACCAATAACTATAACACCTTTAGCACGAGCTGATTCATTCATCCCACGAGCTAAACGTTCAGGAATACCTTCAGCAGTAATCATGATAGACTTAAATCCACCAACTTCCAATGCTTCCATAGTTACATCATAAGCTGTACGAAATGATGCAAAGTTTAAAAGAGCATCAGCTTGAGGCTGAGCAGCTTTAGCATCAGCTGTTGTTTTGAAAAGTGGAATCATCACTTCGTCTGGACCATAGAAAAATTTCTCAAATTTATTGTTTGAAGTAGGTGCAACGATTGCAGCTACTGATGGTTTTTCTCTTTTAATAGTATAATCGTAATCGAGCATACGCTGGATTGCAGTTTTGTTATTGTTCCAAAAAATCGCTTGTGTATCTCTAGTAAATAATTGTGCCATATTTTCTCCCTACTTCTCTAATGCCATACGCACGATGTCTGTAACATGTGTTTCTGGTCCATAAACTTCTATATATAGACCTAGTCTATCAGCAGCTTCTTTAATATCTTTAAGACCTTTTTCATAGTTAGGTCCTCCACGACGAACATATATCTTAAGGTCAACTTCTTTCATTTTCTCTGCATACACTTCAAATGCTTGAATAATACCTGTAAAAGTTTTAGCAACATCAGTAAAGTTAGCGATAGCCCCACCAATAATCATAACTTTTCCACGACCTTGTGGATCTTTTTCTCTTGTCATTAAATCAAGTAAAGTTTCCGCGTAAAACTTAGTCTCACCAGTAGTTGGCCCACCAGAGTATTCACCATAGTTAGCAAGATCATCAATCCCTGCCATGTCAGCAATAGTATCAGCATAAACAACTGACGCACCACCACCAGCAACCATAGTCCAGATTCTAGCTTCTGGCTTAAGTAGTGTAAGTTTCAACGAAGCACCAGTCTTAGCATCAGCTTCTTCGATAGCGATCACTTCTGGAGATTTAGCTTCCATACCAAATGCAGTAGGGTATTCAATATCGCCCCACTCATCTACCATCATAAATCCAGCAGTATCATCTAGTTTTGCAACCATATCAAGAAGTTCTATTTTACTACCTTGCATTACGAAAGGATTTATTTCTAAGTATGCGAAGTTTAATTCACGATATGCTTTAAAGAAACCAATAGCAAATTTAGCATAGTCAGCTTTATCTTTTGCAGCTACATCTTTAGGAATATTCGCTTTGATTTTCTTCTCAATTTCAGCTTCAGTATCTGTGATAGCAAAAGCTACTTCTGTAACTTTGTCATCCCAACCTTCTTCAACTTCCATACCACCTTCAGCAGACATATAAAGCATATCATCATCACCAACACATGTTGCAGAGATATAATACTCTTCTTCTTGTGCGTGAGGAGTAAATGGCTCAACTATGAAATGTGTTAACATATCTACTTTTGCGTCACCTGTTGGAGTATCTCCATCAAATGAAAAATAAACTGACTGCTCTTTAGATGACTTATCGTCAATCCACTTAGTAGCAGTTGCAAGTGAAACATCACCTGGTTTTTTATCTTTAAAAAGAACTAGATCATTTTTTCCACGTTTACCAAATAACATATCTGGTTTTGCAACTAATGTTTTTTCTTTTAACCAAGCCTTAGACTTAGCCTCATCTTTTAATTCTGATCCATTTTGAACCATTACAGTTTCATAAGCATAAGTAAAATCTGGAAAGTATTTATCCCAGTGCTTTGCTAAAATTGACTTTGCGTCATATTCTCTAATCGCTTTTTGAGCCATCTGCAACTCCTGTTTTTAATTTGCATGCATTTTATCATATCTTACATAATGAGAATGATTAGTTAATGCTCAAAACTAGTTAGATTTTTTAATTGTTTACTTTTGTAACATATGATACAAAGACAGGTGTATTCCTGTAACTTATTGTTACATTAATATCTTCAATTTCCATAGGTTTGATTTTATTCAATCTATACTTGTCGCATTTAGTAACACCATAGAAGTAAAGCCTTTGTTGCATTCTATAATCTGTAGTAACACAATCAATAGAATTTTTCTTCAACTTTTGGGCGAGCTCCTTAGCAATATGAAACTTGTATACAAAATGTTTAGTAGGGTTATCTATCAATCTATACAGCTCTTTGTTAAATATCACTATGAGCGTATTAAATACTAAAAATACAAAGGAAATAATAAATATCATTCTATACTTGCCTCGAAACATTTTTAAACGCACTCTATAGGAACTAATAAATACTTGGGCTACTAAAGGAAGTGATATAATTAAAAATGGTGCAAAATGTTCTACTGGGATTGTTTGCCTAAAAGATAAGAACAAGGATATAATAAATGGTATGCTAGAGATAAACCAAAGAATATCTATCTCCTGGGATAAATACTTTCGATAAAGTGCAAAAACAATATATAAAAATATAATAGGAGAAAATATAGCAGCATATAAACCTAATACATCTAAAAAGTGACCAGTCGGAAGACCATGAGCATCAAGACCAAATGAAAAGATAGATATAAAAAATGCCACCATATTGAAGATAAAGAACCATCTATTATTTATATAGATAGCATATATACTCAGTGCTAAAAATAAGTATATAAAAATATTGTCTAAAAATATAAACGATGTTAATAAAAAATAATATGACATTTTATTACCTTTTTGATACATCCATACAAAAAGTAATAAACCAAATATGATTAAGCCTGCCTTATTAAGCAATAAAGCCGAACTCAGTACACCTGGTAAAAGAATAAAGATTATTACTAACCATAAACGATTTCTATCATTCATATATTTGTTAGAAATATCAAACAAAAGCGATGCGCTTAAAAGATGGGCAAGAATCATAGGAAGTCTAAGGGAAAAATCATTATGTCCAAAGAGATACATACTTAGTTTTATAAGGATTTGAAGAGGAGTTATAGTGCCATAAAGGATAAGTGTCTCTTGATAAGAGATAGAGATTTCAGAGCTTTGAAAAAACAAGATAAGTACATCTAGTCCTAAAATAAAGAAAAAGATGATTTTAATTTTCATAGTTTTAAAAAGTTTCCTATCATCTCGTGTCCATATTCACTCATAATTGATTCTGGATGAAATTGGACTCCATAAATATCTTTATCTTTGACACGTAAAGCCATGATTTCATTATCATCAGTTGAATAAGCAGTTGCCTCAATACTTTGTGGCAAAGTTTGTTTATCTACTATAAGAGAATGGTAACGGGTAGCTATGAACTCTTGTGGTAAGTTTTTAAATATAGCACACTGTGAACTTTGTTTCATTGTAGAAGTTTTTCCATGCATCATATTTTTTGCACGCACTACATTTGCACCAAACACTTGAGCTATACTTTGATGCCCTAAACATATACCAAGTATAGGAAGTTTATCAGAAAAATATTTTATTGCTTCTAATGTTACACCTGCTTCATCTGGTGATGCTGGACCTGGTGATATGATGATTTTTTCAGGGTTAAGAGCTTCAATCTCTTTAACACTCATCTCATCATTTCGTATTATCTTTAAATCAGCACCTAACTCTCTACAGTATTGAACAATATTGTATGTAAAACTATCGTAATTATCTATCATTAAAATCATGTTTGGAGTATATCAGTTTTGCTCTTTTAATTTACTTAGGCTATTTCCACTCCCCAATAATATAGCAATCCATTTTGTTTTTTCATTTGCATTTAAAATAATTTTTGCCATTATAGTAAGCGGGATAGACAATAGCATTCCTACAATACCTAGTAACCAACCCCAGAATAATAAAGATAAAAAAACTACTAAAGTCGATAAGCCTAGACCTCTTCCCATAATGCGAGGTTCAACTATAGAACCTATCACTACATTCACAAATACATATAAAAGGATAACCATAAAAGCACTGATTGCATCTAAGCCGACGAAGGTCAACAGCACTGCTGGAACTGCTGCTATAATTGAACCTATATTTGGAATAAAATTCAACATAAAAGCTAGTACAGCCCATAGGAATGGATAATCAGTTCCAATTAATATAAGACCTATCCAAATTATGACACCCGTTAATAATGATATCAAGGCTTTTAAAACCATATATTCTTTTATCTGACCAAGAATCGTTTCGATATGGGTAATTGTTGCTGAGTTATTTGTAGCGTTAATATGGGTGATTTTAGTTACAAAATTATTGGACTCCAACAACATAAAAACAACAGTTAGCAAAATAACAAAACCATTTGTCAGTAAAGAGCCCATCCCTTGAATTATAGAGGACGCAAAACCCATAATTTGCTTTGGATTAAATATCTTTAGTAAATCTGCTTCTGGCACTTCTAAACCAAATTGGGTTGCCATCTCAACAGCTTTATGAAAATGACCTGATAGTTGTTGTTCATAAAAACCTAAGTTAGCATTAAATTCAATAGCTGAAGAACCAAGAAGTTTCGCAACTAAGGCAAAAAATGTTATTAATAAACTAATCACAATCAAAAGAGAGATGCCGCTGGAAACTCCTTTTTTAATAAAGTAATTATAAGATGGTGACAAAATTATAGCTATAAATAAAGATAACAAGAATGGAACAACTATCGTGGAGGCTATCTTGATTCCTGCTAAAACTATAATGATGCTAGCCATCAAAATAAAAAAATAGCCTATGTCTTTCTCTTTCATAAGAAGCCTTCTATCAACTTTGAATTTGTTTTTTATTTGTTAATTGCTGCAGATAATTTGAAATATTTATGAGCGAAAATGTCACTAAAAATATCATTAATCCAGGAAAGAAACTTACCCACCATGCAATCTCAACAACATCCTTCCCACCACTTAAAATAGTACCCCAACTCATTTGTGGAGCTACGATACCAAGTCCTAAAAAACTCAAACCAGATTCAGCAAGTATAGCCCCACCAACCCCAAATGTAAAACTTACAAAATAAATCGGTGCCAAAATAGGTGCATAATATTTTAATAAAATTTTTATTTTTGAAACTTGTGCAATATTTAATATTTTAATATATGGCTGAGAGGTAATTTTAAAACTTTCACTTCGTATAAGTCTAGCAGTTGTCATCCAACCAGTAATAGATATGATTATGATTAGCACCCAAGCAGAAGCATTTACATAACTCACAAGAGCTAGAAGTAAAAAGAATGTAGGAAAGGTTAAAAACAGATCCACTAAAATAATGAAACCTTTATCTATATTTCCTCTAAAATACCCAGCGGTAGCACCTAGCATCAGTCCTATTAAAGAAGCAACGAAAGCACTACCTAGCCCTATAATAAGTGATATTTTTCCTCCCTCAATCAGCCTTGCTAATATATCACGTCCCAATCTATCTGTACCTAGTATATGTTCAAAAGAGGGTGCTAATAAAATTTGGTCTGGATACAAATCATAAGGGCTTTGCCCATAAAAAAATATTCCAAAAAAAGAAAGAAAAAAAATAGCTGCCAAGATCCAAATACTAAATTTTGGCATCCTATACTACTGCTTAATACCGAGTAAAGTTTGCATCATTTGATCCACTGTGCTAATAACTTTTGCAGCAGCACCATAAGAAGTTTGATATTTTATAAGGTTTGTCATCTCTTCATCTATACTTACTTTTGAGATACCAAAATACTCTAACTCAGTTGCGTTATACTGTGCCGTCACTGATTCATTGTATAAAATAGCAGAATTAGTTTGGGTACCAACATCTGTAGCAATGATATCAAACATTCCATATATAGTAGTATTATATGTAACATTTCCTACATCAAAATCGTATTTTTCATACTGCTGTTGTACCATATCTAATGCTAGGGTATTGTCACCAGAGATAGGTGCTTTTCCTGCTGAAATCAAGGTTGGATTTTCTCTAAAGGCAGATGATAAGCTCATATTTTTTGCATTAGAACCATCAAAAAACCTATTTAACCCTAATGCACCTGCAAAGTTCGTACCATCAGCAAAATTTCCATCAGCAGAATTATCTACTATTGAAAAACTATATCCAGCAGCGGCTTGACCTGGGTTCATGAATAATTCCATTGCATTATCACCACTTGCATAAGTAGCCCAATTAAACTGAAGAAAATCATCAATATCGTCAATACCACTACCATTATCATTATCATCAATGTTATCTAAAAGTTGTCCTTCAATGGAGTTAGACCCAGCAACACCAGACATAACCGTAGCTTCATTAATTGTTATCTCTCTTGAAGCAGTTATTTTTCCGTCTATATCGTAAATGTTGATATTAAAAGTTCCTACATTGACATTTAAACTAGAGTTTACAAGGGAGTTAGTAGGATTTATATCAAGTATATTTGATGTCATTTTATCTGTAGAATTTTGAGCATAAAGATTATTTGTACTCTCTATTAGCCCAGAAGCAAAAGCATTCATTTGTGTTATAACATCTTGTAAAATTCCATCTGACGGGATACCACCACTAGAACTACTTCTAAGTCCACTTTTTCCACGTAAATCTAGAATTGCTCCAACTCGTCCTTGTGTAATACTTTCATCCATTGGAATAAGCTTACCATCTTGTCTTTCAAAAGAAAGTTCATAAAATTTATTTGGATTTTTTGCATTATCTATATGTATTTTATGGCTTGATTGTCCGTCTACAATATTGAAACCATTTACATTAAGTGTATAACTTCCTGAAGTAGTATTAGATGAAGAATCTACTAAAATATTTGAACTTAATGTGCCATTATTTACATCTCCACCAATAAGACGTATGATACTTCTCTCAAGAACATTCCTTTTATCACGTAAGTCATTAGCGGTATAACCTCCACCACTTTCAGCAACTTCTATCGCGCCATTAATCTCTGCTAATTGAGAAGTAAGTTCATTCACTTCATTCACATTTACTAAAAGTTGTTCATTTACCTGTGATTGTAATGCGTAAATCTTTTCTTGTGTATAGCCTATACTCTGTGTCAAAGTTTCTGTTTGTTGTGCTAAGGCTAACTTAATTGCATCATTATCTGGATTATCAGCAAAGGTTTGCCACATATTAAAATAATCAGTCAAATCGGACTTGATACCGACACCATCTATTTCAGGAAAATATGATGATAGTTCGTTTAATGTCTTTTCGGCAAAATCTGCATATTCCTTATCACCAGAAACACTTGTAAATCTATCAAATACAAAATTATCAAAAACACGTTTAATATCTGTTATTTGTGCACCATTACCCACATTACCAGGGGCTAAGCTCAAAGGTGTTGCTGCTTCTACAACTACTCTTTGTCTTGAATACCCCTCAGTTTCAGCATTGGAAATATTTTGAGAAGTAGTATTTACCCCTACTTGCGCTACGTTCAAGCCACTATATCCAATATTGAGCGTATTAAAAATTGATCCCATGATACGTCCTTTAAACCCTTACTTCAAGTAAAGAAGGATTTCTAGTCGCTCTTTTTTCATAGCCATCCATCTCTGTAGGTACTAAACGTTCTAAAAATGCATTGTATAAATTACTTATACTTAATACAAATTTGGCATATTTTTTATTTATCTCTCTGAGGTTAGAGAGCTCTACTTTTAAATCAGCTAGAGCTTTATGCTGAGTTTCATCAAGTAGTTGGGGGAGTTCAACACCAGGGCTTGTTATCATCAACGAAGATATTTCATGATCAATCATCGCTTTTTTTGATTCAAAACTTTTTAATTTTTCTTCTTTGAGGGGTAATCTTTCAAATTGCTGATCGTGCTTGGCTTCTTTAATATCATTGATATCTGATTTTGTAATTTCAATTATATCTTTTAAATCTGCTAATGCACCTATTAAATGATGTGATAACATTTTAAACTCCTATTTGTTTACAATAACTCCTCTGCAATTTTTTGAGAGAGTGCTTGTAAGTCAAGTTGATATGTTCCAGATTCAATAGATTCTTTAATAACATCAACTTTGCTTTTATCCCCCTGGGAGGATATCATTGGCTCCGCTTTTGGCGTAGCACCTTTTTGTAACTTATCATTTGAAGCATTGGCATAAGCGTTAGCTAGTGCACTATTTATATTAGAAATCATAATTCGTCCTTTTACTATAGAACTATATCGACTTCTTTACGAATTTATTAACCTTTTTCACTTAAATAATCATATAACATTTGAGAAAAGCCAAAACCTCCAGCACTAGCCTTTGCAAGCTCTTCTCTATACATAGATTTGTATATTTTGTCACCTGGATCTTTTTGCGAAGAAAAGAGATCTTCTTGGTTTTTCATCGCGTTATCCATGAGCATTTTCAGTATGACAGATTCAAAGGCATCTGTTTGTTCTCTTAATGCATCATTTTGCACATTTGCATCAATCTTTGGTATAGCTTGATTATTAGCTAACATTTGTGCATTTAAACCAACTTGAGTGTACATATTAAATCACCTCCAATTCAGCAGATATACTACCTGCACTTTTCATCGTCTCTAAAATAGAGATAATATCTTTAGGCGTAGCTCCTAGTTTCTGTAGAGAACGTACTAAATTTGCTACCGTCGTAGTGCCTTTCTTAGTATATATCTCATTTTCGTTGAGACCTATAACTAAATCAGAGTCTACATTCATAGAGCCTTCAGGTGCAGTTATATTTGTTTGTTCATTAATCTTAATTGTTATATCACCATGAGTCATAACAATAGGCTTAATCTCTATACCTACTCCAGCAATCACAGTTCCAGTTCTTTCATTTATAATGATTTTTTTCTTTGGAGTATATAGCATATCGATATCTTGAACCTCAGCTAAGAACTCTATCATTGACTTATTATCTGGTTTTTTAAGCTTTACAGTTCTAGGGTCCATAGCTACTGCTACTTGAGTATTGTAAAATTTGTTAATTGATTTTTGTAAACTTACAGAATTTTTCATATTTGATTCTCTTAAAGAAAGCGTTGCGTATTCTTGATGATATAAATCTATGTTTATTTCACGTTCAACAAGTCCACCACCATATATCAAACCAGCAGTTGGATGGGATGCACTACCAGCACCTCTAGAATTTTTTCCACCAATACTTACAGGACCTTGACCTAGTCCATAAATCTTACCATCTACCCCTTTAAGTGGGGTCATCAAGAGTGTACCACCCTCTATCGACTTAGCGTCTCCAATTGACGAGACTGTTAAGTCAAACTTATCACCTTGTTTTGCAAATGGATTTAATTTAGCAGTAACTATAACCGCAGCAACATTCTTAGACTTTATATCGGTTGCTGCCATATCAATGTTCATCGCTTTAAGCATGTTAGCAATGGACTGAAGCGTAAATAAAGAGGTTGTTCCATCCCCAGTTTTTTTAAGACCAACTACAAGCGAATAGCCGATAAGATGATTGTCACGAACTCCAACTATATTAGCTACATCAGTTATTTTAGTAGCATTGAGCATTTGTGATGCTAAAAGTAAAAAGAAAAATATTTTAAGAGTTTTCACAACCTAATCCTATGTAGTGTAAACCTCTTTGAGAAGAAAAGGGTTTACTCTGTTTATTATCTAGAAGATTAGCAAGTTTTATTCCAAAATATTTTTATGGATTTATATGAAGTATGTTAAAGTTGTATTTCCAAATTTTTTACTTTTTTTAAGAGTAAAAACATTTATACGCTCGGGTAATTCTAAACCTGTCATATGCTCTATAATTATCATTTTCACACATTCTCTTGGCAGGGACTTTATCAAAGAAATCATACGATCATAAATATCTTCCATCCCTTCACGAACACTAAAAGGAGGATCGATGTATATATATGCATTTTCTTTTGATTTTTTTAATTTACTAACTACCTGAGTAATATTAGCAAAACTATTACCTGCGTAAACCTCACATAATGATGGCTCAGTTAAAGATATGTTTGCCTTGAGTACTTTTAAAGCTTCTCTATCTTTTTCCATAAAAAATATTTTTTTTGCTCCACGGCTTAAAGCTTCTAAACCTATAGAGCCACTTCCTGAAAAAACTTCAACAAAGTTAGCATCAACTATATCAAACTGCAAGGTATTAAAAAACGACTCCAGAACTATAGTTTTAGAACTGCGAGTTGTTACTTTTGATGGCACGTTTAAAACTTTTCCTTTAAATTTTCCACTAATAATCTTTTTGGTAAATTTTTTTGTATTAGTTTGCATAAAAGACCCTAACCGCTTTGAGTATATTCTCTTGATACTCACTTGTTAAGTACTTTATCCTTTTTTCTAAAATCTCTATATCTAAAATTTCTTCCTCTTTTAAGCTAGCTTCTTCTCTCATTGGAGTATCTTTTTTAAGCAGTTTATATTTAGCTTCTAAAGCTAAAATAAGTTGTGATTTAGAAAATGGTTTTACTAAATCAGCACCCTTATGAGTGGAGACGTAAAAACATCTAGCATCATTGAGGCAAGGTTCATCTCTAAGTATAATATCACACTGTCGCGATGAACTTAAGTAGTTGTGCAAAAACATCTCCATAGATTTCTGCATTAAAGGTGACTTACATTCTATTGCTATCTTCAAAATACCTTTACTCCTTGCTATAAATTATACTCGATACTATATCGTAAATCTTCATCTAAATCCATTATGTTTACCAACATCCACTCTAAATAGCCACGGTCTAGCATACTAATTTCTTCGATGTATCTCCCTGCATATTTTCCAAATTCAAACTTTTGAATTAGTACATTCTTAAAACTCAAGAGCTCTTGTTCTTGATGCGATGCTAAGCTTAGCAAACGCATGTAGAGTAGTTTTGTCAGCTTAGCATCACTGAGAGCTTCATGGGTAATTATCCCTCTTGGTTCCTCTTTATAAAGTTTTAATTCATACCTTAAAAACTCTAAAGAATATTCTTCACAATCATGCATTAAATGCTTTGAAACTCTTCTCGTATCTATCATCTCACCAAGCCACTCAAAACAAGCACCCTTTAGCATCATAAGATTATAATTAAGATTGTGGGATATTAAAGTTACACCAGGTTGATTAAAAGATTCTAAGAATTTAAAACTATCTGTATCTTTGAGCTGTGGTTTATCCACGATGGATTCATTAGTAATATTGTGAATGCTTGAAGCTTTTGGTGGTATTTTTTTACCCTCATTAACTAGATCATAAAACTCTTGAGTCATCTTAGCATCATCTACTACTAAACCAATAGACACTATCTTATCTGAAGACTCTAAACCTGTTGTTTCTAAGTCTAAATATATCAACATTTTATTAACTCGACACGCTTGCATTTTGCAATCATCAATATAAAAGAAAAATAGCCGCTTATAATAATAAATCCATACAACCAAAAGATGTTAAACCAATCAAAGATACTTGTAAAGTCACTCAACATATATGTTACAACTAAAGATACTATCATCATACTAGCTACAAGCCAGATAAGAAGCATAAACCATTTTCTCCATACCTTGACTAAATCACCATAACCAACTACATCAATAACATCATGCGAACTACATGTCAAAAGTTTTAACTCATAACCACCTATACATCTGTTAAAAATATACTTAATACTTCTAAAAAGTGCTATAAGTAAACTTAAACTCCATACAAAAGTAAACCAAAAAACAAGAACATCTACTAAAGCATAAAGAATCTTAGCATCTAGACTTGTTGCAGAACTTGTGATATATGTAACTATCGTTATTAGCAATGAAAATAAAAATGCAAGTATTACGCTACATATCGTAATACGCAAAGACCATCCCAACCATAAATAGAAATAAAATTTATTCATCTGGTTCTTTTTTATAGATACTTAACATAGAATTATAATGTTCTAAAGTCATAAAACTTTTTTCAAACCGATAACGGATAATAAACTCAACTATTTTATCTTTAAAACGTGGGTTTACATTTTCAACTTTGCCAAAATAGCCAAGCGAAATATTTTTACTTTTAATCACAGCTTCTTTGTCGTAAGCTATAGCCAATATTTGTAAATATTTTCCCGGTCTTATCTCACCTAAATTATCACTTTGAAGAGATGCACCAGATAGATTCAAAGCTTTATACTCAAATATATCATTAAAATTTTCTACTTTTTTATCTATCTTTATCTCATAGAAAAGTTCCTCTAAAAACTTCATGTTTTCTTTTCGCACACGCTCATAGCTTGATATTTTACTCGTGAGACTTTTTAGTCTATCTAAGGCAGCGCTCATAGAAAACCTTTAAGTTATTTTAGAGTATAATAATATCATATTTATCATAGTAATATTATATTATGAGAACAAAAAGAGAAAAATGGACTATCTTAAGATTTTAAAAAACAAACAACTAAATGGAGAGATAAGAATCTCTGGGGCTAAAAATGCTTCACTACCTCTCATAGCTATGACTATTTTAGCTAAAAACAATGTATCTATGAAAAACTTACCTAAAGTTGCAGATATAAACACCTTGCTAAAATTACTATCTAACTTAGGTGCCAACATCGACAAGCAAGAGCATTGTGTTGTTGTCAACACAACAGCTCTTCATGAAACAAAAGCAACCTACGACATTGTAAAAACTATGCGTGCATCCATCTTAGTCTTGGGTCCTATACTTGCACGTTTTGGACATTGTGAAGTATCCCTTCCTGGTGGATGTGCCATTGGGCAACGTCCTGTAGATTTACACCTTAAAGCGCTTCAAAGTATGGGTGCAAATATTCAAATCAAAGGCGGATACATAGAAGCTACTGCTCCAAATGGACTTCAAGGATGTGAAATTATCTTTGATAAAATCACAGTGACGGGTACTGCAAATATCGTCATGGCGGCAGCTCTCGCACATGGTATAACGAACATAACAAATGCAGCACGTGAACCTGAAGTAGTACAACTCTGTGAAATACTCAATGCTAGTGGTGTCAAAATAGATGGTATTGGTACAGCAGTTCTCACAATACATGGAACAAATGGTTCGCTAATAAATATCAATGAATTTGCTGTTATTCCTGACCGCATTGAAGCAGGAACCTACCTTTGTGCTGGAGCTATTACAAACTCAGAGCTTACCATCACAAGTGTTGAACCAAAACATTTAGGTGCAGTACTCTCTAAGTTAGAAGAGATGGGTTCTACTTTTACGCTTAAAGAAGACTCCATAACTATACATCCTTCAAAGACAATAAAACCAGTAAAAATTGTTACTCAAGAGTATCCAGCCTTTCCAACAGATATGCAAGCACAATTTATGGCACTAGCTACTCAAGCGGATGGAGTATCTATCATAGAAGAGCGATTATTTGAAAATCGTTTTATGCATGTAAGTGAATTGCAACGTATGGGTGCTGACATATCTCTTAATGGTCATACTGCAACGGTAAATGGAAAAAGTGAACTCAGCGGTACTGATGTCATGGCAACGGACCTAAGGGCTTCAAGTGCTTTAGTCTTAGCAGGTCTTGTTGCAAATGGTGAAACAGATGTTCACCGTATCTATCACCTAGACCGTGGGTATGATGCACTCGAGAAAAAACTTGGCAATGTTGGAGCAAATATTCAACGATTGAAAGAGTAGTTACTCCTCAAATATAATCATCTCATAGATACTTTTTTTTGTAACTAATGCTTTATCCGGTGAAACAGCATAAGCATTTTTGCTTTTTTGAACCTCGTGTCTAAGCGAGGCTATCTCACTCTCCATCTCATCTACATTTTCTTTTAATCTTAGGATAATATCTACACCTGCCAGATTTACACCAAGTTCACGAGTAAGCCTAAGAATAAGCTTTATCTTATCTATATCTCGTTGAGAATAAAGTCTAATACGACCATTTGATCGAGAGGGACAGATAAGATTTTCCCTTTCATATTGGCGAAGAGTTTGTGGATGTATATCAAGTATCTTCGCTACTATACTTATGAGATAAACAGGTTCATCATATTGGTGTATCATCACTTACTCCTGAGGAAGTTTTTCTTTCATCATCTCAACAAGCTCATTATCAAGCTCATCAACATTAGGTAAAATAATATTTGCTTCAAGGTATAGATTACCACGAACCTTTGTTTTTCTGTTCATCGCACCCATCTCTTTTACACGAAATCTTTGTCCATTTTTTGTATTTTGAGGGACTTTGAGCTTTATCTCTTTTTCCAAAGTAGAAATTGCTATTTTATCTCCAAATAATGCTGCCTTTAATGGAAGATTAAAAACCTTAACAAGGTCATCATCTACGCGCTTATACTCAGGGTTTGGAGCAACTGTTATCTTTAAAAAAAGATCTCCAGCTCTACCACCTTGGGCATGGCCTTTACCTTTCACTCGCATCTTTTCGCCAGATTTCACACCAGCTGGAATTTTAATGTCAAATCTATCTCCATTAATAGAAACAGAATGACTTCCACCAAGAATAGAGACACTAAAAGGGATAGTAATGGCTGTTTGTATATCGAGATTAGGCTCTTGATAAGCCCCACCAAATCCACCTCCGCCAAAAGGATTGCCCCCTCCACCAAAGCCACCGCCATTAGAGAACATTTGTCTTAAGATATCATCTAAATCACCTTGACCAGCACCCCCATGTGAACGTGAAAAATCATGAAAATTTTGTCCACCGAACATACTATCACCATGCATATCATACTGTTGTTTTTTCTCTTTATCGCTGAGTATCTCATAAGCAGAGTTAATCTCTTTAAACTTATCTTCTGCATCTTTCTCTTTGTTAACATCTGGATGATATTTTCTTGCTAGTTTTCTGTAGGCTTTTTTTATATCAGCTTCACTAGCATTATCATTGATTTCTAATGTTTCATATAATGATTTTGCCATTTGTATTTCCTTATTAAATAATAATTGTTTATTTTGATTAGTGTGATTATATCATAAAGGTTGAGTGTATGTCAATCAAGGTTAAACCCAAATAATTCCATAACAATCATCATACCTCCAAATTCATAAAATTTCATCTTTTTTTGAAGCCAGAAACACCTAAAAAGGCTAATAAATCATCTTTTATATATTTTTAACTCCATTGTTTTTGAA
>JALSLR010000042.1 GCA_026988245.1 Sulfurimonas sp.
TTTGTAGTCCTAGCGAAAATAGACCATATTCTCTACAAGTCTCGAGCATATAATTCCATCATGACTTTAGAAAAAATACTCCCTGTTTCAAATGCACATGAGTGTAGACTAGGAAAATGGTATGATGGTGAAGGTAAACGTAGATTTTCAGAGACTGCTTCCTTCGCTAAAGTTGTCGCACCTCATACTATTGTACACGAAAATGCAAATAAAAATCTACACTTTTTAGATGACAATCCACGAAACACAACCTTAAACAATACAGATACTATCATCAAAAACTTCGAGAAAATGGAAACGGCAAGTGAAGAGCTATTTAGTATTTTAGAGAATATGCTCAAGGAGTCTAGAGTTTAATACTCTAGTCCCATTCTTCAAATTTAGCGTTTGAGTGTTTATCTTTTTTATATCGTCTTGCATTTTTACTTTTTTCTAGCTGATTTGAACTGTGCAAGATTTTTTCTTTAATATTGTCAATTTCCTCTTCACTCTCTTTATACTCAATCATTTTCTTTACTAACTTTTGTAAATCTTGAAGTTCCCCTTTATAGAGGGCTATTTCTTCTATTCTGTTTAATAATTTCTGAGCATTATCTATCTTTTTTGCATATCCAACTGCTGATAATTCTGGAGTATTTAAAAGATAAGAGATTATACTTTTATGAAATCTCTCTAATGCTCTTATATAACGAAGTCTTTGAGAATTTTGAACTGCTTTTTGTGATGCCATTATAAACCTATTATTATTTTATAGTTATAATTATAATAAAAATTACTTGGAGTAAACTTGAAAAAAATATTACTACTCACTATTATCTTAGCATCATCACTCTTTGCAACTCTTACAACAGAGTATGCCTCACAAAAACTACTAGATTCAAAAATACCTATAGTGGATATCCGAACACCACCTGAATGGCAAGAGACAGGTCTTATCCAAGGGGCTATCCCTATCATGTTTTTTAATGAGCAAGGGGGCTATGACATCAATGCATGGCTAAAAGAGTTAAATGAAAAAGTAGATACGACAAAACCTTTTGCTCTTATCTGTAGAACAGGAAGTCGTACTACAGTTTTAGCACCTTTTCTCTCAGAAAAACTTGGTTATCAAGTCATAAATATAAAAGGTGGTATGGTCTATGCAAAAGCAGCAAAACTAAATATACTTCCGTTTAAAAAGTAAATGGCCTTATCTTTTTGAAATAGGCTTTATACCATTTACCATTGCATAGAGAGTTGGTAGATAAAGAAGGTTTAAAGCTGTCCCCCATAAA
This sequence comes from Sulfurimonas sp., assembly GCA_026988245.1. GTDB lineage: Bacteria > Campylobacterota > Campylobacteria > Campylobacterales > Sulfurimonadaceae > Sulfurimonas. The sequence continues at coordinate 1,275 of JALSLR010000042.1, forward strand.
AGCCCAAAACCAATAGAGATAGCGATAGGTTGGAGAATAACTGCCTGACCTGATGCATAAAAAATCAAAGTAAATAAACCTAAAAATGTTGTAATAGAAGTTATAACAATAGGACGAAGTCTTAATTTAGCACGTCTAAAAAACTGGAATGTCCCCTATAAACTAGACAAACTTTAATTCAGTAATTTAGATAAAATAATACGAATGTATTATGAGATTTAATAGGATTAAAAATGGCAAGAGTAGTTTATAGCGAAGAGTTCAGAATAGAAGCGGTGAAACAAGTTACTAAAAATGGTTATAGTATCAATGATACAGCAGAGAGATTAGGAGTTCATCCAGACTCACTAAGAAACTGGATAAAAAGGTTAGAGTCTCCCCAAGCAATACAAAAACATAAAATATTAGATGAATCTCAAGTAGAGATAAAAAAGCTCCAAAAAGAGCTCAAAAGAGTTACAGAAGAGAGGGACATACTAAAAAAGGCCGCGGTGTACTTTGCAAGCCACACAAACTAAAATACTCTTTTATTAAAGAGTATAGTGAAGTTTATGCAGTTCATAGACTTTGCAAAGTTATGCAAGTGCACCGTAGCGGATATTATCAGTGGCTAAATCAACCTATATCAGATAGAGAACTTGAAAATAAAGAATTGCTAATACAGATTAAAGATGCGTTCAAAGCATCAAATGGTGTTTATGGTCATAGGAATATTCATAAAGACCTCAAAGAGTTAGGTATTCATGTAAATAAAAAGCGAGTAGCTAGACTCATGAGTGAGGCTAAACTTTATGGTGTAGGCACTTATAAACGCAAGCCATACAGCAAACCTGGTCCAGCTCATAAAGCATATCCAAATCATTTACACCAGTGTTTTATATCAGCTAAGCCAAATGATACTTGGGTAAGTGATATAACTTATATTAGAACTCACGAAGGGTGGATATATCTGGCAACTGTTATTGATTTATATAGTAGAAAGATTGTAGGTTGGGCAACAGGGCATCGTCAAACAACACCTTTAATCATAAAAGCTCTCAAGATGGCAGTAACGAGACTTGCTAAGGATGATAAAATAATTTTACACTCAGATCAAGGGAGCCAATATAGCTCTTATGATTATAAAAAAGTTGCTAAAGAGCATAATATTATTCTTAGTATGAGTCGAAGAGGAAATTGTTATGATAATGCAGTTGCAGAAAGCTTCTTTAAAACACTCAAAAAAGAGCTTTATACTACCCCAAAAAGTCAAGACAACTTTTCAAGATTTCTTATTCACCTCTAGCTCTGTTACCTTATGAAACTTCAATGGCATTATCTGCATAGTTTTCATCATTACTCTGTAAACTCTCATAA
>JALSLR010000043.1 GCA_026988245.1 Sulfurimonas sp.
TTCCAAATAGTATTGTTGTAGACGTTACAGACTTAGATGTTGGTGATGCTAAACTTATTCGTGATTTAGATTCAATCAAAGACGTAACTTTTACAGATGACGGTCGTGTGTCTGTACTGAGCGTAATTAAAGCTAAGTAATTATGCTTATAGTTGGTCTGGGTAATCCCGGTTCCCACTATGAAAATACTCGCCACAATATAGGTTTTATGGTGATTGATGCTCTTTGTGAGCGTCAAAATGCTATAAAACTTTCCTCTTCAAGTTTTGAAGGTGAACTTTTCAAATTTAAAAATCATTATCTATTAAAACCACAGACATTTATGAACCTCTCTGGCAATTCTATTGTTAAAGTTAAAAATTTTTATAAGATAGAAGAAGTAGTTGTAATACATGATGATTTGGACTTACCATTTGGAACCTTACGTTTTAAAAAAGGTGGTGGACATGGTGGACATAATGGACTAAAATCTACGGATGCAAATATCTCAAAAGAATATATACGAGTTCGTATGGGCATTGGTAAACCTGAACATAAAGGTGAAGTTTCATCTTATGTATTGGGTTCTTTTAACGATAAAGAGTTGTTGCATTTAGATAAGTGGATACTGCACTCTTGTAGAGCTGTGGAAGCTTTACTTGAAGATTCACTTGAAGATGTGAGTTCTCAATATACTATTAAAAAATTTCAGCTAAAATAGCAACTATGTTAGCATTTAAATATATAACTTATCATTTTCTAAAGTATTTTTTTATTATCTTGGTGGCGTTAACGCTCTTTGCCATTGGCTTTGAGTATTCCGCTACAGTTGAAGATATGGCTTCATCTGCTAACTTACTTTTAATTTTTTTAGTATATAAATCTTTTTTTTCTATCGATATGCTTCTTCCCATTTCTTTGGTGTTTGCAATGATTTCAACAAAGGTTTTTCTGATACGTTCTAATGCTTTAGTCTCTTTTTATTCGCTTGGTTATTCAAAAGCAGATGTTTTAAAACCCTTTGTGTTTGTTTCTTTATTTGTAGTATTTATATTTATATCCTTGCATACGATTCCTACTTTTGCAAGAGCAAACGAGTATGCTATAAATATTAAAAATAATGTAGAATATCTTAGTCCATCAAACGATTTATTTTTCTCTTATGAGGATAAGTTTGTATATTTTTCAAAAATGCTTCCTCTGCAGCAGCGTGCAGAAGGGATAAGAGTATTTAAAGCGATAGATGGCTCTTTAAAAGAGGTAGTCTTAGCTAAAGAGGCACGTTATCAAGATGGCTACTGGTATATACACAATGCAGATGTTATTACTAAGCCAGATGATTTAAGCTATAACTCTTTAGGTATTGAAGTGCAAAGTAATAAAGATTTAAAAATGCTTCATGGATTTCGACCAAAGATGCTTGATCAGGTTTATGAAGGCAAGGTGAATTTTACTGTCCAAGATGCTGTTGAAGCATTGTTAGTTTTAAAAGATGAGAATGTAAATATTGACTCCATAGTCGGAGCCTTGTATAAAATATTTATTTATCCGTTTTTTGCACCTATCTTGGTCGTTATTATTTTCTTTTTTGTTCCTATTAGTTCAAGAAACATTAATATTTCTTTGTTTAGTTTTGGGGCAATTCTTTCAACTTTAATAATTTGGGGATTAATGTTTACATTTAACGAATTAGCAAAAAACAAAACTCTATCAAATGAAATAGGCATTTTATTGCCTGTATTTTTATTGCTTGTCATTGCTATAAGGCAGTGGAAAAAGTATAGATTATCCACATAACAAAACCATAAGCACTTTTTAGCTAAAATCACTTAATTTTATTTATCGGAATTTATTATGGATTTTAAAGCATTAGCAAACAAATATCAAACACCACTGTATGTATATGATCTAGACTATATGTCATCTCAGTATGAAAAATTAAAACTTGCATTTAAAGGTCGCAAAAGCATCTTAGCTTATGCTGTAAAAGCAAACTCAAACCTTAGTGTTATTAAGCATTTTGCTGACTTAGGGAGTGGTGCTGACTGTGTATCTATCGGTGAAGTGCGAAGAGCAATTCTTGCGGGTGTAGCCCCATACAAGATACTTTTTTCAGGAGTTGGTAAAAAGGATGTAGAGATACGTGAGGCAATAGAGTTAGACATTCTTTATATCAATGTTGAGAGTGAAGCTGAGCTTGGACGAGTTGAGCTAATTGCTAAAGAGCTAGGAAAAATCTCTCGAATAAGTATTCGAGTTAATCCAAACATAGACCCTAAAACGCACCCGTATATCTCAACTGGATTACACGATAACAAGTTTGGAGTAGAGATAAGTACAGCAAAGAGAATGTATATAAAAGCAAAAAATTCTGAGTATTTAGACCCTGTTGGGATACATTTTCATATAGGAAGTCAGCTTACAGAGCTCAAACCTATCTATGAGGCGAGTGAGATTGTTGCAGATATGCTTCGTTCCCTTCAAGCTATAGATATAGAGTTGAAGTTTTTTGACATCGGTGGTGGGCTTGGTATCAAGTATGATGATGAAACAACAATAGAACCATATGATTATGCCCAAGCGATTTTAGGAACTCTCAAAGGTCTTGATATTACAGTTATTTGTGAACCAGGAAGATTCTTAACTGCAAATGCTGGATATTTTTTAACAAAAGTACTCTACGAAAAGCAAAATGGTGCAAAAAGATTTACTGTAGTTGATGGTGCTATGAATGATCTTTTGCGTCCAAGCCTTTATAATGCGTTTCATAAGATAGAAGTAATTAGTGATGCTAAAAGCGCTTTCTCAAAAGCAGATGTTGTTGGACCTGTTTGTGAAAGTGGAGATTTCCTTGCAAAAGATTGTGAATTACCTCTTTTGGAACATAATGATTTGCTAGTAGTACATTCGGCAGGAGCTTATGGCTTTGGTATGGGAAGTAACTACAATACGCGCGGAAGAAGTGCGGAAGTAGCTATAGAAAATGGACAAGATAGACTGATACGCCAACGTGAAAGTTTTGAAGACCTCATAGCTTTGGAAAAAGACTTAGTAAAATAATATGTATTTTATAGATGTGCAAGGTACTTTGATAAGTGATGCTGATAAAAGCCCTATCCCTGGTAGTATAGAGTTTATCAGTCTATTAAACGAAAAGAAAATACCCTATATGATTGTTACAAATAATACTAAAAAAGCCTCTTGGGATTTTTATGAGTATTTAACAAGTATTGGTTTTGATTTTACATATGAAAAGTACCTTGATCCTTTAATGCTTTTAGAATCCCGCGTTAGCAAAGAAAGTGTTGCTGCTTATGGTGCGCAAGATTTTTTAAGAACTTTAGAAACAATGGGTTATAAACTTGACTATGAACATCCTCATACAATACTCCTTGCAATTAAAGAGGATTTTAGTGCTGAGGAATATGCTCAGATGATAGATTTCTTACTCGCTGGAGCCTCTTTAGTTGGGATGCATGAAACCTCTATCTATGCAAAAAATAATAAACGTTACCCCGGAGTGGGAGCTATCTTAAAACTCTTAGAGTTTGCTACAAGTGCCTCTTATGATGTAGTGGGAAAGCCAAGTGTCGCATTTTATAATGAAGCACTACGAAGGTTGAGAGTTCAAAACAACAGTGTAAGTTTTGAAGATATAATTATGATAAGTGATGATGTTAAAGGTGATCTAGGTGGAGCAAAAGAGTTAGGAATGAATACTTATTTTGTAACAAGTGGTAAGTATAAGACACAAGAAGAGATAGTTCCATTTTTAGATGATAGAGTAAAGCCAGACACAGTATTTAGTGATATGCAAGATATATTAGATAAAGGGATGATGTGAAAACTTTAGATGATTGTAGAATAGCTATAGATGCTATAGATGACGAGATGTTAGAACTTTTAAACAAACGTATGAAAGTTGTGCAAAAAGTAGGTGAGATAAAGCATGACACGGGTGGTGCTATATATAGACCAGAGAGGGAAAAAGCGATTATAGAGCGACTTCAAAAGAAAAATAAACAGGATAATGGACTTTTGAATAATGACGCTATAGAAGCATTGTTTTTAGAGTTATTTGCGATTTCACGTAATCTTGAACTCCCTGAGCGCATAGCATACCTTGGACCTGAAGGAAGTTTTACACATCAAGCTGCAGAGAGTCGTTTTGGTGCTATGAGTTCGTACTTATCTTTAAGTTCTATCGATGCAGTTTTTAAAACACTTGAGTCTAAACGTGCAAAGTTTGGTGTTGTTCCAATTGAAAATTCTCGTGATGGAATCGTTGGGGAGACGCTCGACTTACTTGCAAACAGTTCAGTGAAAATTGTTGCTGAGTTGTATATGCCTATTCATATGTCCTTTGCAACAAAGGCTCAAGACTTAAGCAGTATAAAAAAAGTTTATTCTAAAGATAAAGGCTTTGGCCAGTGCCGAGAATTTTTAAGTGAACATGGTCTTAGTGATGTTGAACTTATCCCTGTAGAGTCTACAGCCAAAGCTGCTATCTTAGCATCTACTGAAGAGGATTCAGCGGCAATATGTTCTCATATTGCCGCAAAACTTTATGGTGTACCTATCATGTTTAACGACATTGAAGATGAGGTTGGAAGTTCAACCCGTTTTATCATCTTAAGTGATTTTGAAAATGCGATAAGTGGTAATGATAAGACTTCAATTTTTGTACAGTTAAAAGATGCAGTCAAAGCAGGTTCATTGGTGCATTTTTTACAAGATTTTGATGATGCTAAGATAAACTTATCTAAAATAGAATCTCGTCCATCTAAAACTAAATCTGGTTTTGGTTACTGGTTCTTTATCGATTTTTATGGACATATAAATGAAGAGTATATACAAAAAGTTATAAGGAAGCACAAGGGTGAGATAACTTGGCTAGGTTCTTATGTGAAAGGTGATGAGATTGAAGTTTAATAAAAAATTACAAGAGATTAAAACCTACGAGGCAGGTAAGCCTATAGAATTAGTTGTTCGTGAATTTGGAATAGAGTCAAAAGATATAGTGAAGCTTGCTTCAAATGAAAATCCACTTGGGTGTTCCCCTATAGTTCAAAAGGCAGTATCTAAAATAATATCAAAAATGTCAATGTACCCTGATGACTCAATGATAAAGCTAAAAGATGCCCTAGCATCACACTACGATGTAGGTGTTGAAAACTTAATTATAGGTGCGGGAAGTGACCAAGTTATAGAGTTTTTAATCCATGCAAAAGCAGACACTGATTCAAAAATATTAACAAATAGTGTCACTTTTGCGATGTATGATATCTATGGTGCACATGTGGGTGCAAAGATGATAAAGACCACTTCACAAGAGCACGATTTAGATGAGTTCTATGAATTATATAAGAGTGAAAAACCAAGTATTATTTTTATTTGTACGCCAAATAATCCTACCGGTGATGCACTTGATGCTAAAGATATAAAGAACTTTTTAGCAAAGATAGATAATGATACTCTAGTAGTTGTAGATGGCGCCTATATGGAGTATGCAAAAGCAAAAGATGATGCTAAGAGTGTCGAGCCAAAAGAATTTATAGCTGAGTTTGAAAATGTTATCTACTTAGGTACTTTTTCAAAAGCTTATGGTCTTGGAGGGATGCGTATAGGTTATGGAATAGCAAGTGCAAAAATCATTCAAGAACTTTATAAACTACGCCCACCTTTTAATATTACTACGCTTTCTCTTGAGGCTGCTAGTGTAGCCTTAGAAGATAGTGATTTTGTACAAAAAAGTATAAAACTCAATTTTGAGCAGATGAAACGTTATGAAGATTTTGCAAAAGAGCAAAAAGTAGATATAATAAACAGCTATACAAACTTTGTTACTTTTTGCTTTAATAATAACCAAAATTCAACGAGTATAGCTAAAAGTCTTTTACGGCGTGGGATGATTGTAAGAGATTTAACAGGTTACGGGATGAATGCCATAAGAGTAACAGTTGGTACAGCGGAGCAAAATGATAGTTTTTTTGCTTTAGTATCAGAATATTTGTAATTAATAAACGGGACATAGATGGATTTTAAGGTACTTTTTTCACAGCTAGTAGTTTTATACGCAAAACTTACAAAAGAACAACGCATTATCATAGCTACCGCGATAATAGGAATTATTGCATTTTTAATATTTTTAGTTGTTTACACAGCAAAAGACCAATCTAATGATAGATACGAGGTACTTTTTGATTCACTAAGCTCAGCGGATGCGGCGAAAGTTATTGAACAACTCGAAAAAGATAATATCCCATATAAGCTAGAAGACCAAAACATTATCAGAGTTCCAAAAAATGTTGTTTATAAAGAGAGAATAAACATCGCCTCTTTAGGTATTCCAAAAGATTCTAATGGCGTAGGTTTTGAACTTTTTGACACACAAGAGTTTGGACAAACTTCCTTTGACCAAGATGTAAAATATCTTCGTGCACTAGAGGGGGAGCTCTCTCGTACTATTGAATCTTTAGGACCGATCGAAAGTGCTAGTGTTTCTTTGGCCCTTCCAAAAGATTCTCTTTTTGTGGAAAAACAAGTGTTACCAACAGCTTCTGTTATGATAAATATACTCGAAGATAGAAGATTAAGTTCTAAGCAGATTAGAGGTATAAAAAATCTTGTTTCTGCAGCTGTTTCAAAACTTACACCTGCAAATGTAATGCTTATAGATGGTGATGGTGAAACACTTGGTGATGAAGATGAGATGGCACAGATGGGTGAACTCTCAGCTGTACAGCAAAAGTTTAAAAACAAAGAGGAGAAAAAGAGACAAAAGAAAATTATCGATGTTATCTCCCCTTTTGTAGGTGGTGATAAGAAAGTAGTAGCACAAGTAACTATCGAGTTTGATTTTTCTATTCAAAATTCTACTTCTGAGACATTTGACCCTGAAAATGTAGTAAGAAGTGAACAAATCAGTGAAGAAAAACGTGAAGGTTTTGCCCCACCAGAGGTTGGAGGTGTACCTGGGACTATAAGTAATATTGGTCCTGTTGAAGGTTTAGCAAGTAAGCAAGCCTCTCAAAAGTATGAAAAAAATACAGGGACAACGAATTACGAAGTTGGAAAAACTGTACTCACTAAAAAGTCACAATTTGCACGTATTAAACGTATCACTGCTGCAGTTATAGTGGATGGAAAATATAAAAATGCGCTAGATACCAAGGGTGAAACAACAGGTGAGTTAGAATATGTACCCTTAGCAGATACAGACCTTGAAGCATTGAGTTCATTAGTTAGCCGTTCTATCGGGATAGATGAAAATAGAGGGGATTTAATCACTGTAAGAAATCTACAATTTAAAAAAGAAAAAGGTATCATCAAAGTAACAGGGGTGGATAAGTTCCTAGAGTTCTCTCAGGTTTATCTAGCTCCTTTTTCTGGACTATTTAAGTACTTATTTGTTCTTATTCTTTTACTCATACTCTACAAAAAAGTTATCTCTCCATTTGCTGAACGTATGCTTGAAGTAACGAAAGAAGATGAAGAATTTGATAAACCTGAACTTAACATTGAAGATGATGAAGAGGAAGATTTAGTTGAGAAAGTACAACAAATGCGTAAAAAAGTTGAAGATCAACTTGGTGTTGGAGAAAACTTTAATGAGGATGAACTTAAATACGATGTACTCTTAGAAAAGGTAAAAACTATGGCAGAAGAAAAACCTGAAGAGATAGCATCGCTTCTTCAAACTTTGCTTACAGAAGAGCAAATGGTTATCAATCCAAAGGCTAAATAATGAACTTAAATCAAATGCAACAAGCCCAATTTGATGAGATGAGTATGGCAGAAAAGATTGCTATATTACTTCTTCAAATGGGTGAAGAGGTTACAGCTACACTTTTTTCAAATATGAATATAGAATCTATTACGGAAGTTTCAAAGTATATCGCAAGCGATAAGACAGTAGATAAAGGGGTTGCGACCTCCATCCTCGAGGAATTTCATGCAATATTTCAATCAGGTCAGTACCTTACTGCTGGTGGTATGGAATATGCAAGGGAATTACTTTACAGAACACTTGGTCCAGATGAGGCAAAAAGAGTTTTGGAAAAATTATCAAAATCTATGCAGGAGTCACAAAACTTTTCTTATCTTTCAAAAATCAAACCACAGCAACTTTCCGACTTTATTGTAAATGAGCATCCACAAACTATAGCACTTATCTTAGCGCATATGGACTCTACGGAGGCCGCAGATACCATTAGTTTCTTTCCAGATGACTTGCGTAGTGAAGTTTCTATGAGGATGGCAAAACTTGGAGATATTTCACCATCAGTGATCAAGCGTGTTTCAGCTGTACTAGAATCAAAACTAGAGTCATTAGCATCATACAAAGTAGAGGTTGGTGGACCTCGTGCGGTTGCTGATATCTTCAACAGACTTGGTGCTAAGAGTTCTAAAGCTACTCTTTCTCAGATTGAGCAACAAGATGAAGAACTTGCAACTATGATTAAAGAGATGATGTTTACCTTTGAAGATATTGCAACACTTGACAAAAATGCTATTACAGAGATACTTAAAGCTGTTGATAAAAAAGAGCTTATGTTAGCACTTAAATCATCACCAGAAGAGTTAAAAGAAAAATTCATGTCAGCAATGAGTGAACGTGCTCAAGAGGCATTTAGTGAAGAGATGCAGTTCATGGGCGCAGTAAAAATGAAAGATGTTGAAGGTGCACAAAGAAAAATTGTTGAATCAGTGAATTCACTTGCTGAAACAGGTGTTATCCAGATGGGTTCAACTGAAGAGATGGTGGACTAGGTTTTGGCAAAGGTTATTTCAAGTAGTACACTCTCGAGTCATACGACCGAAAAATATAATTTTAAGATATTTCCTATTGGCTCAGATGCTAAGGTAGCAGAAAGCGTTTTAACGCAAGAAGAGCAAGATGTATCTGCTGATACTCAAATAAATGAACTTGAATTACCTCAAACTCTAGTAACTGGTGATATTGACTCGAGTAGTCTAAGTACTGGCTCTAAAGACTCTCTTATAGAATCACTTTTGAAAAAAACTGATGAGATGAGTTCTAACTTTATCAAACTACAAATGAAGCTAGAAGATATGACGGATGAGCATAAAAAGGAACTTCAAACTCTTAAAGAGAGCTCCTTTAAAGAGGGTGTAGAAGAGGGCTTGAAAAAAGCCAAAGAAACAAATGAACAAAGTTTTGAGAATGGTCTTCATCAATTTTCAGCCTCAGTATCTACCCTTGAAGCCAGTGCAGCACAGTTTGAAGTTGCCCTAGAAGGTATAAAGGCACATTTAGTAGATGCTGCCCTTGATATATCTAAGGAAGTTATAAAAATAGAGATAAATGAAAATTCTTCTGAAATAGCAAAACTATTATCAGATGAATTGATAAAGGAGCTTCAAAATGCTTCTAAAATAACTTTAAAAGTGAACCCTAAAGACCATGGAGAGGTCTCCTCTCATGTAGGTTCTCTCAAGCATGTTGAAATTCTTTCAGATTCAGCTGTTAGCGAAGGTGGTGTCATAGTTTTAAGTGATGCCGGTAATATAGATGCACAAATATCTAAAAGATTTCAAAGAGTAAAGAGAGCAGCATTAAGTGAATAAAATTGATATAAATGTAAAATCATTAGACATAAAAGAACTAGAATCTCTTTGTGCAGATGTAAGAGAAAGAATTTTAGAAGTTGTGAGTAAAAATGGTGGACATCTTAGTTCAACCTTGGGGGCTACAGAGTTAATTATAGCTATGCATAAAGTATTTGATGCTAAGGTTAATCCATTTATCTTTGATGTATCTCATCAATCTTATGCCCATAAACTTTTGACTAACAGATGGGATGAGTTTGAATCTTTAAGAGAGTTTAACGGTTTATGTGGATATACAAAACCAAGTGAAAGCAGTTATGATTACTTTGTAGCTGGACACAGTTCTACCTCAATCTCGTTGGGAGTAGGGGCTGCAAAAGCTATAGCTCTCAAAGGTGAAAGTGATTCACGTGTCCCTGTTGTAATGATAGGCGATGGAAGTATGACTGCTGGTATGGTTTACGAAGCACTCAATGAGTTAGGTGATAGAAAGTACCCAATGGTCATTATTTTAAATGATAATGAGATGTCTATAGCTAAACCTATAGGAGCCTTATCGAAGATGCTTTCGTCCGTGATGGCTGGATCATTTTATCAAAAGTTTAAAAAACACACTGAAAACTTCGTCGATAACTTTGGTGAGGGTGCTCGTTATATGGCGAAAAAATTTGAAGAATCTTTAAAGCTTATAACTCCGGGTATTATGTTTGAAGAGATGGGGATAGAGTATATTGGTCCCGTAGATGGGCATGATATGAAGTCACTTATAGAAATACTTGAGCTTGCAAAAAATCTTAAAAAACCAGTAATAGTCCACGCTCAAACTTTAAAAGGTAAGGGTTATGAGATTGCAGAAGGTAAAGAAGAAAAATGGCATGGGGTATCCCCTTTTGATGTAAGTGATGGTAGCTCACTTAAAAAATCATCTGCAAAAAGTGCAACTCAAATTTTTACAGAAGCTCTCCTTCATTTAGCACGTAAAAATGAGAAAATTGTTGGAGCAACTGCAGCGATGCCTAGTGGAACAGGTATGAAAGAATTAATGGAAGAATTCCCAGAGCGTTTTTGGGATGTAGCTATTGCAGAACAGCATGCAGTGACTTCTATGAGTGCCTTAGCAAAAGAGGGTTTTAAACCTTTTTGTACCATTTATTCGACTTTTTTGCAACGTGGATATGACCAAGTTATCCATGATACGTGTCTGATGGATTTACCTGTTGTTTTTGCACTTGATCGTGCTGGAATTGTCGGTGAAGATGGTGAAACTCATCAAGGTGTATTTGATATATCTTTTTTACGTGCTATTCCAAATATGACTCTTTTTGCTCCACGTGATGAGAAATCATTTCACCAAGCTATGGCATTTGCCGAAAAGTATGAACATCCATGTTCTTTAAGATATCCTAGAGGTTCTTTTATACCAACTTCTTTACCAGATTCAGTAGAATTCGAATTAGCAAAATCTCAATTACTCCGTAGCAATGAAAGTAATCTTCTTTTTATAGGTTATGGTAATGGTGTTGGACGTGCCTATGAGACAGCTGAACTTTTAGATGAAGAAGTAAGTATCTTAGATTTACGTTTTGTAAAACCTTTAGATACTAGGATGCTTCAAGAGTTAAGTATACAACATAAAAAATGGTATGTATTTTCAGATTCTTCAAAGGCAGGTGGTGTTGCTTCTGCAATACTTGAGTTTTTAGCAAGTGAAAAAGTATTGGATGTAGAAGTTGTAAGTTTTGAGTATGGAGATAAGTTTATAACTCATGGAAATACGAAATTAGTTGAAGAGTCTTTAGGAATACTTCCAAAACAATTAGCAAAAGTAGTGAAGCCTTAGTTTTTTATATTACTTTAAAAACAAAATTTTATAACAATTTACCTAAGATATAATTCCTGAACTAGAAAAAGGAATTATTATGGAAAATGAAGCAGTCTATATGCAAGCTATAGGATTTTTTGCAATGTTTGTAACTATGTATATTATATCTTTTATATTATCAAAAAAACATGCAAAATCTTTTGAAAAAAAGAATCCATTAGAGCAGAGAAAAGCTGAAATACAACGTAAAAAAGAGTTTGAAAAAGCTAAAATTAAAAGACTACCTGAACTTACGAAACTATATTCTACAGGAATTATAAACCATAGAGAGTATAAACTTTTACAAAGTAACTTGGACTATATAGTTGCTTAAATAAGGTAAACCACACCTGTAAAACGACCAGTTTTTGGTGATGCTCTGTAGGAAAAATATTTTTCTTTTTTACAACAATTACACTCATTAGACTCTATTATATGATCTATTGAGATACCTTGCTCATTTAATTGTCGATGGATAATTTTAGCAATATCTAGGTAGGTTTTTTTTTCTTTTTTCTCTATGGCATACGTTAAGTGAAGCTTTTTTACTTCATCAACTATTTCAGAACCTACCTCGTAACAACATGAACCTATGCTTGGCCCTATCGTAATGTATATATCTTTTATGTTAGTGTTAAAATATTTTAGCATTACATTAAGAGTGTTTTTGAGAATGTTTTTAAATGCACCAGCTCTTCCAACATGAGCAACTGCTATAACGCCATTCTTAGAATCATGTAAGATGACAGGTGTACAGTCAGCTACCATAACCATAAGAGGGATATGTTTTTTGTTTGTTACTAAAGCATCACAAGTTGGAGGGTTATTGAAGTTATCTGCATCTGTAACTCTATGGACTATATCTGAATGTATCTGTTTCATATGTACTAGTTTGTTGAAGTCATAGCCTAGTTTTTGAGCGAGTACTTGATGATTTTGTATCACACTTTCTTTAGCATCATTGACATGAAATGCTAAGTTGCCATCTGTTTTGGAGCTAAAAAAGAGTTTTATTTGATATTTTTGCATATAATATTGTATCGTAAATTAAAGACCCATAAAGGAAATTTTTTTGAGTAAACTAAGTATCTATCCTCCTAAACTAACAGGTGACTCAGCAGATAAAAAAAGAAAAGAGATAAAAGAGTACTTTTTAAATACTTATGCCCTCTATGAGAAAATGTTTGAAGTCCTTAAAGATGATGAAGTCTTTTATAAAAAAAGTGAACTCACCCGTCACCCTATGATTTTTTACTTTGGGCATACAGCAACTTTTTTTGTGAATAAACTTGTAATGATGCAAGTAATCGATGAAAGAATTAATCCAAATTTTGAGTCAATTTTTGCTGTAGGTGTAGATGAGATGAGCTGGGATGATATGGAGTCATCACATTATAGTTGGCCAAGTATAGATGAGGTGCGTGAGTATAGGCAAAAGGTTAAAGAGTTAGTGCTTCATCTTATAGATACTCTCCCTTTATCTTTACCTATTGATTTTGAATCACCCTTATGGATCATACTAATGGGGATAGAACATGAACGTATACACATAGAGACTTCTGCTGTACTTCATCGACAGATGCCTTTAAAGTTTATAAAAAAAACAGAGGTCTTTAACGAGTGTTTAGAATATGGTGATGCCCCGCAAAATTCTCTTGTTGAAGTTGAAGCATGTGAGGTAGAACTTGGTAAGCATATGAGTGATGAGTATTATGGTTGGGATAACGAATATGGAATTTTCGAACAAAAAGTAGAATCCTTTAAAGTTTCAAAATACCTTGTATCTAATGCAGAGTTTTTAGAGTTTGTCCAAGATGGTGGTTATAAAAAAGAGGAGTATTGGAGTGAAGAGGGTTTGAAGTTCTTAGAGATTACTAAGGCTACTTATCCGCATTTTTGGATTTATGAAGATGGTGAGTATCTCTATAGAACACTGAGTTCAAAGATAAAGATGCCACAAAACTTTCCTGTAGATGTCAATGCTTTAGAGGCTGAAGCCTTTTGTAATTATATTACGCAACGTGATGGAATCAACTATACACTGCCAAGTGAAGCTGAGTATGAGGCGATGTGTAAAATGGCTGGAATATCTGATATGCAAAGTGATACGAAGGCAAATATAAATTTTAAGATAGCAAGCTCATGTCCAGTGGATAAGTTTGAGTTTAATGGTATATTTGATGTAGTTGGAAATGTATGGCAATGGTCTCGAACACCAATGCGACCCTTTGAGGGTTTTGATGTGCATCCTGCTTATGATGACTTTACAGTCCCGACTTTTGATGAGAAGCATGCTCTTATACTAGGCTCCTCATGGGCGAGTAGTGGGAACTTAATCATGAAAGATTCCCGTTATGCTTTTCGGAGACATTTTTACCAAAATGCAGGTTTTCGATATGTAGTACCACAGGTGATAGAAGAGAGTGATGGCGATATTTATGAGAGTGATGCTCTTGTGTCACAATACTGTGAATTTCAATATGGTAAAGAAAATTTTGGTGTGAAAAATTTTGCAATAGAGTGTGCAAAAATAGCTACTGAGTTTACAAATAACACTACAAAAGCACTTGACTTAGGATGTGCAACAGGTCGTGCCTCGTTTGAGTTGGCAAAAACTTTTGATAAGGTGGAGGGGATAGACTTTTCTGTACGCTTTGTGGGAGTTGGATCGAGCCTTAAAGAGAATGGTAGTGTAGCTTGGAATTCAAAAACTGAAGGGGAGCTTACTTCTAAAAACAAGCTTAGCATCATAGACTTAGGATATGAAGGCATAAAAGATAAGGTAGAATTTTGGCAAGGTGATGCTTGTAACTTAAAACCTACATTTAAAGAGTACGATATGATTTTAGCAACAAATCTTATAGACAGACTTTACAATCCTAGACTTTTTTTAGATAATGTGAGTGATAGGTTAAATAAAGATGGTGTTTTGATACTCACGAGTCCATACACATGGCAAGAGGAATCGACATCAAAAGAGTTCTGGCTTGGGGGCTATAAAGATGATGATGCTAGAGAAGTAAAAACTTTGCAAACGCTTCAAAAACTGCTAGAAGAGAAATTTAACTTAGTACATACTCAAGATTTAGAATTTGTAATAAAAGAGACGAGTAGAAAGTATCAGCATACCATAAGTGAGGTGAGTGTGTGGGTGAAAAAATAATATACGACTTTAGCACTTCAGCCTGCAGGAAGGATACAAATGCAGAGAAGTACACGCTAAGAAAAGAGTTGTTTGGCACTGATGATGTGAACCCTGTATGGGTAGCTGATATGGATATAAATACACCGCCATTTGTTTTTGAAGCTGTAAAAAAAAGGCTTGAGCATCCGATTATGGGTTATGAAGAAGTGCCATCTTCCACATGGCAAGCGCAAATACAATGGATGAAGAGACATCATAAGATAGAGATTAAAGAAGAGGAATTGCTTTACTCTCACTCTGTAGTAGCATCTATGAGTGTATGCATCAATGCTTTTAGTGAAGTGGGTGATAAGGTGATAGTGCAAACTCCAGTCTATCCACCTTTTTTTCATAGTGTCGTGCACAACGATAGAAAGCTTTTAAAAAACCAACTCAAGCAAGAGGAAGATGGCTCCTATAGTTTTGATTTCGAGGACTTAAAGTCAAAGATAGATAAAGAGACAAAATTACTTCTTTTGTGTTCACCCCATAATCCCGTTGGACGTGTTTGGCGTAGGGAGGAATTAGAGGAGATCTTAGAAATTTGTCTTGAGAATGATATCGTAGTATTTTCAGATGAGATACATTCAGATTTAGTTTATGCTCCAAATAAGCATATACCTTTTGCATCATTAAGTGATGATGCTAAGAACATAACTATAACTGCCATAGGTGTCGGCAAAACTTTTAATATGGCAGGTTTTGCAATGAGTAGTGTAGCTATAGCAAATGAAGCCTTAAGAGAGAAGTTTTTAAAAGTCTATAATCAGATACATTTTGCTCAAGGTGCAACCCTGAGTCATGTTAGTTTTGAAGCTGCATATAGGTATGGAGATGATTGGTTAGAACAATTAAAAGATCATCTGTATAGTAATTACACAGCTTTAAAAGAGCTGTGCGCAAGATATCCAGCGTATATAAAATTAACCCCTATAGAGGCTACATACTTAGCATGGTTAGATTGTAGAGCAATGGGATTAAACAATAAAAAATTAAGAAAGTTTTTTATTGAGGATGCTAAGCTTGGTCTTAATGCAGGACTTAGTTTTTCAAAAGAGGGAAGTGGCTTTATGCGCTTGAATTTTGCTGTATCTTCTGTTAAAATATTACAAATTATTTCGCAGTTAGAGTCTGCACTCAAAAGTAGGGAAGAAAATGGTTAGAAATATAGACTGGGGTGAGTTTAAAGCCTTTAGAGCAACTAGCACAAAAGAACAAGACAATTTTATGACATTGATAGATTTTTTAAAAAGTTACTATAATATGTTTAGTGCTCATGATATATATGATACATTGAAAAATGATGAAACATCCAATATGATGTTAGAAAAAAGAGATATAACAGATGCTGAGGGGATAGAGGACTATCTTTTTAAGGTTTAATGCAAACTAGTCTAAAAAAGATTGAAACTTTTTTAGACAAACACCATGTGCTTAGTTTAGCCACATCAAATGGGCATGAACTAAGTGTCTGCAATCTCTTTTATGCCTATGATGCTAAGAGTATTTCATTTATAGTCGCTAGCAGTGATGATACTTCCCATATACAAAATATACTCCAACATAATAATGTCGCAGGTAGTGTAGTCCTAGAAACTAAAACTATTGGTAAAATTCAAGGTTTACAGTTTCGCGGTAAGCTGATATTATTAAACAACACAGTTTTGTCTTCATTATATTTTAAAACTTTTCCCGCAAGTATGGTTATGCAACCAAAGTTATGGCAAATAGAGATTGATTATTTTAAATTGACTGATAATAGGCTTGGTTTTGGTAAGAAAATTATTTGGAAAAGTCCTAGCTAGAAGGTTGCTTGAGTGAAAAAAGCGAACATTGACTTCCACTACTTTGAAATACCATCAGTGAGGGAATTGCCTTTGATTTAAAGCCGTATGCCTTACACCCATGGGGTTGATTTGTTTGCCAGGTTACAAAGTAGTATTTACATCTTCTACAGTTGATTCTCTTCATGAGGTGAATTTTATCATAATTTGATACAATACATAAAATAATTTAGTAAATAAATTAAAAGGGAAGTGATATGGATAAGATACTTTTAATGCTTCAATTGCAAAATCAGTTAAATGATGCAACCAATGGGGAAAAATGGATTGATGGGATAACGAAAAATGGTAAAACTATAAATTGGCCACGATGCATCTATATGGAGTGTGCGGAGATGGTAGATAGCTTTTCATGGAAACATTGGAAAGATATAGATGCAGAGCCTGATTGGGAGAATCTTCAAATTGAAGTAGTAGATGTATGGCATTTCATCATCTCTTTAGGTATAGAGAACTATTCTAAAACATTACGAGGAAACATAGAAGAATTAGCTATCAATATTGCGCAAATGCCAAGTTTTAACAAAATCAATCTTTCTAGTAAAACCTTTGGAACTCAAGATGAAG
>JALSLR010000044.1 GCA_026988245.1 Sulfurimonas sp.
CATTATAGCAGATACACTACTACTGCGTTAAAAACTCTTGAAGCTACTAGTAGCTCCTGCGAATTTTCGCCTTGTATTAGCATATCTGCTATAATGCTGAGGATACAAGGGTTTTTAGAGGTGCCCTAAATATAGTTATAGGAATTTATTTTATGGTTAGAGTAGAATTTTTAGGTCCAATACAAAAAGACGCATTAGAGTTAGACATAGCAAACTTAAACGAATTAGCAAAAATACTTCAAGATGATGCAGAGCTTACAGAATGGTTAAGTAACTCAGCCGTAGCAGTAAATGATACCCTCGTAGCATCATTAGAATGTGAGTTAAAAGATGGCGACAAAGTTTCACTTTTACCTCCTGTTTGTGGTGGTTAAGTGATGCTAGAGTTACATGATGGTGGGCTTGATGTGCCAGAAATTTTAAAGTCGTGGTATATACAAGAGGAAAAAAGTAACTATGGTGCTTACATACCTTTCATAGGTACTATTCGTGATGAAGATGGTATAGATGGACTAAGTTTTGATGTGTATGAACCCATACTTGAGTCTTGGTTTAAAGCTTGGCAGGTAAAAGCCAAAGAAAAGGGAGCTATCATCAAAATGGCACACTCTAAAGGTGATGTTATGCTTCATGAGTCTTCATATATAGCAGCGGTTTTTTCTCCAAAGCGTCGTGTAGCTTTGGAGTTTATAGATGAGTTTGTAGAAGACTTTAAAGCGAGTGCACCCATTTGGAAGTATGACTTAAAAAATCAAGAACGAATCTATGCAGCTGATCGATCAACTGCTATTAAAGGAAGTGGAATTTTATCATGAATTTATTATCATATGAAACAAGCCAAAGTATGCTCGATTTACTTAAGGTAAACGGATTAAAAAAAGAAAGAGTACCTTTATCGTCATCACTTGGCAGAGTCTTAGCATCAGACATAGTAGCCAAGCACAACGACCCTCAATTCCCAACTGCATCTATGGATGGATATGCTATTAAATATGCTGATCAAGATTTAGATTTTATCACTATACTTGGAGACAATCCCGCTGGTAAAGATGAAAAACGTGTAGTACAAAGTGGAGAGTGTATTAAGACTTTTACAGGTTCTAAGATGCCTGAGGGTGCAAATACTCTCATTCAAATAGAAAATGTATCTGTAAATGAGGGCAAAATTTCCATAGATGAGCGAGTAGAATTAGGCTGGTCAATTCGTCCAATAGGTGAAGGCTATAAGGCAGGAAATGTTCTTATAAAAAAAGGTACAAAAATTGGCTTTGCTGAGATAGGTGTGATGGCAGGACTCAACTGTGTCATGGTAGAAGTGGCACTGCGTCCTCGTGTTGCTGTCATCTCTACTGGAAGTGAGATTCTTGACTTAGGTGAAGAGAGTGATAACCCTGCACAAATACGAAGTTCAAACAACTACACTATTGCTGCTCTTTTTGAGTCAGCTGGTGCTGAGGTTGTTCAACTTGGAACTGTTGGTGATGATAAAGAAAGCATCATGGATACATTTAACATCGCACTTGCTTCTTGTGACATACTCATTAGCACGGGAGGAGTAAGTGTTGGGGATTATGACTTTGTAAAAGATATAGTTCCTCGTTTAGGTGCTGAGGTGATTTTCAAAGGTGTAGCTATCAAGCCTGGTCGTCATATCATGGTTGCTCAAAAAGATAATAGCTTCGTCCTTGCCCTTCCAGGTTTTGCTTACTCGTCAACTGTGACTGCTATTCTTTATGGACTACCATTAGTGTCTAAGATGTTAGGACGCACTAAAGCCTATACAACTGTAGAAGCAAAACTAACCCAAGACTTTAAAAAACGTAGTAAAAATACAGAGTTTACGGCTTGTAACATAGAGATAGTAGATGGTCAATATGAAGTAAATTTTCATGGTAAAAAAGTTGGAAGTAGTGCGATACTTACTAACTTACTAAATAGTTCTGCTTTAATGGTTACTGGAGAAGAGGATGGTAACTTAGAAGCTGGAACCTATGTAAATATAATATTATTGGAGAATTTTTAAATGAAAGCGTATTCTATTAACCCTAATGTAAAAGAGGTCAAAGCCATAGAAATAGACATGCAACCAAATACAGTCTATAGTTTTTTTAACTCCATCTTAGTTGACGATATAAGCACTCTTCCAAGTCATACTATCTATACTGATGCAAATGCTCTTTCCAATGATGCTACGCCTTTTTACATAGGCAATCAACTCCTTGTTGGGGATGCGCTCATTATAGGAAAAGAAGGTATTGCAGAAGTTGATGCAACTATACCTTTAGAAAATTTAACTGAGATTGTAAATTACGAAGTCTCAGACTTTTACATACAAACTTTAAAATTATTAGGTACTTCAGATATAAACTTATATAAACTTTTTGAAATAAAAAAAGAAGACGGTGAGCTTATCCAGTTAAATACTGAGTGGGTACTTTATGTTTTTAGTATATCAGACTTAAGAACTCAAGAATTTTTTATACATAAGTTACAAACAGCAGTTGATGAGAAAGAGGATATGTTACAACATATCCAAAAAATGGCTATATTAGCACTTCAAGCTGGGGCTTAAATCTTTACTTTTTGTACGACTGAAGTCGTACCTCCGATTTGATGCAGTTCCTGGAGGTGTGGCTTTAGCCTCACTCTAAAGCTTTAAGCTTATAACTTCTTCTATGTATGGGGCAATAACCATACTTTCTAATCATCTCTACATGAAGCTTTGTTCCATACCCTTTGTGTCTCTCAAAGCCATACTTAGGGTAGTCCTTAGCATCACGGATGATGTTGTTGTCGTGTGTAACTTTTGCAAGTATGGATGCGGCACTTACCTCTGCAACTTTCCCGTCCGCTTTTACCATAGTGTTTAATCCATCCACTCCAAAAGTACAATTTCCATCAAAGAGATACTCATCTGCCTTGAGTTTTGTTTTTATCTCCATGAGTGCATCATGCATACATTGTGAGATACCCTTAGCATCAACATCTTGTGGAGATATAACTACTATGTAATGCTGTGAATTTGGAACTATTTTCTCGTAAAGGATGGAGCGTTTTTTTTCAGTTATTTTTTTAGAATCATTGAGTCCCTCTATCTTAGCATCATTAGTAAAAATACATCCAGCGACAACTAAATCTCCTGCAATCGGACCACGACCAGCTTCGTCTATCCCACATAGTTTAGTTTTCATTAAACCAATTTTCAACTTTCAATCCATCAACTCTTTGAAACTCTTTTATATTTCTGGTCACTAAAGTCAAATTATTGGATAATGCACATCCTGCTATTAAAGTGTCTATTGGACCAATGGGTGTACCAGCTTTTTCCAATAATGCTCTAATATTTGCACTGCTCTTCGCCTCTTTTTGTGAAAAATCAACTATATTTATATCTGAGAGTAAACTGTCTAATTGTTCTTTTCTTTTTCTAGAATTATTGGACTTTGCTATACCAACTTCAAGTTCATATATTACTATTGATGGTACATATATATCTTTAGGAGAATGACTAAATAAAGTCTTTTTTATATCGCCTATACCTTTAAAAAAATAGATAATTGTATTTGTATCTAGTAGATACATTAAAACTCTTCTCTTTGAGTATCTTGGGCTTTGGTATCTCGTATCTCTTCTAAAGAGCTAAAATCATTCCATTGCCCACTAAGTTCTTTTACTTCATCACTCCAGCTGTTAGTGATTTTTTTTTC
The DNA here is from genome assembly GCA_026988245.1 of Sulfurimonas sp. Classification (GTDB taxonomy): domain Bacteria; phylum Campylobacterota; class Campylobacteria; order Campylobacterales; family Sulfurimonadaceae; genus Sulfurimonas. The sequence goes on from JALSLR010000044.1 coordinate 3,708, forward strand.
TAATATTTTTGAGATAAATTTACTAATAGATACCCCAGTCGATGATGCTAATTCTTTAATCTTTGATTCTAGTTGATTATCCATGTATATTGTAACTTGTGCCATCAGTAACTCCTTGTGTATATGTGGACTTATATGTGTTATCTTATCATCTTTGTGTAAACAAGCTATCAATCTCCTAATGCCCATATATCAAAGGGTATCATCTCAACTTCTGAGAGGGGATGGTTTATTCCTCCCTCTCTACTCATTGTTATGATTGTTATTTTTTTAATTTGATAGGTAAAGATGAACTCTTCTATAGTTTGAATCTTTTTAAAAAGTACACGCTCCTCAGCAAAAGGCATAGGAAGAATTATCTCATCGTTATTTGGTAAGTAAAACTCTATCCCCTCATCATAGTAGCAAAGTGTATCATGCTTGAGAAGTTCTAAAAAAATCATATTTTCAAAAAGTCTTCCGAAGTGTTTTCCGATGCTAAGAGCAGGTTTGAGTGATATATCGCAGAGGTAGAGTTTTTTTGTAGCTTTGGGATGCTGATTTTTTGAGAGTGTATGGAGGTAGTTTTTTTGAATAAGTGCGTCATAACTTTTATAAAGTTTATCTTTAGATACTTTCATAGTAAGTTTAAGTCTTTCATATATGGAAAATGCAGAGACTTTTTGCGCCATCACTTTTGCACAGTATTTGAGTATCTCAAACTCTTGTGATGCTAAGGAGAGACGCAGAGATTTTTGTATGTAGTTATTGCGTTCATCTGGGGTAACTTTATGCATATGAGCAAAGCCACCAAGCTGAAAGAAGTGGTTAAGGGCAGTAGAATCATACTTATGCTCATAAGCCAAAAACTCTTCATAATCAAGTGGATACAGCTGGATAGACTTTAAAAAATCATAATTATAATTTACTTGAGATATCAGTATAAGCTGAGACACATTTACAAACTTGAATTGAGGTGAAAAGTTGTCTAAAACTAAGGTGTTTATTTTGTTTTCAAGACAGTATGATGCTAAGAGTTTATTAAAAGCATCTATTTCTATACGTACATCTTCACAGTTTATATAGAGGTAGGAGCTTTTTTTTAAGGTAAGTAAGTAGTGTTTGACAAGCTTTGTTTTTCCACTTTGAGTTATGCCATGTATTTGGTAAGATTCATCTCTTAGATATACTTTACGATAATGAAACTTCTCTATAATGATATCAGTTTTATAAAACTCTTCTAGTAGATTTAACATTATTGAACTTGAAAAAGAGTCCTATTTTTATTTTGAAACTTCTCAATGAGCTTATATTTAAAGTGAGTTTTAAAATTTTCTATATTTCCATTCCCAACAACTATATAGGCGTTGGCTTGTGATGCATTTAGCTGTTTTTCAAACGTAGTATAGTCGATTTTTAAAGATTTTCTCTTCATCGTATCATTTGAACTTACTAAGATTGCCTCATCCCAAGAATAGTATTGTGCAGAGAAAGGGCGCTCTGCTATATAGTATATTTTTGCCTTAGTTGTATTGATGTTTTGGTAGTGTTGTATTAAAAATTTATCACTATTAATAGCATCAGGCTTTGCAATGATGTAGATATTGGCAATGAATAGTAATAGAGGTATAAAGAGTATAAGCCCATATGCAATATTTTTTGAAAAGAGTTTTACTGTGAAAGAAGATTTCTCTAGGAGTAGTGCTATGAGTATAGCTAAGGCAGGTAGTGCTGGAAGATTATATGTCCATAGTACATTGCCTGAGAGTGTAAAAAAAGTCATGGTAAAGATAGACCACATTATAAAGTAGCTTATAATAGAGTTTTGTTTAAGTGTTGAAAATAGGTTTGGCTTTTTTTTGATATGTTTTATGATAGATGAAAATACAAGAAAAACCCATGGTAAAGTTGAGAGTATCCACATCAACCAAATCATTCCGTGAAATTTTTTATGGGCTACACCATATAAATCTCCAGACCAACCAGAATCTACAAAACGTTTATAGTGCTCACCGATGATAAAGTAGTCTAAAAAACCTGGAGTTTTTAACTCGGCTAAGATATACCAAGGGATGGAGATGATAAGCATCAAAGTTATTCCGCTAAACCAAGGAAGCATTCCAAGCTTCATAAAGCGTGTTTTAAAGTCAAAAACTATCCAGAAAAAGATACTACCACCAGCTAAAACAATAGCAAGTGGACCTTTAGCAAGTATCCCTATCGCTAGACCTATAAAAAAAAGATAACCCCAGTAAGACTCTTGCTTTTGTAACAACATCACAAAAGAGATCATAGATAAAGTTGTTGCAAAAGTAAGGTAAGGATCTGTTAAAATAGCCCCAGAGAGTGCATAGGTAAGCAAAAAACTAAAATAGATGAGTATAGCCCAAAGTGCACTTTCTTTTGAGTGAAATCTTTTGACATAGATGTAAATCAAACGCATACTCATGAGTGTAAATATTAGTGCAGGAAATCGTGCTGAAAAATCATTGATACCAAATATATTGATAGAAAATGCCTCCATCCAAAATGAGAAAGGAGGTTTACCCCAAAAAGGGATATCTAGGTCATAATAGGGTGTAATCCAGTCTCCACTCATAGCCATGATAAGGGCAGTATGTGCATACCTTGCTTCTGTCGTATCTGTTAGGGGGATACTTAGCATTCCGAAAATTCTAGCGAGTATCATAAACCCTAAAATAGTATAAAGTATTTTGAAGTTTTTGCTCATGAGTTATCTTTTTTAGAGATAAGTTTTTTTACGAGGTATATTGGTCTTTGTTTGGATTCTATATATATTTTTCCTATATACTCACCAACTATTCCTATCCCAAGAAGCTGTACCCCACCTAAAAAAGTTATAATCGCCATCGTCGAAGGGTACCCATGTACAGGGTCACCTAAAAGCAATGATTTAAATGCGATGTAAAGACCAAACACAAAGCCAAACAGTGCAGAGATAACACCTAGTATAGTTGATACTCTTAGAGGGTGAATAGAAAAAGAGGATATACCTTCAAATGCAAGCTGAAAGAGTGAGGCATAGTTTTGCTTTGCAATACCTGCAACTCTTGGTTCTCTTTGATACTCTAAGGTGTAGGTATCCATACCTATCCAAGCAAATAGCCCTTTAGTGTATCTGTTTCTTTCTGGAAGTTTTTGAAGGGCTTGGACTGTTTTACGGTTCATAAGACGGAAGTCACCAACATCTTCAGGGATGTGAAAATCACTAAGTTTATTGAGAATTCTGTAAAACCAATAAGCACTTTGTTTTTTTGCCATACTCTCCCCATCTCTTATAGTTCTTTTCATTAGAACAGTATCTACATCTTTTTCTTTGTAGACCTTTAGCATCTCAGGGATAAGCTCAGGTGGGTCTTGTAAATCAGCATCCAAGATGATGACAGCATCACCTAGGGCGAAGTCAAATCCAGCGCTTAAAGCTGCTTCTTTACCAAAGTTTCTACTAAGCAGGATAGCTTTAACTCTAGCATCGTCTTTTGCTAAGGCAGTGATAAATTGAGCACTCTCATCCTTGCTTCCATCATCTATATATAAGATTTCATATTCAAGGTTGAGCTTATTGAGTACATCAGTAACTCTTTTGTGGCATATCTCTAAGACCTCAATTTCGTTATAAAGAGGTATAATGATAGATAGTTCTGGTGTCAATGTGATTCCTTTGGTTTAAAAACAATATATTTGTAAATAATAAAATTAAGTACCATAATTATAGCAGTAGTACTTAACTGAGCGATTATGATGTTCCATAGGAGTTGTTCATAAAAGAGTGCAAAGAGTACTATATTGGCGATAAATCCAAAACTAACGCTCAGTGTGTATGTGAAAACAGCACGATAGTGTGATTCATTGGATTCAAATGTATAATGGTATTGTACTATATAATTAAGTATAGCACCAAAAAGTGCTCCAACTGTAGTAGCAAGCAGCGGTAATGTGTCAAAGTAAATTAATAATGTCATAGCAGTATAGTGGAGAGCAGTAGCACTCCCTCCACCAATAAGAAAATTTTTAATCTGCGTTATCTTGTGTTTCATTTATACCTAATAGTTCTGTTTAATCTTAAAAACATTATAGCATATCTTTGTTTTTAAATTAAAACAAAGATATAGTTTCCTTGTTAAAAGGAAATAAAAATAAAAGAATTTTACTTTTTAACCCCAATATCCTTGAATATCTCAGCTTGTTTGGGTACAATTCGCGTTCACTAAATATAGTTAGGCATGACCTAACGAGTTCTTTAGAAGGAAAACAATGGAAAAGATTCGTTTAAAATTGAAAGCTTATGATCATCGTGTACTTGATAGATCAGTAGCATCAATCGTTGAGGCTGTAAAGCGTACAGGTGCGGTTATCCGTGGTCCAATACCTTTACCAACTAAGATTCGTAAATATACTGTTTTAAAATCAGTTCACGTTAACAAGAAAGCTCGTGAGCAGTTTGAAATCCGTATGCACGCTAGAATGATTGATATTGTTTCTGCTACGCCAGAAACTGTAGATTCATTAATGAAACTTGACTTAGCACCAGAAGTAGACGTAGAAGTACGTTCTATGGATAAGTAAGGAGACTGTCGTGGAATATATAGTTGAAAAAATCGGTATGAGCCGTACAATCACAGTACCAAGTAAACCAGTTACTCTCTTAAGAGTTCTTGATCAAAAAGTATGTGAAGTTAATGCAACAGAAGGGAAAATTGCAACTGCAATTGTTTCTTACTCAAGTGGTAAAAAAATGAACAAAACAATAGAAGGTCAGCAAAAGAAATATAGCCTTTCATCTGAGTTTAACCGTTTTGTTACTTTAGAAGTAGCAAACACTGAAGCTGGAGATTTAGATTTGACTCCTTTAGCAGAAGCTAAAGTTTTAAAATCTACTTTTACAACTAAAGGTCGCGGTTTTGCTGGTGCAATGAAACGTTGGAATTTCGGTGGTGGTCCTGCGTCTCACGGTCATAGATTTGGTCGTAGAACAGGTTCAATCGGTAATGCAGAATGGCCAGGTCGCGTAATGAAGGGTAAAAAAATGCCAGGTCATTACGGAAATGTACAAAATAGCGTTAAAAATGAGATCGTTTCTTACGATGCTGAAAATAATATCATCGCGGTATTAGGTTCTGTATCTGGAGCTAACGGTACATTAGGTCGTGTAAAGGTAGCTAAATAATGAGCGCAATCGTTTTAAATGAAAAAATGGAAAAAGCATCTGAGTTAGCATTACCTGAGTCTTTCTCAGGTATTAACCCTCATAACCTTTACCTTTATGTTAAGTCTGCTCAAGCTGCACAACGTGCAAATACAGCAACTGCTAAAGGTAGAAGTGAAGTTCGCGGTGGTGGTAAGAAACCATGGGCTCAAAAAGGTGGCGGTCGCGCTCGTGCTGGTTCACGTCGTTCTCCTATCTTCGTAGGTGGTGGTAAGGCATTTGGTCCTCATAACAACCGTAACTACAATTTAAAAGTAAATAAAAAGCAAAAGAAATTAGCTTTAAATTTTGCTTTAAATGAGCATGCACAAAATGGTACTCTTTTTATAGTTGATAACATCGAAGTTGCATCAGGTAAAACTAAAGATGCAAATGCAATGTTTAAACTACTCAATCAAAGAGATACTCTTTTTGTAAAATCTTTATTAGATGAGCCAACGTTTTTAGCTTTTGAGAATTTATCTCAAACTTACGTTATCGAATCAAATGAGTTAAACGCATACTTAGCTGCAAATTATCGCTCAATAGTGATAGAAAAAGCAGTATGGGAACAACTAACTGGAGAGGTTAAATAATGGCTGATATTACAGATATTAAATCTATTCTATATACAGAGAAGACTTTAGGTATGCAAGAAAGAAACGTAATCGTTGTTACAACTTCTACTCGTGTAAACAAGACTGGTCTTAAGGAAATTTTTCGTGAGTACTTTGGAATTGTTCCAAAAAATGTTAACTCACTAAATCAAACCGGAAAAGTAAAACGTTTCCGTGGTGTACAAGGTAAGCAAAATGACTTCAAAAAGTTTTATGTAACTTTACCTGAGGGTGCACAAATAGAAAGTTTGGCGGTATAACATGGCAATTAAAACTTATAGACCGATAACTCCGTCTCGTCGTTTTTATACAAATGTTGACAGTTCTGACATTACAGCAAAAGCAAGTGTTCGTTCACTTCTTAAAAAGCTTCCTGTTCACGCTGGTCGTAACTCAAATGGTCGTATCACTTCTCGTCATAAAGAGGGTGGGGCTAAAAAACTTTATCGTATCATCGATTTCAAAAGAAATAAATTTGATATCCCAGGTACAGTAAGCGCTATCGAGTATGATCCGTATAGAAACTGTCGTATTGCACTTATCACATATGCTGATGGTGAAAAAAGATATATTCTTCAACCAAAAGGTCTTGAAGTAGGGACAACAATTCTTTCAGCAGAAGCTGGACTTGATGTTAAACCTGGTAATACTATGAAGTTAAAGAATATACCTGTTGGTACATTGATTCATAACATAGAGTTAAAGACTGGTAAGGGCGGACAAATGTGTCGTGCTGCTGGAACATCTGCTCAGATTATGGGTCGTGATGGTAAGTATGTTTCTTTACGTATGCCTTCTTCAGAGATGCGTTTAGTTCTTGGTGAATGCCTAGCTACAGTTGGTAGTGTTGGAAATGAAGAATATTCTAACATCGTTATCGCTAAAGCTGGCCGTACTCGTCACATGGGAATTCGTCCTCAAACTCGTGGTTCAGCAATGAACCCAATTGATCACCCGCATGGTGGTGGTGAAGGTAAAACGAATTCAGGTCGTCACCCAGTTACTCCTTGGGGTAAACCAACGAAGGGTGCTAAAACTCGTCGTAAGAAAGCTAGTGATAAACTAATCATCACTCGCCGTAAACCAAATGCAAAAAGGGTAGGATAAGATGGCTCGTTCAGTAAAAAAAGGTCCATTCATTGATGACCATTTAATGAAAAAAGTTGTTGCAGCTAAGGCTGAAAATAACAAAAAACCTATTAAGACTTGGTCAAGAAGATCTATGGTTCTTCCGGATATGGTTGGTTTGACATTTAATGTTCACAACGGACGTCAATTTGTTCCTGTATATGTTACAGAGAATCATATTGGATATAAACTTGGTGAGTTTGCACCAACACGTACATTCAAGGGCCATAAGGGCTCTGTTCAGAAGAAAGGGTAGTCATGGCTAGAGCATTATTAAAATTTATCCGTGTATCACCTATTAAATCTCGTCTTGTTGCAAGAGAGATTCAAGGTATGAATGCTGAAGAGGCTCTTGCAGCTTTAGAATTCACTCCAAACAAAGCAGCTAAAATCATCTATAAAGTTCTTGCATCAGCAGTAGCTAATAGTGGTAATGAAGCTAGTGACTGTGTTGTAACATCTTGTCGTGTTGATAACGGTCCAGTTCTGAAGCGTTTTCGCCCAAGAGCACGTGGTATGGCATCGGGAATCCGTAAGCCAACAGCACATATCTTAGTAGAAGTAGAGGGTAAATAATTATGGGTCATAAAATTAATCCTATCGGTTTACGTCTTGGTATCAATCGTAACTGGGAATCTCGTTGGTTTCCTAACTTTAAGACTGCAGCAGCATCTTTAGGTGAAGATTACAAGATAAGAACATTTTTAAAGAAAGAACTTTACTATGCTGGTGTTGCAAACATCATTATAGAAAGAACAGTAAAGCGTCTTCGTGTAACTATCGTTGCAGCTCGCCCTGGTATCATTATTGGTAAAAAAGGTGCGGACATAGAGAAGCTTAAAACTAATCTTCAGAAGCTTATCGGTAAAAATATATCTGTAAACATTAAAGAAGAGAAAAAAGCAAACACTTCTGCGCAACTTGTTGCTGAGAACGTAGCTACTCAACTAGAGCGTCGTATCGCTTTTAGACGTGCTATGAAAAAAGTTATGCAAAATGCACAACGTTCTGGTGCTAAAGGTATCAAAGTTGCAGTAGCTGGTCGTCTTGGTGGAGCTGAAATGGCTCGTACTGAATGGTATTTAGAAGGACGTGTTCCACTTCATACTCTTCGTGCTAAAATTGATTATGGTTTTGCTGAAGCACAAACTCAATACGGAATTATCGGTATTAAAGTTTGGATCTTCAAAGGGGAAGTTCTTACTAAGGGCGTACCTGTTGAAGTAGCAGATGATAAAAAAGAGCGTCCACGTAAACGTGCTCCAAGACGCGAAAATAACGAAAAGGCTGAATAATGTTGATGCCAAAAAGAACAAAATACCGTAAAATGATGAAAGGGCGTAACCGTGGTTATGCTCGTAGTGGATACTCATTAGCATTTGGTGATATAGCTTTAAAAGCTGTTGAAGCAGGTCGTATCAACTCTCGTCAAATAGAGGCTGCTCGTATTACAGCTACTCGTGCGATTAATCGTCAGGGTAAGATCTGGATTCGTGTATTTCCTGCTAAGCCAATTACTAAACGTCCTCTTGAAGTACGTATGGGTAAGGGTAAGGGACCAATCGATCATTATGTTATGAACATTAAACCTGGTCGTATAATTTTTGAAATGGCTGGTGTTCCAGAAGAGTTAGCTCGTAAAGCGCTTACTCTTGCATTACACAAGTTACCATTCAAAACAAAAATAATCACTGCGGAGATGAACAATGAATTATTCTGATTTATCGGGTAAAACTGTAGCTGAATTAAACGCTATGCTTAAAGAGAAGAAAACTGAACTTTTCACTCTTAAGATTAAAAAACAGATGATGCAACTTCAAAATACTAGCGAACTTAATGTAGCTAAAAAAGATATTGCACGTATCAATACTGCAATAACTGCTGTAGCTAAGTAAGGGGTGAGAAATGACACATAAACGTGAAATTCAAGGTAAAGTTGTAAAAATTTCAGGCGATAAAACTATCAGTATGGTAGTTGAACGTCGTGTAATGCATCCTCGTTACCATAAAGTTGTAAAAAAGTTCAAAAAGTATCTTGTTCATGATGAGAGAAATGAGCTTAAAGTTGGAGACGAAATTATCGCAAGAGAATGTCGTCCACTTTCTAAGACTAAATCTTTTAGGCTTAAAACAGTAGTAGGAGGTGAATAATGATTCAAGGTTTTACTCGTCTTACAGTTGCTGATAATACTGGTGCTAAAGAGATTATGTGTATTAAGGTACTTGGCGGTTCTAAGCGTCGTTATGCATCAGTAGGTGACGTTATCGTTGCTTCTGTTAAAAAAGCGACACCAACTGCTAAAGTTAAAAAAGGTAAAGTTGTAAAAGCTGTTGTAGTTAGAACGCATAAAGAGATTCACCGTGAAAATGGTTCTCTTATTCGTTTTGATGACAATGCGGCTGTTATACTTGATGACAAGAGAGAGCCAATCGGTACTCGTATTTTCGGACCTGTTGGTCGTGAAGTTCGTTATGCTGGTTTCATGAAAATTGTATCTCTTGCTCCGGAGGTTGTTTAATGGCAAAGTTTAATTTCAAAAAAGGTGATACTGTAGAAATTATCGCTGGAGATGACCGTGGTACTAAAGCTACTGTACTTGAAGTACTAGTGAAAAAGAACAAGGTTATCGTTGAGGGTTGTAAGATTGCTAAAAAAGCAATTAAGCCAACTGAAGAGAATACTAAAGGCGGACATATCAATAAAGAGATGCCAATAGATATTTCTAATGTTCGTAAAGTGGAGGCATAATAATGGCACGCTTAAAAGAAAAATATTTAGCTTTAAAAGCTGAATTACAAAAAGATTTAGATATCAAAAATCCAATGCAGACACCAAAACTTGAAAAAGTTATCATCTCTGTAGGTGCTGGTTTTGCTATGAAAGATAATAAGCTTATCAAAAACATTGAAGATACTATCAGTACAATTGCAGGTCAACGTGCAACTACTGTAATCGCCAAAAAATCTGTTGCAGGATTTAAAGTACGTGAAGGTATGCCTGTTGGTATCCGTGTAACCTTACGTGGTGAAAATATGTATAATTTCTTTGACCGCCTTGTATCTATTGCACTTCCACGTGTAAAAGATTTCCGTGGTGTTCCAAGTAATGGTTTTGATGGATCTGGTAACTATAACTTTGGTTTACAAGAGCAATTGATCTTCCCAGAAGTTTCTTATGACTCTATTATGCAAATCCATGGTATGAATATTACTGTTGTAACATCAGCAGATAGTGATAAGGCAGGATTTGCTCTTTTAGAGAAATTAGGTATGCCTTTTACAAAAGGGAGTAACTAATGGCTAAGAAATCAATGATCGCTAAAGCGGCAAGAACTCCAAAGTTCAAAGTTCGTGGTTATACGAGATGTCAGATTTGTGGTCGTCCACACTCTGTTCTACGTGACTTCGGAATCTGTCGTATCTGTTTTAGAAAAATGGCAAATGAGGGATTAATCCCAGGTGTTAGAAAGTCTTCTTGGTAGGCATCAGCCAACCAAGATGAAACTTCTAATAATTAGCAGTTAATAGATTCCAAATCAAGTTTGGAATGACGAGTTTGTTTGGAATGACAATAACGTAGTCATCCTGAACTTGATTCAGGATCTATATTAACTTGCAAACAAGGAATTTAAATGATAAATGATTTAGTATCAGATTCTTTAACAAGAATCCGTAATGCTGGTATGAGAAAATTAAATGCTGCTACACTTGTTCACTCTAAGAGTGTTGAAGCTATGGTAAATATTTTGGTTGATAAAGGTTACTTAGAAAGTGCTAACGTTGTTGAAGATGGCGTTAAAAAAACTATCAAAGTTGCATTAAAATATGATGACAACGGTGTAGTTGTTATCAATGAGATGAAGAGAGTTTCTAAACCTGGTAGACGTGTCTACAAAGGTAAAGAAGATATTAAACGTTTCAAAAATGGTTATGGAACTATTATAGTTTCTACTTCACACGGCGTACTCCCTAATGATAAAGCTTATGAGCTTGGCATTGGTGGCGAAGTTATGTGTACGATTTGGTAGGGGGAGATTATGTCAAGAATTGGTAAAAAACCTATAGATTTTGGAGCTGATGTTAAAGTTAGCACAAAAGGTGATGTAATAACTTTCGTTGCTGGAAAAAACACTGTTGATTTAGATACTAAAGGTAACGTTGAGTTTTCTGTTGAAGGTAGTGTTTTAACTTTCGCTCTTAAAAGTGAAGCGAAAGAGCATAGAGCTTTTTGGGGAACGTACCGTGCATTAGCACAAAATATAGTAACTGGTTTAACAACTGGATACACTAAGCAATTAGAGATTAACGGTGTTGGTTATAGAGCTGCTGTTAAAGGTAATGTTCTTAATCTTCAACTTGGTTTCTCTCATGATATTAACTACGATTTGCCGGATGGCGTCGAAGCGAGTGTAGAGAAAAATGTTATTACTTTAAAGTCACATGACAAGCAAAAGCTTGGTCAAGTAGCTGCAGAAGTAAGAAGTTTCCGTCCACCAGAGCCTTACAAAGGTAAAGGTGTGAAATACATGGATGAGCATATCGTGCGTAAAGCCGGTAAAACTGCTGCTAAATAGTAAGGATAAAAGATGAATGCAAAAGTATTAAAAACTAAAGTCGCAACTCGCCTAAAGCGTAAGCGTCGTATCCGTGCGAAAATCAGTGGTAGTGCTACACTTCCTCGTGTGTCTGTGTTTCGTTCAAACCGTTATTTAAGTGTACAAGCTGTTGATGATGTTACTGCAACAACATTAGCTTCTTTACATTCTAAAATAACTGGACATAAAGCAAACAAAGAAGGTGCAGCTGCACTAGGTGAAGCATTCGCTGCTACACTTAAAAAAGCTAAAATTTCTGAAGTTGTATTTGATCGTAATGGTTACCAATACCACGGTGTTGTAGCTGCATTTGGTGACGCACTTCGTGCGAACGAAATTAAGTTCTAGGAGAGCATGATGGAAATTAATAGAGATGACTTCGAAGAAGCAATCGTAAATATTGGCCGTGTAACAAAAGTTGTAAAAGGTGGACGTAGATTCCGTTTTACTGCACTTGTTGTTGTAGGCGATAAAAAAGGTACTATTGGTTATGGTACAGGAAAAGCAAAAGAGGTTCCTGATGCTATTAAAAAAGCAGTAGATGAAGCGTTTAAAAATCTTACAACTGTAAGTATTAAAGGTACAACTATTGCACATGATATTGAGCATAAATTTAATGCAAGTACAATTCTTTTAAAACCAGCATCTGAAGGTACAGGTGTTATCGCAGGTGGAGCAGCTCGTCCTGTTCTTGAGCTTGCAGGTTTTCAAGATATACTTACAAAATCAATTGGCTCAAACAATCCAAATACTCTAGTGCGCGCAACTGTCGAAGCACTAGGTCGTTTAAAAGGATAATATGATGGGTATAGAAAATTTATCACCAGCTGAGGGTTCAACAAGCAACCGTAAAAGAGTTGGTCGTGGACAAGGTTCTGGAACTGGTAAGACTGCAGCTCGTGGTCAAAAAGGTCAGAAATCTCGTTCAGGTTACAAGAGAAAAAGAAACTTTATTGGTGGACAACTTTCGTTAGCGAAAATTATGCCAAAAATTGGTTTCTTTTCTCGTAATATTAAACCTTACGTTATTAACGTTGAGAGAATTACTGCAGTTGCCCAATTAAGCGAGATTACTATGGAAACTATCCGTGGTGTGCATAAAATTGCTAATTCCGTAACTAAGGTTAAATTAGTTGGTGCGTCTGCTAAAGACTTAGCTTCTAAAATTAAAGACGACAACGTTACAACTACAGGTAAATAGTCGTGAATAAATCTCTTGTTAATAAGATACTTATTACAGTAGGGTTTTTATTTATATATCGTTTACTGGCATACGTGCCAGTACCTGGTGTTGATACTGCTGTCATAGCATCATTCTTTGATTCACATCAAGCTGACGCACTTGGACTATTTAATATGTTCAGTGGAAACGCTGTTGAGAGACTATCTATCATTTCCCTTGGTATCATGCCTTATATTACTGCTTCTATTATTATGGAACTTCTCGCTGCAACTTTTGCACCACTTGGTCAAATGAAAAAAGAGCGTGACGGTATGGTGAAGTATATGCAAATTATTCGTTATGCGACTATTGTAATTACTCTTATCCAAGCAGTTGGTGTAAGTGTTGGACTTCAAAGTTTAACAGGCCCAACTGGAAATTCTGCGATATTAGCTGATCAAAATACATTCATTATGCTGGCAGCCATTTCAATGCTTGCTGGTACTATGTTACTTATGTGGATTGGTGAACAAATTACTCAAAGTGGTATTGGAAATGGTATATCTTTAATCATCTTCGCTGGTATTGTTTCTGCAATTCCCTCAGCTATTGGTCAGAGTATAACAATGGTTAATACAGGAGCGATGAGTTTCCTTACTATTTTAGCAATTCTTGCTCTTATTTTAGGAACTGTTGGTGTTATTATCTACGTTGAACTTGGTGAGCGCCGTGTGCCTATTACCTATGCTAAAAAGACAATGATGCAAAACCAAAACAAAAGAGTTATGAACTATATCCCTATTAAAGTAAATTTAGCTGGTGTTATTCCAGTTATCTTTGCTAGTGCGATACTTATGTTTCCTATGACTGTTTTATCAAGTAGTACAAATCCTACTATGCAGGCAATAGCAGATGTATTAAATCCAAACAGTTACTTTTTTAACTTTTTGACATTTATGTTTGTGATTTTCTTTGCATTCTTTTATGCAAGTATTACATTTAATGCAAAAGATATTGCAGACAATTTAAAAAGACAGGGTGGCTTTATTCCTGGTATTCGTACAGGTGTTGCTACAAAAGACTTTTTAAATACAACTGCTAGTAATTTAACTATAACGGGTGCTTTTTACCTTGGTCTTGTTGCTACATTACCTTTTATGATTATTAAGGGGATGGGTGTACCCTTCTTCTTTGGTGGAACAGCCGTTTTAATTGTTGTTCAAGTTGCACTTGATACTATGAGAAAAATTGAGGCTCAAGTTTACATGAGTAAATATGAGACACTAAGTGCTGTTGGTTTATAATTAATGTCTATTGCACTTAGAAAACCTCAAGAAATTGAGAAACTAAGAGCTGCTAACAAGATTGTTGGTGGTGCCTTAGAGCTTCTTGCTCAAAATACTAAAGTCGGAATCTCTTTAAAAGAGTTAGATGCTATGGCAGAGGATTATGTTCGAAGTCATGGGGCTAAACCCTCTTTTAAAGGTCTCTATGGTTTCCCCTCAGCAGTTTGCTGCTCCCTAAACCAAACTATCATTCATGGTATTCCAACTGATTATAAACTCCAAGAAGGTGATGTGATTGGTTATGATATTGGTACTGAGTTAGATGGTTGGTTTGGTGATGCAGCTATCACTGTAGGTGTAGGTAAAATTTCTTCTGAAGATGAGAAACTTATTGCTTGTGCAAAAGAAACCTTATATGAAGCGATAGAAAGTATCAAGGTAGGAATGAGATTCAAAGAATTATCTCAAGTTTTAGAAAACTCTATTCGAGGTCGTGGATTTGTTCCTTTATATGACTTTTGTGGTCATGGTATTGGTAAAAAACCACATGAAGAACCAGAGATTCCTAATTATTTAGAAGGTAAAAATCCCAAACAAGGCCCAAAGATAAAAAACGGTATGATTTTTTGTTTAGAGCCTATGATTTGTCAAAAAGATAGCGCTAAGCTTATTTTAGAAAATCAGTGGGATGTTGTTAGTGCCGATGGATTACGCGGTTCACACTATGAGCATACTGTTGCAATTGTCAATGGTAAAGCTGAAATATTATCTCTGGCGTAGAGAAAAACAGAGTAAATTCTAAAGATTCTTTCAAAGGAATTTACACTATAAAAGGACTTATAAATGGCTAAAGCTGACGTTATAGAAGTTGACGGCAAGATTGTTGAAGCATTACCAAATGCAACATTTCGTGTTGAGTTAGAAAATGGACACGTTATATTATGTCATATTGCTGGAAAAATGCGTATGCACTACATCAAAATACTACCAGGAGATAAAGTTAAACTAGAACTAACTCCATATTCACTCGATAAGGGTCGTATTACTTATAGATATAAGTAAACTCCTTTCTATATATCGAGTTTCTCAAGAATTTTTTGAAAATTAACTATATTGATTTTTTTTCTTGAGAGGTCGATTATTCCATCTTTTTTTAGTTTTTGCAAACTTCTGTTAACCACTTTTCTTACACTTCCAACCATTGAAGCTAAATCTTCATGTTTAAGATTATCTATCACTTTGAGAGTAGCTTTATTGTCTTTCATATAGGTAAATTTTGTAAAAAGCTGTAGTACACGTTGATAGACATCATAAAATGAGATATTTATAGCCAACTCCTCCATTGACTTTAACTGTGAAGCTAAGTAGGTATAAAAATAGACTCGAAACGCATTGTCATCAAGTATCATGTTTTGTATGTCAGATAGTGGTACTTCAATGAGTTCAACATCTTCTAATACTTCAGACAGATAGTCTCTTGAAGAACCATCAAGAAGTGAGACTACATCAAACATATCACCACGAGTAAGTAAGTAAAGAGTTAGCTCCCTTTGGGAGTTGAAATCAATCTGAAATATTTTAACTTTACCTTGTAAGATAAAATAAAAATATTGACTAGTATTGAGACTATTGAGCGGGTCCTCCCCTTTTTTTAAAAAAATCTTTTTTTGATTTTTTACTAAATGGGGAAGAGTGCTAAGTTCTTTGAGTACTAGTTGTTGAGAATTTAATTGAACTTGTTTTTCATTTTTCATTCCATATAGTACACAAAGTTTTTAAAAATATCTAAATTATTTTATAGATATAGATTTTGGTTTTGCTTTTTTTGTTTTTTGTAACTCTATAGTGAGCCTTCCATCATCTAAAGAGGCGCTGACTTTATCTGTATCCACGCTTTCTGGAAGGACATATCTGCGCTCAAATTTCCCAAAAGCACTTTCGCATACGTAGTAGTTCTCACGTGTTATTTCATTTTTATATTTTCTTAACGCGCTAACTATTAAGATGCCATCTTCAACTTTGATATCAACATCCTCTTTTTTAACACCAGGAAGATCAACCTCAAGATGAAAGCTACTATCTTCTTTTTTTGCTAGGTTTGAAAAAGGGAGATGAGAAGCTAGGTTATCAAAAGTATCTGCAACTTTATTTGCTACAACTTCAACACTTTTTTCTATTTTTGAACCAATATCTTTTGTACTTTTAACGATGTTCATAACTTCCTCCTTATTTGATATTTATTTTTTTTACTTTATCAACTTTTGCACTCTCTAGTTTAGGTACGACTACTTCTAAGACACCATCTTCATTCTCAGCATGGATGTTCTCTATATCTGCTTCTTCTGGAAGGGAAAAAGAGCGTGAAAAAGAACCAAAACTACTTTCAACTTTGTAATAGTTTTCCTCTTTAATCTCCTCTTTGATTTTTCTTTCTCCAGAAACTGTGAGGGTCCCATCTTCTACTTGTATGGAGATGTCTTCTTTTTTTACACCTGGTAAATCTAGCTCTATATGGTAGGCAAACTCACCCTCTCTTGTGTTTATAGTAGGTGAAAAATCCTCTTGGGATGAGCTGCTTGTCTCATTATCAAAATCATTAAACATTGAATTAAGAAGGTCAAAACCTCTTTTAAATTCTCTCATTTTGTAGTTTGGATTGTATCTAGTTACTAACATAATAAACTCCTTTTAAGCCTTTATGGCTTTTATATTTTTTAATTACAGTGTAATTGTAGAAAATATTTTAAAAGAGTTCTGCCCCCTAGGTAGCTATTTTTTTCCTCTTACGAGAATTGGAAGAAATTTTGCACTCCAGAGTATAAATAGTAAAAGCCAAGCACTAAAAGATATATCAAAAAGAAAGTTTTTATCCCAAGATAAGCCTATATTCAAACTATATAAAAATCGAATTAAAACGACTACTTGTACAAAGATAAATAAGCTCTTAACAAAGCCATTTGCTTGGGGTGGTTGCCCTGAGTGTCCGTAGGTTACACGTGTTCCAAAACCTATAAGAATAGTTGTTAAAAAACCGATAGCTAAGAGATGCATCCCAAGATATACAAAGTCTGTATCGAACATTAGTTCAGCAAAAAGAGAGAGAGCATCTATAAAAAAAGCAAGAGGTAACCAAAAAAGACCAAGATGCAGTACCCAGATGATAGCATGAGCATTTTTATCTAACATTTTCCAAGCTAAAAATTCATTGAGTAGATAGGCCCCTAGTAGGACATCAAGGAGTATCTCTGCTATTTTTACATACTCATAAGTATGAAAGGTTACAAGAAGAGTTTTCATGATAAAAAGTACAAAAACCGCACTCACAAACCGTTCATCTTTTGCTTCCATAGAGTGAGAGAAAAAAGGAATCATTCTTTGCCCTACACTAAATGTTAAAAAGATTAAAAACATATAAAAAGAGAAAGTCACTGCAAAGTGTTCCAATGGATGAAACACAGTAGATAATACCATCAAAATATTTCCATATAATCCAAACTTAAAAGCACGAAGAATCCAAAATGGATCTTCAAGGTTTGCAGCATCACTTTTATCAAATAATGTGCGTAGTTTAGTTACTATCTTATAATGTCCAAAGATAAGTAAAAGCATAGATGCTAAGATAAGATAAAAGTGGATAAACAAACCAATGATAAAAAGCACATTTCCTATGAGGTTGATTGTAAATACCTTTAAATAATAGGGCTTTTCAATAGGCTCTTCCCCACAATAACGAGGATATGTTGTAAATAAAAATCCTGTAAATATGTTCGTAAAAACAATAAATATAAGTGAATAGACATGAAAAAGCTCTTCGTCCATATGTATATGGAGTACCCCTTTGTGTGTTAAAGCAAAGATAAGCATCAAAATAATTGCATTGACTACACCTAATGTAAAAAAAGGCTGGTGTACTTGTGAGAGAAAATAGTTCTCTTTTTCTTCTTCTTCTTTTGAATAGGTCAAATTAAAAACTCCATATTTAGTTTTTTAGCATAGCTACTGAGCATTGCTCTTTCAAAGTCATTATTCGTTGCATATTGGTAGCCAAAAGTTTTAGCCCACATAGAGTGCTCCTCCATGCAGAGGTAAAAAAATACCTTAGCATCGCCTTTATGCCAAGATGAAAAACTTTCATAAGCATGACTAAACATCTCTTGTTTAATCTCATCAGAGTAGGAGCTCTTGCCACTAGCATCATGCATGGGAATCTGGGTTATCTTACTTTTAAACTCCCGTCCACGTAACTGTTTTATTACCGGTTTTATAAATGTAAGTGTACCAAAACTCACTAAGGCTACCTCTTGCGATGTGAAAGTTTCTTGCAACAATGTATAAACTTTAAGGTATTCATCTAAATAACCCTCATACTGAACTATAGGATGAAAATGAAAACCAACTTTTATCCCTTTATCTGCAAGTTTTCTTGCACTTACGATTCTCTTTTGAAGAGATGCTGTGAGGTGCTCTTCGTTATCTATAATGGTTTGGGTATTAAGCGACCAAGTACAGAGTATATTTTTTGGTACATCGTTATCTAAAAAGTATTTGATGTTATCAGATTTTGTTTTGAACTCTAGTATGACGTTTGGATTGTGTGTCGCAAAAGAAAAAAGTGCGTCTAATACACCCTCACGATTCCCAAACATTAAAGAATCAGATGCTTGCCCTGTCCCAATATGGTATGTCTTGTTTGGCTCAAGTTGCAAGTTTAAAAGTTTATCTTTAAAAGCACTGTCAAAAGTGATGGTATTTTGGTTGTAAAAAGATTGTATAGAACAATATGAACAGTCAAAGCCACAAGATTCAACAGCATCAAGTGTAAGCAAGTTACAACATCGTGTCTTTTCTGATGCTACGGGACATAAGCCTAAACCAAGACCCTCTTTATGCTCTGTCTTAAAAGTATATTTTTGCTCTTTTGGTATATTCTTAGGGGTAAAATCATCATAAGAGTTTGGTTTATTGCGTAGTGCATCATAAGTTTTTTTAAGCCTAGCCATGGCAACTTTTTTGTTATCATGCTCTGGAAAAATCTCTATAAGTGTTTTTTCATCCCACATCCTCAAATCTCTTGCGATGTTAATGGTTTGTTTTATATCTTGTAGTGATAATCTAAGCTCAGTTGCTTTGTTTTGAATAAAATTTTGTTCATCATGTGGTAGCAAGTCAAAAGTAGTATTTTTAATTGCATTGAGAAATTTATCTGTCATATGAAATTGTAGCAATAAATTATTAAAATATGTCAATTTGTCATACTTTTTACAATAAATAGTTTTTTAATATATACTTTTTTATTTGTAAGAGGAGTAATAGATGATACTTGGAAAATGTCCCTACTGTGAAGATGGCAAGATAGAGGTGCGTGACAAAGAGGTGAGTGGTAAAAAAGTAAAACTCTATGCTTGTTCTAATGCTCACTGGACTACAGAAGATGGAGAGATGTTTGAACTTCGTGAAGATGCTACATGTGATTTTAGAATTTGGCAAAATACACTAGGGCGTTATGGAAAATGGCTTTCATATAAAGAGATTCGAGAACTCTTAAGCGAGGAAGAACTAGAAGTGGAACTTCTAAGTAAAAAACATGGAAAGAAAATTTACTATAATAAACATATAGTTTTAAATCAAGAATACGGAGTAAGTGTTCTTTGGGATTAAATAAGGTAAAATGAACAGATGAATAAGTATCAAGAAGCGATAGAGAGTACAAATATTGTCTCAAAAACTGACCGTGAAGGGATTATCACTTTTGTCAATGATGAGTTCTGTAAAATTTCTGGCTATAGCAAAAAAGAACTTATAGGCAAAAATCACAATATAGTCCGACATCCAGATGTTGATGCTAAGAGTTTTAAAGCCTTATGGGATACTATAAAAAATAAAAAAATTTACAAAGATACAGTTAAAAACCTGACGAAAGATGGTAAAACTTTTTATGTAAACACTACAGTAATACCAATACTTGATGAAAACGAAAATATAAAAGAGTACATAGCTATCCGTTATGATGTGACCAATGAGATGCTCTATAAACAACAAGTTCAAGATGAGATAGCAAAAAATAAGATAAAGCAAAAAGCGATGCTAACGCAAGCTCGTCACGCTTCTCTTGGGCAAATGTTAGCAAATATTGCACATCAATGGAGACAGCCATTAACGGAATTAAATCTTAATCTTTACAATATGAAGCGTTCAGTTGGTGATTTGGATCGTATAGATGAGTATTATGCTCAAAGTAAAGAGCTTATAAAATCTATGTCAAGTACTATAGATGATTTTACAAACTTCTTTACGCCAGATAGAGAGGTGAAAACATTTAAAGTTGAACTTAGCATCAACGAAGCTGTGAAACTCCTAGAAGAACGTTTAAAAAAATCAATGATCGATATATCATTGGAACTGAGTGATGCTAAGGTAGTTGGAGTGGCCAATGAAGTAACTCAAGTGATAGTTAATATACTCAATAACGCTGCAGATGCTTTTGAGCATAACGGAGTTTTGCTTCGTCAAATAGATATCTTATCTACAGAGGATAAAGAAAACATATATATAGAACTACGGGATAATGCAGGAGGAATAGATAAAAAAAATATAGATCGTATATTTGAACCATATTTTACAACTAAACATCAAAAAAGTGGGACTGGACTTGGTCTTTTTATGTCTAAAATGATTTGTGAACAAGGAATGGATGGACTCATAGAGGTAAAGTCTAAAAAGGGAACTACTACATTTAGCATCACACTACCATTGGCTTTATCATGAAAGATAAAAGGCTCAAACAATTTAAAGTTTTACTGGTAGAGGATGAAGAAAATATTGCACAACTTTTAAAGAGTGCCTTGGGTGAGTATTTTCGTAGTTTTTTAGTAGCAAGTGATGGCGTAGAAGGTTTTGATATTTTTACTAAAATCTCTCCTGATATCATCATTACAGATATTATGATGCCCCGCGAAACTGGTTTGGAGATGGCAAAAAAGATAAGAGCGGTTAGTCAAAATATCCCTATTATTATTTTGAGTGCTTTTAGCGAAAAAGAGAAACTATTTGGGGCGATAGATGTAGGGGTTACAAAGTATTTTACAAAACCATATGATCCAGAAGATATTTTAGAGTATATCCTTAGCATCGCTCCTAAGTTAGGGGAAAAAATTATTCAACTTCCTGAAACCTATAGTTTTCACAAAAACAGTGCTTCGTTATATAAAGATAAAAAGTATATACCTCTGAGCAAAAAAGAGGTAAAGCTCATGGAACTATTTTTAGACGCACCAGATACTATACTCACATACGAATCCATAAAAGATGCTCTTTGGAAAGATGAAGTTGTCAGTGATGAGCGCTTGAGGACTTTTATAAAGCGCTTTCGTGAAAAAACCTCCAAGAGTTTTATACAGACTCTTAAAGGGATAGGGTATAGACTTAACGGAAGTTAGGCCTAGCAATTTTAGGTTTATACATAGGATCAGCACCCTCTATCGTCCATAGCTCCTTAGACTTGATGCTCACAGTCTGTTTAAAATCTTCGCCTATTTGAAAACTTGGAAATGTACCCATTAGAAGATTTTTTTCTTCTGTGATGCTGAGAGGTTCTTTACATGGCGGGAGTAGTATGCTTCGTTTAGCTTCTAAGTTTGCTAGGTGCCACAGAGATACAAAGTCTTGAGAATAATTATTGAGGGACTCTCTAGCATACTCTTCAAAATCGCTATAAGCGCTTAATTCATAGAGATTTATGATGAGTGTAACTACCTCTTTGAGATGGACAAATGGTACCATTGAAAAAAGTTCGCGACCGATACTTTGACCATAGGAATGTTCAGCACCTATAAAGACACGGCTTCCTGCATCAGTATCTCCAAAATGATTTGTTTTTAAGCCGATAAGGCCGATGTCAGTATGACGATGACGACCACAACCTTTAACGCAACCAGAAAAACCAACAAAGATGGAATGTTTTTGAATAAGATCAAGAGGGAGATATTTAGTATCTTCTTTGATACTCCAAACAGCAAAGGGACAAAGATTACCAGCACAGGCTACTACAGTAGAACTTTGAGATGGGGAGCTAAAAGGAACCTCTTTAGTGTTAAGTCCTAGTATATAGATGTTTTGATCGATTCCAAAACGTATCTCAGCATTTTCTTTAGTAGCAAAAGATGCTAACATACTCATCTCATCGGCATCAAGTTTTGAGAAGTTTGTTTGGTACACAAAGGCAAATTTCCCATCTTTAAGTTCACGAAATTCTTGAAATTCACCTTTATGAAGTTCTAATTGTCCTGCACTTACAAAATCTTTTTTATACTCTTTTTTGATATGTTCTTTTAATCCATCCATACCGATATCTTCTATGAGGTAAAAGAGGCGTGTTTTTGAACGAGAAAACCTTGAACCATGAAGATAAAACGCTTCTGTGAATGCCTTGAAAAACTCAAATACTTCCTCTTTTTCTAAGAAGATATTTGCATCTTGTGCCACTTCTGTGTTTTTTCCGCCCATATAAACGTTAAACCCAAAAGTCGTGTCTTTTTTTGCTAAGGCAAAATAGATGTCATTTGCAAAAAATGAACTTACATTGACTGAGTTACCAGAGATTCCTATTGATACACGTCGAGGGAGCATACCTACATAACGAGGGTTTTCTAAGATGAACTCTTGCATCTGTTGTATGATGGGATAGCACTCTATCTCGCTTTCGTTTATAACTCCATCATAAGCATCTGTCACAATGTTGCGTATATTGTCACCAAAGCTTTGCCAT
Source organism: Sulfurimonas sp. (assembly GCA_026988245.1). Taxonomy (GTDB): domain Bacteria; phylum Campylobacterota; class Campylobacteria; order Campylobacterales; family Sulfurimonadaceae; genus Sulfurimonas. The sequence goes on from JALSLR010000044.1 coordinate 26,445, forward strand.
GTTGTCAGTGTAGTCGCATTTATTTTATCCCATATCTCACGTATGTCATCTACATATATATCATGAAGTTGAATACCACCGCGAGCGGTAAGGACGATGGTTAAGTCATACTCTTTGACAATCTCTGCAACTTTTTGGAAGTTTTCTGTAGTGATACGTCCACCAGGGATGCGGATGCGGATAGTAAACTCATCTTCAAGGAAGTCTGTAGTAAAGATTCCAAAATCTTGAAGGTAAAATCTATCCCCTTCTCCTAAGCTCTCAAAGTCTAAACTCTCAAACTCTTTATAGTAATCAATTGGCTTTAAGCGAGCTTTGTAACGTTCACGTTTGTTAAGTATTTCTTCTGACATAGCAAACTCCATTTATTTAGAGATATACTAGCTAAAAATAATAAATATATAATTGACTTATCTAAATATTATATTTAAATCACTAAAAAGTTTTGCGTTATCAAATTTTTTACTAGCTTTACTCATATCACCAATATTGGTTCTTGTATCCATAAACTCTTGAATATAGTAGTTTTTCTTATATCCTCTTTTGACTAAATCAATGATTATATTATTTATATCGTCCTCGTTAAGTAAGTCTGCATGAAGTGTTGTGCGTACTTCAAACTCTAATCGTGATGCTAAGAGAAAGTTTAGGGTTTGTGAAAATTCATCATACTTGATTGATTTCGTGATGCTAAGATACTTGCTTTTAGGTGCTTTATAGTCAAGTGCTAAAAAATCTAAAAGCTTAGCATCATATAACTCTTTTACTTGTTGTGGGTTAGTGCCATTAGTATCTAGTTTTATCTTAAATCCAAGCTTTTTTATCTCTTGGCAAAACTCTAAAAGCTTATGAGTTGTAGCTTCTCCTCCAGAGAGAACTACAGCATTGAGTTTACCTATCCTTGTTTTTAAAAAATCTAATACGTCATTAAAACTTAATGAACCATTTCTTGCATAAACTATATCAGCATTGTAGCAGTATGAACAACGCATATTACACCCACTTAGCCATACTATGCAGGCTAGTTGATTTGGGTAGTCTAAATGTGTGAACTTAGTAAGGTCATAAACAACCTTGCTATTGAGTGAACTGTTTTCGCTGTTTATGTTCACCTGTTTTTCCTATGTTAAAACTCTCAACTGGTCTATGGTAACCCATAACTCTAGTGTACACTATACATTTTTGTCTTTTAGCCGTGTTATTATTTAATATCTCTTCTTTGCTCATTTTGTTCTCCTTTTATAATGTAGATTCCGTGTCAAGCACGGAATGACGATTTTTGTTATTCCAAACTTGTACCACAAGGGTAAGATGATTTGGAAGCTATTTATGCACTATTTTCTTGTAATAATATTTCCTCATCACACTTAGGACAGAACTCATGTTCCCCTGAAATATATCCGTGTTTAGGACATACAGAAAATAGAGGTGTCACCGTGATGTATGGAAGTCTATAGTTTGATATGACGTTTTTAACTAACTTTCTACATGCCTCAGTTGAACTGACTTTTTCTTGCATATACAGATGAAGTACAGTGCCACCTGTGTATTTACACTGTAGTTCATCTTGTAGGTCAAGTGCTTCAAATGGGTCATCAGTATGCCCAACAGGGATTTGAGATGAGTTTGTGTAGTAGATGTTCTCACCCATCCCCGCTTGAATGATGCTGTTTTTATATCGTTTTTTATCCTCCTTAGCAAATCTATATGTAGTACCCTCAGCTGGTGTTGCTTCTAGGTTGTAAAGGTTTCCAGTTTCTTCTTGAAACTCCACCATTCTCTCCCTCATATGATTTAGTAGTTTTACTGCGAATTCTATGCCTCTTTCATCACTAACATCATAGGCATCACTAGTAAAGTTTCTTACCATCTCATTAATTCCGTTTATGCCAATAGTAGAAAAATGGTTATTAAAGTTATGTAAATATCTTGCTGTATATGGGAAAAGTCCTCGGTCATACATATCTTGAATGAAGACTCTTTTCTTCTCTAAGGTAGACTTAGAGTACTGCATTAGTTCATCAAGTCTTGCCACTAATGAGTCATAATCGCCCTTATACAAAAATCCAAGTCTCGCCATGTTTATAGTTACTACACCTATGCTCCCAGTCATCTCAGCACTTCCAAAAAGACCACCGCCACGCTTAAGTAACTCACGTAAGTCTAGTTGTAACCTACAACACATACTTCTTACATGACCTGGTTTATAAGCGTCTTCATTCTCTACAAGCTTACCCTTAGCATCACGCTTATACTGGCTTCCTATAAAGTTTTGAAAATAAGATGAGCCAATTTTTGCAGTGTTCTCAAAAAGCAAGTCAGTATTTTCTCCATACCAGTCAAAATCTTCTGTTATGTTTACAGTAGGAATGGGAAAAGTAAAAGGTTGTCCCGTTTTGTCACCCTCAGTCATCACTTCGTAGTACGCTTTGTTGATGAGGTTCATCTCTTTTTGGAAATGTTTATAAGTCATAGATATTAAACTAATAGAACCTCTTTTAGATGCTTCTTCTTCAAGCGAACTGTCTAGAATATCACGAAAAAGATGCGCAGCTTTAGAAGTAGGAATTTGATCTTTTAAGTCATCTGGCACACTCCAGTCTATGGTTACATTTGTAAAAGGGGATTGTCCCCAACGAGCAGGAACATTGAGGTTATATATAAAGCTTCTTATAGCTTTTTTAACATCTTTATACTCTAGTTTGTCTTTAAATACATAGGGTGCTAAGTAAGTATCAAATGAAGAAAAGGCTTGTGCTCCAGCCCATTCACTTTGTAAAATACCAAGAAAATTTGCCATCTGTCCAAGTGCTTCACGGAAGTGCCTCGGTGCATCAGACTCAACTCTCCCCCGAACTCCATTAAAACCCTCATCAAGCAATACTCTTAAACTCCAACCAGCACAATACCCAGTTAAACAATCTAAATCATGTATATGATAATCCCCATTGCGGTGGGCGTAACCCTCTTCTTTAGAGTAGATTTTATCTAGCCAGTAGTTTGCTACAACTTTTCCAGCTGTGTTGTTGATAAGTCCTGCATTAGAGTAACCAGTATTTGAGTTAGCCTTGATTCTCCAGTCAGTTCCGTTTATATATTCTTCTATAGTTTGAGTTGAATTTATGAAAGTAGTATCAGTATCTAAAATATCATCACGTTGCATCTTATGTGTATGACGGTAAATCATAAAAGAACGCATCACTTCAAAGTAACGTGCCTTATAAAGCTCTTTTTCGATGAGGTCTTGTATATCTTCAACCGCTATTGCTCTTTTTGACTTAAGTGCATCAAGGACATTGAAGAATATAGTGCTATCATAAAGTGTGTTTTCGCTTTTAAAAGCTTTTTTGATGGCGTCTTCTATCTTGTAAGATAAAAACTCTTTTTCTTTTCCATCTCGTTTTAAAATCTTCTCAACCATATATTTGCTCCTAAATTAATGGTAAAATTTTATAGTTTTTTGTGTTAGATGATGCTAAGAATATTTGTCACGTAGATGTCATGCAATCTCTTAATATTAAATTTACATTAATTTAGATACAATACGCGTTCACTTTAGAGTTTTGGTCAAGAAATGGAGTGTTTTTACCTATGCATTTATGTCTAGATAAAAGTATTGGTAGGTAGTTTCTACCTACCTCAAAACAGCTAAAGAAGATTATACACAAGGACTTTCTATGAAAGTAAGAGCTTCAGTTAAGAAGATGTGTGACGATTGTAAAATCGTTAAGAGAAAAGGCGTTGTAAGAGTAATCTGCAAAGTTAAAAAACATAAACAGAGACAAGGATAACCATGGCTCGTATATCTGGTGTTGATTTACCTAAGAAAAAACGTGTAGAGTACGGTTTAACGTATATCTATGGAGTTGGTTTACATGCATCTCGTCTCATTTTAGACGCGACTGGCATTGACTATAATAAAAGAGTTTTTGAGTTAACTCAAGAAGAAGTGGCAGCTATAACTGCGGAAATCCGTGCCAACCATATGGTTGAAGGTGATTTACGTAAAAAAGTTGCAATGGATATTAAAGCACTTATGGACGTTGGTTCATACCGTGGTTTACGTCACCGTAGAGGGCTACCGTGTCGTGGTCAAAAAACTAAGACAAATGCGCGTACTCGTAAGGGTAAACGTAAAACTGTCGGCGCAGCGTAAGGGATTAGATTATGGCAAAAAGAAAAGCTGTTAGAAAAAAAGTAGTAAAGAAAAATATTGCACGTGGTATTTGCCACATAGCTGCATCATTTAACAATACACTTGTAACTATTACAGATGAGATGGGTAACATGATTGCTTGGAGTTCTGCTGGTTCTTTAGGATTTAAAGGTTCTAAAAAATCAACTCCATTTGCTGCACAAGCTGCTGTTGAAGCTGCTGTTGAAAAAGCGCAAGTACATGGTATAAAAGAACTTGGTATTAAAGTTCAAGGTCCTGGTTCAGGTCGAGAAACTGCAGTGAAAGCTGTTGGTGCTATTGAAGGGATTCGTGTTACATTTATGAAAGATGTTACACCTTTACCACACAATGGTTGTCGTGCGCCTAAGCGCCGTAGAGTTTAAGGAGATTACTGATGGCAAGATATAGAGGTCCAGTAGAGAAAATCGAAAGAAGATTTGGAGTAAGCCTTAACCTTAAAGGTGAGCGTCGTTTAGCAGGAAAATCTGCATTAGAAAAAAGACCTTACGGTCCTGGTCAACATGGTCAAAGACGTAAGAAAGTTTCTGAGTACGGTTTACAATTAAACGAGAAACAAAAAGCAAAATTCATGTATGGTGTTTCTGAGAAACAATTCCGTGCACTCTTTGTTGAAGCAAAACGTCGTGAAGGTAATACTGGTACAAACCTTATTACACTTATCGAGCAAAGACTTGACAATGTAGTTTATAGAATGGGATTCGCATCTACTCGTAGATTTGCTCGTCAACTTGTAACGCATGGTCACTTTTTAGTTGATGGTAAAAAACTTGATATCCCTTCATACCGTGTTAAGCCTGGTCAAAAAATTGAAGTAAAAGAAAAATCAAAAACAAATCCGCAAATTGTACGCGCAATGGAATTAGTAAGCCAAACTGGTTTAGCTCCATGGGTAGACATCGATGCTGATAAAGTTTTTGGAATCTTTACTCGTTTACCGGAACGTGACGAAGTAGTTATCCCTGTTGAAGAGCGTTTAATCGTTGAACTTTACTCGAAATAAAAAATAAAAAGGCGTATGTATGAAAAAAATTAAGACTACACCACTTGCTCCGCAACAGTTTGAAGTAGAGCAAATTAGCGAGAATGAGGCTAACATAATGGCATATCCATTTGAAACTGGATATGCAATATCTTTAGCGCATCCTCTTCGCCGTTTTTTATTAAGCAGTTCTGTTGGGTACGCTCCAATCGCTATTAAAATCGAGGGTGCGAAACATGAGTTTGACTCAGTTCGTGGTATGCTCGAAGATATTTCTGACTTCATTTTAAATCTTAAAGAGATTCGCTTTAAGTTAAATGGTGAAGCCGAAGAAGTTGAGATAAATTACTCTTTCGCAGGTCCTTGTGAAGTTAAGGGTGGTGATTTGTCTAATGATGAAGTTGAAGTTGTAACTCCAGATGCTTATTTAGCAACATTAAATGAAGATTCAACACTTAACTTCACTATTAAAATAGCTCAAGGTATTGGGTATGTTCCTAGTGAAGATACGCATGATGAGTTAGAAGATGGTTATATCGCACTTGATGCATATTTTACTCCTGTTCGTAGTGCTACGTACAAGATAGAAAATGTACTTGTTGAAGATAATCCTAACTTTGAAAGAGTAGTATTAAACATTAGAACTGATGGTCAGATTACACCAGTTGATGCATTTAGAAACTCTTTAGAAGTTATGTATGCACAACTTGCAGTATTTAATAGTGAAATAAGTGTAAAAGCTCCAACTACAATAGAAAGAGTTGAAGAATCACCAGATTTGAAAAAGCTTACTGCACATATAGACTCACTAGGTCTAAGTGCTAGAAGTTTTAACTGTCTTGATCGTTCTAGCATCACTTTAATTGGTGAAATTGCACTTATGAGTGTCAATGATCTTAAAAACGTTAAAAACCTTGGTAAAAAATCTTATGATGAGATAGTTGAAAAGGTTTTAGAGTTTGGATACGAAGTTGGGGCTGATTTAGCTGATGACGTAGTTACTGCTCTTAAAAAACAAATAGAAGCAAAATAAGGAAGAAACATGAGACATCGTCATGGATATCGTAAACTAGGTCGTACAAGTTCACATAGAGCTGCGTTACTTAAAAACCTTAGTATTTCGTTAATTGAACATGGTAAAATTGAAACTACTGCTATTAAAGCAAAAGAGTTACGTTCATACGTAGAAAAACTTATCACTATTGCTGGTAAGAATGACTCTAACGCTCATAGAACAGTATTCGCGGCGCTTCAAAGTAAAGAAGCAACTAAAACTCTATTGAATGATATTGCTCCGAAGTACGTTGAACGTGCTGGTGGGTATACTAGAATCACTAGAACAAGAATTCGTCGTGGCGATGCTACGACTATGGCCTTCATTGAATTAGTATAACGAAAAGGGAACTAGTCCCCTTCTCTACGCTAACGCTGAGTTCCCCTCGGCGGGAAGCCCACGCACAGTAAACCGTGCTCAACAACTTACACTTATTTAGTGGTAATCACATTTCCCCATATTTTCATAAAGCGAGACAAATTATGGCTAACATAGCATTTGGTACACAAAGAATTTCCGTACATAATCCACAACACATTCAGGCTTTAAAAGAGGCTATACGTTCAGGCATAACTATGATTGATACATCATGTTCATACCTTAATGGTGAAGCACATCGTGCAATTGCTTTAGCTTTTAGAGAGTTTGATGATGATATTAGAGATAATATTGAAATAGTGACTAAATTTAATATTATGGGGAAACCTATATTTGAACAATATGAAGATGCTATAAAAGATTTACAAGTTAAAAAATTGGATTGTTTTTTAATAGAAAATATAGAATCTTTAGTGATAGATTTAATCAAAAATGAGACAAATGTTGATGATAAATTAGATGAAATAAACCGTGTAATCTATGATGCCTTTTTAGACTTGGAATCCTTAGTTCAAGACCTAAAAATATCTTCATACGGAATAAGTGCCGAAAATTTCTCTCAAGAACATATGTCTGAGCAGTTTATCCCTTATGAAGATTTGATAACTTTAGCAGATAGCGCATCCCAAGAGATAAAAAATGATACGCACTCTTTTACTACTATAGAACTGCCTATCAATATACTTGAACGTACAGGTTTACAATGCGCTGAATGGGCAAAAGAAAATGGCTTAAAAGTGATAGCAAACAGACCGCTTAATGCTTTGCATAATGATTTAATGTATAGATTAGCAGATTATTCTGAATCGAATGAGTATTACCATCATCTTAATGAGATGTTAGATGTGACAGATACTGAGATGCTACGTCCTTTGTTTAACCTCTTTGAACAACTCGATATCTCTAAGCATAAGTTTGGTTGGATAGGGGATTATGAGAACTTTCTTTATGCGCAGGCCCTCCCTCATATGAAAAATACTCTTAAAGTAATAGATGAAAAAAATAGAGAAACAATGCTGAATTTTATAGAATTATTTTTAACTGAGTATCAACAAATGGTAAAGTATGAATGCTCAAAAAACACACATATAGCGCTAAAAGAAATTTTGAGTGACTGTAAAGAAGCACTGCAAATATGTGCAATAGATTTTTTAAAATCATCTCATGATATAGACTTTATAGCAGTTGGCATGAGAAAACCCTCTTACGTAAGTGAAATTTTAGCAATCTAAATCACTTTTTTTTAAATACTAGATATAATACTTTAGAATAATTCTAAGGTGAAGTATGTCAAAAGTGAAAAATACTATTATCATTATTGGTGGTGGATACGCTGGATTACAGGCTGTAGAGGAATTAGCACAAGAATCCACTAATGAGATAAAACTATTTGATAAAAATCCTTACCATTATATGCAAACAGATGTCTATGACTTGATAGCAAATGAGGGAGATTTCGCTGATGTTACTATAGACCTATGTACCTTTTGTACAGGCTTTTGTGGTAATGCAACTTTTTTTAAAGAGGAAGTTACTACTATTGATTTTATCAATAAAAAAGTTATTACTGAGCAACAAAGATATTCTTATGATTATTTGGTTCTAGCAGTTGGGGCTAGGACTAAATTTTATTCAAATGTGATAGGTTTAACAGAGCATGGCTATGGAGTAAAGGCTCTGCACCGTGCTATGTATTTTAAGCAAAAATTTGAGATGAGTTTATTCAAAAAACTTGATGAGGGAGGGCGTTATTGCCAACCGCTTACTATAGTTGTAGCAGGTGGAGGACTGAGTGGTGTTGAGATAGCAGCACAGATGGCATCTTTTGCAAAAGCTTTTTATGAAGAAAATAACTTTATATGTAGAAAACTCAATATCGTTTTAATAAATTCAGGAGCTAAAATTCTTCAAGGTGTCCATCCTAAATTAGTGAGGCAATCTCAACATCGTCTTGACTCTTTAGGCGTGATAACTAAAACAAATCAAAAAGTAGTTGAAGTCAAAGAAGATGAAGTTACACTAAGTAATGGTGAAGTGATACAGATGGATTATATGATATTTGCTGGTGGGATAGAACCAAATGGACTTGTATTTGATTTAGATATATATAAAACTAAATTAGGGTATATCGAGGTCAATGAGTATCTGCAATCAACACAGTATGATAATGTTTATGCTATAGGAGATTGTACAACAATTTATCATAAACAAAAACCTCTTGCCCCTACAGCAGACGTAGCTGAGCAGATGGGTATCTTATGCGCAAAAAATATAAATAATAGTATTTATAATAAAAAACTTTTGAAACATCGCATAAAATCTCGTGGAATACTTATAGCCTTAGGGCGTGGTTATGCAGTTGCTTCGCTTTTTGGTATAAATATCAAAGGCTATCTCGCGTACCTATTGAAAAAAATGGTAGAAAAAATCTATGCTTTTAAGCTTGATCGTCGTTCTCGGGCTGGTTGCAACAAGATATTTAATAACTAATTTGTTATAATAAATAATGAATTTACTCAAAGCAACAAACTTATCTCACACTTTTGACAATAAACTTTTTAATGATGTATCATTAGAATTAAATAGTGGTGAGAGTTTAGCCATCATAGGTTTAAGCGGTAGCGGAAAATCTACACTCTTACATATATTATCTACATTACTATCTCCTGATGAAGGTAGAGTTTTTTTATTTGGTGAAGATGTCTCTAGTATGACAGCAAAAAGGTTGTCGGAGATTAAAAGAGATTCTTTAGGGCTTGTTTTTCAACAACACTATCTTTTTCGTGGCTTTAGTGTTATAGAAAATCTAGAGGTTGCTGCTATGTTAGCTGAACAAACAATTGATGAGAAGCTTTTAAGTCGTTTAGGCATAGAAGAGACAAAAGAGCAAAAAGTAACGGAACTCTCTGGTGGACAACAACAGCGTGTCTCTATAGCAAGAGTATTAACGAAAAAACCTCAAATACTTTTTGTAGATGAGCCAACAGGAAATTTAGACAATATTACAAGTAATGAAGTCAAAGAGATACTATTTGACTATGTGAAAGAACATAATGCAGGAATGATTCTTGTCACTCACAATGAAGAGTTTGCCTCAAGTTGTGACAAAGTTTACCGTTTAGAAAATACTGAGCTAAAGGTTATAAAATAAGCTATGTCTTGGCTTGATGTTTTTTCACAGTCTTATGTAGTCGGTTTTATACTTTTATTTTTTCGTTTTGCTGCAATGTTTTTAGCAACGCCTATCTTCTCTCATCAAAGTATACCAATGACTATAAAGGCATCAATGGCATTTTTTTTTACAATAGTATTTTACTCATCCATGCCAGAGTTAGCAATAACTATCTCTTTTCCAACTATTGTCCTAGCTATATTAAGTGAGATGTTATTTGGTTTAGCTATAGGGATAATACTTCAAATATCTTTTAATGTTATCACTTTTGCAGGGGGAATCATCTCTTTTATGATGGGCTTCTCTATGGCAAGCGCTATTGATCCTCAGTCTGGTGTAAGTATGCCGATAGTATCACAATTTTTATCTTTGATGGGTTTAATGGTATTACTATCCATTGATATGCATCATTGGGTACTTTTATTTGTGAGTGATTCTCTTTCACATATACCTCTTGGTGGCTTTATTATGGAAGAAGAATTATTTAGTTATATTATCTATGCAACAGGTAAAATGTTTTTAGTTGGCTTTATGATAGCTTTTCCTATCATAGCCTTAACATGGCTATCTGATGTGATTTTTGGAATGTTGATGAAAACTATGCCTCAGTTTAATCTACTTGTAATTGGTTTTCCAATCAAAATTATGGTCTCTTTTGTAGTTCTAATTGCAACCTTCAGTGCAAGTATGTTAATCCTTAAAAATGAAATGTTAGAAGCTTTTAACTATTTAAGGATGTTTTTTTAATATTTTTTTGATACAATAATACAAAGGATAAACTTGTGAAAATTCTTCTAATAAATGATAACCCAGTTGTAAACAAATTAGTAACCTTGAGTGCTCAAAAAACTTCAGACTCGTTAGAAAGTGTTGAAAATATTGATGATATTAGTCTTGATAGATATGACTTATTAGTGATAGATGACACTCTTTATTCAGCAGAAGTAATGGATGATTTAAAATCAAAGGTACAATTTGATAAATCCTTATATATTTGTTCAAAAGATGCTGATGAAATAGAAGAATTTACGAAGATACTAAAAAAACCTTTTTTGCCTACAGATTTAGTAGAGATGTTTTCTTCATTAGGTCGAGAAGCAGAAGTGAATGTAGAACAATTAGCCGATAGCTTAGCAAGTGAAGAAGTTGAAAGCTTTGAAGAAGCGAACCAAACCGATGAATTAGAAGATTTCAACTTAGAGTTAGACTCTGAGCTCGAAGATCTAGGAATAGAAGAAGAGGAGAAGCCTGAAGAACTTTCTGAGGATGACTTAGAAGATTTTTCTTTAGATAATGAAGCATTAGCCGAGGATGACATAGCTTTAGAGGATATAGAGTTAGAAGACATGGACTTAAATGATTTAAGTGAAGTGCCAGAGGTAGAATCAGGATTTGATGAAGAACTTGATTTAGATTCTTTAGACTTAGGTGAAGAATTAGCTCCTGTTGAAGAATTAGCTCCTGTTTTAGACGAAGAAGAAGTTCAAGAAGTTCAAGACTTACTAGAAGAAGTAAATGAGGAAGCTGAAAGCTTAGATTCAGAATTTGACGATTTAGAAGATATAAGTTTAGATACTGCTGTTGAAGCTTTAGATATAAGCGAAGAACCTGATACGGAACTTGAAAATTTAGAGGAATTAACTGAAGAAATTTCAAGTGAACCTGATACTCTAGAAGATAAAAACTTGGATGCAGCTGTTGAAGCATTAGATATCGATTCTGAAGATGATTTGAACTTAGATGTAGAGTTAGAAGAGATAGGGGAACTAGAAGACTTAAGTTTAGAATCGGAGTCTGAAATGGGTCTTGAAGCTGAAAACTTAGAGGTAGAAGAACCTGATGACCTAGAACTAGATGATGAATTATTTTTAGCAGATTCCCATGGAGAGGATACAGAAGCTAATTCAGAAAATTCTGCCGATGATGAAGTAAATGATGCAGTTGAAAGCTTCCAAGAAGAACCCCAAGAGCTAAACATAGAAGCACAAAACTTAGAAGAACTGATAGAATCAGCTGAAGAAGAGCTCACTCAAGAAGACTTAGAGAGTGAAGTCAATTTAGATGAGTTTGGTGAGCTAACTACAAATGAATTAAAACTAGCGCTTGGCGAAGAAGTGAATGAAGTGGTAGATTCAGAAGTAAATGAAGAACAGCCTGAAGATAGCTTAGAAGAAACAATACAAGATACACAGATAACGGCCGATAATAATGGAATAGAAGCACTCAAAAAACTTTTAAAAGCACTTTCAAATGAAGACGTAGCAGCTTCAATGAAGGGTATGAAAGTAAATATTAATTTTGAATTTGGTGATAAGTAGTGAATTGTGATTCAGGAGCAATTCTAGTACTCTCCGGACCAAGTGGTGCAGGTAAAAGCACCTTGTTGAATGAAATCATCCCTGATATTGGAGAATGTTACTTCTCTATTTCAACCACTACTAGACCTATTCGTGAAGGGGAATCACATGGTATTCACTATTACTTTGTTAGTGAAGAAGAGTTTAAGCAGGATATAGAAGAGGAGATGTTCTTAGAGTATGCCTATGTGCATGGTAATTACTATGGTACATCGATGAAACCTGTAAAAAGAGCCTTAAAAGCTGGAAAGCTAGTTGTTTTTGACATAGATGTTCAAGGAAATACTGTTGTGACAAATAGACTTGGAGATATTACGACGAGTGTTTTTATTTCTCCTCCAACACTTTCAGAATTAAAAAAGAGACTTGAACATCGACAAACAGATGCTCAAGAAGTGATAGATAGACGTATTAAGATGGCAAAAAAAGAGATACAAAGAATTTCGGAATACGATTACCTTATTATCAATGATGATTTAGAAGAAGCTGCTAATGTGCTAAGAACTATCGCAAAAGCTGCAAGATTGAAAATTCCTGGTAATGAGATTAATGAATTTACAAGAAAATGGGAAGATATAGACTAAAGAGAGTGTTTTTCTTTTCGATAAGAGAATTTACAGCAAAAAAAAGCTATACTCACGCAATTTTAATTTTTAATAAGGAAATATACTATGGGAATGCCTAGTGGAACAGAACTACTGATAATTTTTGGAATTATCGTACTATTATTTGGTGCAAAAAAGATACCTGACTTAGCAAAAGGTCTTGGAAAAGGGATCAAAAACTTCAAAGCAGAAATGAAAGAAGTAGATGCAGAAGAAGTAGCATCAGATGCACCAAAAAAAGTTGAATCAGCTGATGAAGTAGCTGCAACTGAAGCTCCAAAAACAACTACACAAGCTTAGCCTTGAAACAAAGAGTACAAACACTTCTTCAGGGCATTCTAGGCCGTGAAGTAGTTTTAGAAAAACCTCGGGACCGTTCATTTGGTCATTTTGCAACCCCAATCGCTTTTTCACTTGCCAAAGAGTTAAGAAAATCACCTATGCTTATAGCTGATGAATTAGCATCATCTTTTGATGGACATGAAGAATTTTCAGTAGTTGAAGCTGTTAAGGGCTACTTGAATTTTAGATTAAGTGAAAACTTTTTAAATGAGTATGGCACTTGGGCGTTAGATAACCCCGCACTGTTTGCTACTCAAGAAAATAATACAAAAATTCTTTTAGAATATGTAAGCGCAAACCCTACAGGCCCTCTTCACATAGGTCATTCACGTGGTGCAGTATATGGAAACACTCTTTATCGTTTAGCACAGCACTTGGGTTATGATATTACTGCTGAGTATTATGTAAATGATGCTGGTAATCAAATAGATCTACTTGGCCTCTCTATTCAACTTTATGCACAAGAAAATATTTTAGGTGAAGAGGTAGAGTATCCAGAGTCTTATTATCGTGGTGATTACCTTGATAGCTTAGCAAAAGGTGCAATTGAAAACTTTGGTAAAGAGATTTTAAATGATGAATCTCGTCAAAAAGAGTTAGCACTTTGGGCGAAAGATGGTGTAATGGAACTTATCAAAAAAGACTTAGCAGATGCTAATATAGTTTTTGATACTTTTGTGTATGAATCCTCCTTGTATAGTGAATGGGATAGAGTGATGGATAAGATGCACGCTAATGATGCTAAGGCTATCTACGAAAAAGATGGAAAAATCTGGTTAGCATCAGAGGCTAAGGGTGATGACAACGATAGAGTTGTAGTTCGCGAAGATAAGCGTCCAACTTACTTAGCTGGTGATATAGTCTATCATAACCAAAAGTTTGAGCGGGGTTATGATCACTATATCAACATCTGGGGTGCTGATCATCATGGTTATATCCCTCGTGTTGAAGCAGCTGTTGAGTATCTTGGTTATGATGCTAAGAAGCTTGAAACACTCTTGGCTCAGATGGTAAGTCTACTTAAAGATGGTGAGCCTTACAAGATGTCTAAGCGCGCAGGTAATGTCATACTCATGAGTGATATAGTTGATGAGATAGGTGCAGATGCACTGAGATTTATCTTTGCGTCTAAAAAAAGTGATACACCTTTAGAATTTGATATAGAGCAATTAAAAAAGCAAGATAGTTCTAACCCAATTTTTTATATTCAGTATGCACACGCTAGGATTCAAACTATTATTTCGAAGAGTTCTTTAAGCAAAGAGGAGATTATGTCAGCTTCTCTTAAAGGTTTTGATGAAGATGCAGATAATTTAATGTTTGACGCACTCCTTTTACCTGAAGTTGTAGAGGATGCCTTTAACTCTCGTCAAGTTCAAAAATTACCAGATTATTTACAGTCACTTGCTGCTTCACTGCATAAGTTTTATTATGATGTCCGTATCATCGGTCGTGATGATGAGGCTAAGCTTTTAAAACTTCTTTTAGTAGTAGCACTTTCTCTTAAAACTGGTCTTGGACTTTTAGGTATACAAGCAAAAGATTTTATGACAAGAAAAGAGGATTAGTCCAGAGGTAACTCTGGATATAAACTCTTAACTTCATCTAAGTACTGTTTTGGTACTTGTATAAGTATCGGATTTTTATCTTTATCTAACCACTCTACTACCCTTTGTAAATCTTCATATTTCATTGAGGTGCAACCAGCAGTTGGAGCATCTTTATGTTTTTGAACATGGATAAATATACAAGAGCCCGCGTTTTTTTTCCCAATACTATTATGTTGCACTACTATACCTAGTTCATATTGTTTATCTTGTCGTTTCATATACTCAAAACTTTTAGGTTGTATGTTTGGCATTTGTATAATCTGGTTGTAGTTTTTATGCTTAGCATCATCAACGCAGATAAGATTTTGTGTAGCTTGCATGTAGGGCATATTTGTAGTGTTGCTTTTAGCATATCCAAATACTTTACTTAATTTGAAAATCCCTATAGGTGCTTTTTTATCTCCCTCAACTTTTTGAGGTTCATTTAGGTCATGTTTTATCTCTAAATGTGAAATTCCCCAAGCTAGTCCATTTTTACCTAAATTAACATCAGTAGTTTTAAAAACTTGTTTTTTAGCTTCAAAACATCGTAATTTAGCCTTTTTTGCATTAAAATCATCACTTACAACTAAAATAATTTGGTTAGAGGCGTACAAAAAGATTTGTAAATTTATTATAATTAAGAATGTATTTAGCATAAGATATGTTACTATTACTAAAATATGAAAGAGATTAATTTTAAAGAGAAAATATTATGAGTATAAAAATCAGAAAAGCAACACAGGATGATGCGGACTTTTTAGCACAAATGATTTTACAAAGCTCTCGAGCTGAGAAAAAAGTCAGTATGTTTGATTTAGTGTTTGATACAAATTCTGATGATGAACTATTGGATAAAATTAAGCAACTTACTACATCTACAATAAAAAATTATTGCCATTTTAGTAACTTTTTGATTGCAGAAATTGATGCGAAATGTGTTGGAACTTTATGTAGTTATGAACCACGGATATCGACAAAACAATCTTTTTTAGATGCTTTAGTAGAGATAGGAAGTGATTCAAAATTAGATGAGTACCAAGAAATTTTGCATCAGTGTGATTTTGAACAAAATAATCGTACATTGATACTTGATTTCATGGAAGAAGTAGATGGTTTTATTGATGTAGGTATTCTTAAGGCTCTTATGACTAAGTCCTTACTTACAGCTAGGCTCAAAGGTTATACGATTGCACAAACGATTGTAGAGATTGGTTCTCTTGAAACGATGTTATTTTACAAAAAACTTGGCTTTAGCGAGAAAAAACAAAAAGAGTGTGAGTTATATCGTGAAAAATTTGGAAGAAATGGTCTTGCCCTCTTAGAAATAGAGTTTTAGCATAGAACCTTCAGCCCTCTCTTTAGTACCCTCTCTTTTAGCTATTATTTTAGCTCTACTTACTAGGAATGTGCTTGTCTCCCTCTTCAGTGGGATAGTAGTTGGCGTATTCATTTTAAATGATTTTTCTGTATCAGATTCCTTGTATGGACTTATGGACTTATTTGTATCTTTATTATCGCAGGGTTGGATACTGAAAACATTGGCGTTCATAGTCCTTGTTGGTTCCATTATGGCTCTTATTGATGCATCTGGTGGTATAGCTGGTTTTGTTGATTGGATTGAGAATAAAAAAAATATCGTAAAGTCAAAACGAACAGCATTGCTTCTTAGCTATGCAATCGGTGTAGTTATTTTTGTTGAGACCTCTATAACTGCACTTGCAGCTGGTGCTGTTGGCAAGTCGTTTTGCAAACAGTATAATATTTCTCAAGCGAAGCTAGCGTTTGTATGTGATTCTACATCAGCACCTATTGGTTCCCTAATAGTGCTCAATGGATATGGTGCACTTCTTTTAGGTCTTATAACTACCCAAATTACAACGGGGTTTATAAGTGGGAATGCACTTGACATTTTACTTAACTCTTTAGTTTATAATATATATGCAATTACTACTCTCATCATTGTTTTTTTAAGTATTTGGTTTGATATAGACTTTGATGTGATGAAAAGTGCCAAATATCACGAACTTAAACTTAGCTATGCTCATAATAACAAAGCTTCAAAATATTTCATGATACTTCCTTTAGTTTTGATGATAGTTTTAGTTTTTGTATTTTTATATATTACTGGAGATGGAAATATACTTAAGGGGAGTGGCTCTAGTGCTGTATTTTATACGATGCTAAGCACAATTATTTTTATGTTTATGTACTATATGAGTATGAAGGTGATGGATTTTAAGTCATTTATGAAAACTTCATATGCTGGAATGGTGCATCTTATCCCTGTAGCATTTGTAATGCTCGCTGCATTTGGGATAGGGGAGGTGACTGGTGAACTCAAAACGGGTGAGTATTTAGCTGTTTTTGCCTCTGGGAATATTAGTATCTATTTTTTAGCACCTATTATATTTTTTTTAAGTGCGCTCATGGCTTTTTCTACTGGAACTTCATGGGGAACTTTTAGCATCATGATACCAATAGCTGTACCTATGTCCGTTGCTATGGGTTCAGAGTTGCCTCTTGTTATAGGAGCAGTTATCTCTGGTGCCATATTTGGTGATCATGCCTCCCCTATATCTGATACTACTATAATATCTTCTCTTGCAGCTGAATGTGAAGTGGTGGAGCATGTGAAAACACAACTACCATACGCACTCTTAAGCGCACTTATCTCCGTGATAGTGTTTTTTTTACTTAGTGTGATATAATTCAGCAAAGCAGAAGGAGAGTTTATGATAAGTATGTTTAAAAATTTAGTCTCGAGTGAGAATGATGCTAAGAAATATCACCTCCAAAGTTACCATGAAATGCTCGAAGTAGCTCTTGTAAAAGACTATGAATTAAACCCTAATTTTTTAAAATCTATCCAAGAAGAGTTTAATATTTCTGAACGTGAACATGAGATAATTATGCAAATAATTACAGAATCTAATGATAAACTTAATGTAAACATTTTAGAAATTATCAAAAAGATGGATTATTTATCAAAAATTCACAATCAAATTTTTGATGATTTTACAGTTGAAATTGCATTCTTACAAAGTGTGATCGAAGAGGAGTTTAACAAATATTCAAAAACACTGTTCAATCTTTTAGAAAACATCTATATAAACCATGAAACAGAATTTAAAGTCTGTAAAGAAGTCTTTTCATATGAAAAAAATGATATAATATCTTTAAATACTAAAGTATATCAATTTATGTCACCAACCCTTACAAATGCACTTCAAGAGGTACATAATGCACTGTATTATCCCGTAGAATCTGTGCAAGATAGGAACTTAGAGTTAGTTTTAGAACTTTTGAATTTTGAAAATGAACCTATTAATATAGCAAGTTTAGTAGCGATTAAAAATTATGAAACAACTCAGATAGATGTTGCAAGATTCCTTTCATCTGCTAACGAAGACTTAGTGCAATTAGCAACTAATGTGACGACATCAAATGAGACCATTAACGTATATGAAAAGATGGCATTTTTAAAAATAGTGCCATTATTTAAATCTTTAGAATTTAAAGAACTTTACAGTGTAGCCTTAAAATCAAAGATGGAAACTTATAAAAAAAATGATAGTGTTCTTGTACAGGGTGAAAGAGCAGAAAATTTGTATATTATTACTTCAGGGGATGTTGAAGTGGTGAAAAATTCTTTGAAAATAAATGAATTAAGCAGTGGTGATTTTTTTGGAGAGATAGCAATAGTTGCAAAAACAAAAAGAACTGCTACTATTAATGCCCTTACAAACTTGAGCGTATTAGTCTTTAGTGAGGATTCCTTTAATACTCTTATTGAAAAATATCCAAAAATAAGTGTTCAAATAATGAAAGAGATGACAAAGAGACTTCTACAAAACAATTCCTAAAGCTTATCTTAAATAGAATTTCGCTATTATTGCGCGTTTATAACTCTCGCAATTTTGTGGGAGTTACTATTCTACTGGAAAAATTTAAGTAAAGGAATTGTATGCCTACAATTAATCAATTGATACGTAATGAGCGTAAGCGCGTAATAAAAAAGTCTAAATCGGCTGCTTTATTATCTTGTCCTCAACGTCGTGGTGTTTGTACTCGTGTTTACACAACTACACCAAAAAAACCAAACTCAGCTTTAAGAAAAGTTGCTAAAGTTCGTTTAACTTCAGGTTTTGAAGTTATTTCTTATATCGGTGGTGAGGGTCATAACCTTCAAGAACACTCGATAGTTCTAGTTCGTGGTGGTCGTGTAAAAGATTTACCAGGTGTTAAGTATCATATCGTTCGTGGTGCATTAGATACTGCTGGTGTTAGTGATAGAACCGTTGCAAGATCTAAATATGGAACAAAACGTCCAAAAAAATAATCTAAGATTATTTTTTTAGTAAAACATTGAGTATCGATTTTAAATCGAGAAGCGATGACAGAGATTTATAAAATCTTTGAGTAAATATAATATATTTTATATATTGAAGGAAAAACAATGAGAAGAAGAAAAGCTCCCGTTCGTCCAGTTATGCCAGATCCAGTTTATGGAAGCAAAATACTGACGAAATTTATAAACAAAGTAATGCTTGATGGTAAAAAATCAACTGCAGAAAAAATTATCTATAGTGCTATGGATATCATCTCTTCAAGAGGCGAGAAAACAGGTATAGATACATTTAATGAAGCTATTGAGAACATCAAGCCAATTATCGAAGTTAAAAGTCGCCGTGTTGGTGGTGCTACTTATCAAGTTCCAGTAGAAGTACGCCCTGTACGTCAACAATCACTTGCAATTAGATGGTTAATTGACGCTGCGAGAAAAAGAAATGAAAGAACTATGGCTGAAAGATTAGCTAATGAGTTTAGTGAAGCTGCAACTGATAAAGGTTCAGCATTCAAGAAAAAAGAAGATACTTATAGAATGGCAGAAGCAAATAAAGCTTTCGCTCATTACCGTTGGTAATCTATACGTAATATTTCTAAGTTATACTAAGCTTCGGCTTAGTTTCACTTTTTTAAGACCTCTTTTATAAGTATAAAAAATTTATAAAAGAGGTTATCTCTCAAAACAAAATGAAGGTACTATAATATGGCAAGAAGTCACAAATTAAATGATGTAAGAAACATCGGTATTGCTGCTCACATTGATGCAGGAAAAACTACAACAACAGAAAGAATCCTTTTCTATACTGGTGTTGAACACAAAATTGGTGAGGTTCATGATGGTGCTGCTACTATGGACTGGATGGAACAAGAACAAGAGCGTGGTATTACTATTACTTCTGCAGCTACAACTTGTGAGTGGGCTGGTAAACAGATAAATATCATAGATACTCCGGGTCACGTTGATTTTACTATTGAAGTTGAGCGTTCTATGCGTGTACTTGATGGTGCTGTTTCAGTTTTCTGTGCAGTTGGTGGAGTTCAGCCTCAGTCTGAAACTGTTTGGAGACAAAGAAACCGTTATAAGGTTCCATCTATTGTTTTTGTTAACAAAATGGACAGAACTGGTGCAGACTTTTATGAAGTTGAGCGTCAGATTCGTGACCGTCTTAAAGGTAACCCTATGCCTTTTCAACTACCTATCGGTGCTGAAGCTGAGTTCGAAGGTGTAGTTGATTTAGTAAAAATGAAAGAGATTGTTTGGGATACTGACGCTGAAATGGGTTCTGCTTATCATGAACAAGATATTCGTGATTCACTAAAAGAAATTTCAGATGAGTATAGAGAAAAAATGCTTGAAACACTTTCTGAAGTTGATGGAAATGAAGAGTTTGCTGAAAAATTCTTAGAGGGTGAAGAGATTTCTCAAGAAGAAATTAAAGCAGCTATCAAGTCTGCAACTTTAGGCATGGCTGTTGTTCCAATGACTCCAGGTACTGCATTTAAAAACAAAGGTGTTCAAACTTTACTTGACGCTGTTGTTGATTACCTTCCAAGTCCAGTTGAATCAGAGGCTATCAAAGGTACTTTGATGGATGATGAAGAGGTTGAAGTTGCAGTTGATTCTACTGATGATGGTGCATTTGCTGCGCTTGCATTTAAAATCATGACTGACCCATTTGTTGGTGTTCTTACTTTCATCCGTGTATATCGTGGTTCATTAGACTCAGGTTCATATGTTCACAATACTACAAAAGATAAAAAAGAGCGTATCGGCCGTATCGTGAAGATGCACGCTATTAAGCGTGAAGAAGTTAAAACTATCTATGCTGGTGAAATCGGTGCAGTTGTTGGTCTTAAGTCAACTACTACTGGTGATACTCTATGTGATCCAGCTGAAAAAGTTGTACTAGAACGTATGGACTTCCCAGAGCCAGTTATCTCTGTTGCTGTTGAACCTAAAACAAAAGCTGACCAAGAAAAAATGGGTCTTGCACTTGCAAAACTTGCTGCGGAAGATCCATCTTTCCGTGTACATACTGATGAAGAAACTGGACAAACTATTATTTCTGGAATGGGTGAATTGCACTTAGAAATCCTTGTAGATAGAATGAAGCGTGAGTTTACTGTTGAAGCAGAAGTTGGTGCACCTCAAGTATCTTATCGTGAGTCTATTAAAGATGCGGTTGATCAAGAGTACAAGTATGCTAAACAATCAGGTGGTCGTGGTCAATTTGGTCATGTTTACATTAAAATCAAACCAGGTGAGCCTGACAGTGGATTTGTTTTCAATAATGAGATTAAAGGTGGGGCTATTCCTAAAGAGTATATCCCTGCAGTTGAAAAAGGTTGTAAAGAGACTATGGGCGCTGGTGTTCTTGCTGGTTACCCTATGGAAGATATTGAAATTACTCTTTATGATGGAAGTTACCATGATGTGGATTCAAATGAGATGGCATTTAAACTTGCTGCATCAATGGCGTTTAAAGAGGGTTGTCGTAAAGCTAATCCTTCTATCTTAGAGCCAATGATGAAAGTTGAAGTTGAAGTTCCAGAAGAAAATATGGGTGATGTGATTGGTGATCTTAATCGTCGTCGTGGTCAAGTAAACTCTATGGGTGACAGAAGTGGAAACAAAATCGTTGATGCACATGTACCATTAGCTGAAATGTTTGGTTATTCAACTGACCTTCGTTCTTCAACACAAGGTCGTGCTACATATTCTATGGAATTTGATCACTATGCTGAAGTTCCAAGAAACGTATCTGAAGAGATTCAGAAAAAAAGAAACGGTTAATATAAACTTTTTCTTATTCTACCTCAGGTGAGGTAGAATTTAAATATTTTTTAGTTATAATCTCAAAAAAATATGAGATATAATGCATAAACTACTATCAATCCTCCTTTTAATTAGCTATCTGTTTGTTCAAAATAGTGCAGCAAAAAGTTTAAATCCAGTTGTATACTCAGCCTTAGGTGACAACATATATAATAATGCAGATGCTATAGCACAGTTACAAAATTTAAAAGAATATCAAGTGTATAAAGATGACATTATTAGATATATAAAAGATGTAAAAGCAGCAAAAGTGATGGGGTTTTCCATTGAAGAGGGCGATAAAAGCCTTGATAAGGGTAAATACCTAAAAATACTTCGTAAATTATCTAAATTAAATGACTTATATGTACAAAATGTAAAAAGTAATTTTAAATATGCAATTAAAAATGAAGACAATACACTTTTTGTAAATAGCGTAGATTCTGGTTTACTAAACATTAAGAGATATGAGAATGAAATTAAAAAATACTATAAAACTCATGAAGATGAGATAGAAAATTATGGAGATATATTAGGAAAATTAGTATCAACTTATGGACCTAAGCGAAAAAAAACAAAAACATCAAGAGGGCCTACAAAAAAGGAGATTCAAGATGCAAAAATGCGTAGAATCCGATCTAAAGATAAACAAAAGCAAGAGGCTATACAAAAAGAGTTAGAAGAAGAGTTACTGAAGAAAAAAGAAAACATCAGAAAAGTTCAAAAGAAAGAACTAGAATCTACTTCCAAGTAAATTCTTCTCCTATATTAGGTCTACCTTCAAGAGTAATATAGGGTTTATAGTCTGATTTATAAGATAATGAGGGACAGTCTTGGACATAGTATCCTAAGTAAATCCATTTCTTGTTAACCTCTTTAGCATACTTGATTTGTTGGTACAAAGAGAGCTTCCCCAAGGCGTATTTTCTATAATCGGGATCATAATAAAAGTAGATAGAAGAGATACCATCTTCAAGCACATCTATTAAATCAACTGCTATTAGTTTTTCGGCTTCGAAGTAAAGTACCTCATAACCAAACTCATTATGCCCATTGATAAAAGAGTTATAATAACTTTCAGGGGTGCTTTTAGAGTAGTCCCAGCCTTTTAAATCTTGCATATATAGGTGATACTTTTCAAAGAGTCTTAAGTGGTCACGTGATAAGGAAGGACGTTGTACGTAGGAGTCGATGTAGGTTGCTTTTTTTAGTATTCGTCTAGCAGATTTACTAAACTTAAAATTTTCGACATCTATTTTTATACTTTGGCACTCATTGCAAGATTCGCATACCGGACGAAAATACATCTTTCCAAAACGTCTATAACCTCTTTGTATATATTCTTGACAAGTTAAAGCATCACATTCATCAATTATTTTATAGTCCATAATCTGTTCACGGTTATCAAGATAGGAGCATTTATCATTTAGTGTAAACTCTTTAAGTATATTCATATCATGATTTTGACATAATTTGTATTATAAATAAGTTATGTAGTGAGGTATATATGGAATTTTTCAAAAAAAATCAAGTTATTATATTTAGATCTTTTGGAGGCTTAATGTTTGTCATAGCCTTTGTTATGTTTTTTTGGACAACACCAAAAGAGGGTTTAAGCGAAAATGAAAAAGCTGCACGTAATGTTGCCAGAATGGAAGCTAGAATGTCTGGTTCTTCCTCTAGTGCAACGAAGTCCACTAAGCCTTCACATGCTCCAATCATGCAGTCATATAAAGATACTCAAGCGAAGCAGGTGAGATATCTACTCATTATCTCTATGATATTAGGGGCTGGATTTTTAGGATACAGCTTTGTTAGACGCAATTAACACTCCCTCAATCATTTCATCAATATCACCGTCAAGTATAGCATTAATATTTGAGTGAGGAATATTTGAACGTGTATCCTTTACCTGTTGATAAGGCTGCATGACATAACTTCTAATTTGATGTCCCCAACCTATTTCACTTTTTGCTATGCCTGCGTCTTTTGCTTTTTGAGCCTCTAATTCTAACTCATAAAGACGAGATTTCAGCATCTTCATTGCTGTATCTTTGTTTCGGTGTTGGCTTCTATCGTTTTGGCATTGGACAACTACTCCCGTTTCTATGTGGGTCAAACGGATGGCTGATTCTGTTTTGTTGACATGCTGCCCACCAGCACCAGAGGCCCTGTAGGTATCTATACGGATATCTTTGTCCTCTATAACGATGTTGATATCATCATCTATCTCAGGGGAGACCATAACAGAGCTAAATGAAGTGTGTCTTTTAGCATTTGAATCAAAGGGGCTTATGCGAACAAGTCTATGAATGCCATTTTCAACTTTTAAGTAACCATAAGCATTCTCCCCCTTTATAAGGATGGAAGCATCTTTTATCCCCGCTTCATCACCAACCTGGTAGTCAAGTACCTCTACACTAAACCCACGTCTCTCAGCCCAACGTTTATACATACGAAGGAGCATTTGTGCCCAGTCTTGCGATTCTGTGCCACCTGCACCAGGATGGATAGAAAGGATGGCATTATTTGTATCTGTTTCACCGCTTAGAAGAACTTCAAGCTCCATTTTTTGGATAAGTCCTTCAAGGTTTGATGCATCTGCATACAGAGCTTCTATGGATTCTTCATCTTTTTCCTCTTTTGCCATAGCGTAGAGTTCTTTAGCATCATCTATGGCTTCTTTTGCAAGAGCATATTTTTCTAATTTTCTTTCACATTGTGTTTTTTCTTTTTGAACTATTGCTGCTCGTTTTACATCATCCCAAAATTCTTGTGAGTTTTCAAGTTGGGCGATTTCATCTAGCTTTGTTTGGAGTTTATCTGGTTGAACCACACCTGTAATATTATCCATTTTAGTGCTAAGGGTTTTTAAAAGTTCAGTATATTCGTAGTTATCCATAAATTCAATCCAATATTGTATAATTGCGCAATTATAACACATTAGGTAAGCATATGAAGATTATTAAAAATCCAAAAGAATTAAAAATTTATTTAAAAAAGATGCCACAAAGCATAGGCTTTGTCCCAACCATGGGAGCTTTACATGAGGGGCATATATCTCTTATACAAAAAGCTAAAAAAGAAAATGAATTTATAGTAGTCTCCATCTTTGTGAACCCTACTCAGTTTGCCAAAAATGAAGATTTATCCAAATATCCAAATGATACACTCAGAGATGAAAAGATATGCGAAATGAGTGGAGTTGATGTTTTGTTTTACCCTGATGCTAAAGATATTTATGGTGAAGATGAAGTGAGTGTACTTGCGCCAAATGTACGTGGTTTTGTACTAGAGGGTTATACTCGACCGAGCCATTTTAATGGTGTCCTTACAGTGGTGATGAAACTTTTTAATATAGTCAAACCTGATAGGGCGTATTTTGGTAAAAAAGATGCACAACAACTCCATCTTATTCAACTGATGGTGAAACAACTTTTTATGGATGTTAGCATCATCCCAGTAGATACTATGAGAGAGAGTGATGGACTTGCAATGAGTTCTCGTAATGTCTACCTCTCCAAAATACAAAGAGAACAATCCTTAAAAATCTCATCTTCGCTGAATCTAGCGAGGGGACTTATCAGTAAAAATATCTATGATGCTAAGAAGATTAAACAGCAGATGCGTCAATATTTAGAGCCATTAGAGGTTTATTATGTTGAAGTCTTAGACAGAGAGTTTCATACGATAGATAGTGTAGAGATAGGGAATACTCTTATTTTAGTAGAGGTAAAAGTTGGAGATACGAGATTACTTGACAATATTTGGCTTTAAAGGAAATAGATAAGCTTCATTGACCAATATATCTATCATATTTT
This sequence comes from Sulfurimonas sp., assembly GCA_026988245.1. Classification (GTDB taxonomy): domain Bacteria; phylum Campylobacterota; class Campylobacteria; order Campylobacterales; family Sulfurimonadaceae; genus Sulfurimonas. The sequence goes on from JALSLR010000044.1 coordinate 52,105, forward strand.
TAAAGACGGGGACAGCTGTTTGGGCTGCAAATTGGCTCTTTTTTGGCTCAATTACAACTACACCCATAGTATATTTGTGGGTAGCATCATTAGCAAAACCAAAAAAGGCGGTATTGTACTTTTTAACGTATTGACCCTTTTCAACCTTATGTGCAGTTCCAGTTTTACCACCTATCTCTAAGCCTTTGGTAATGGCCTTTATCCCTGTCCCTTTATTGACAGTTTTTATGAGTACTTTTTTTACCCGTTGGGCTGTTGATGCTTTGATAACTTGGGAGTGTTCTTCTTGGGGAATTGGTATCTTTTGTCCATATTCGTCTATAAAGGAGTTTATAATTTGGGGTGTAGTTATTTTGCCGTTATTGTTAAAAACACTATAAGCTCGTAGTAGTTGCATTAAATTAGCACGCATTCCGTAACCATAGGAGAGGGTTGCTTTGTATATCTCACTATTTAATCGTCTTGGGTTTGGGATGGAGCCTACTTTTTCATAAATCAAATCTGGAGTGGAGTATTTTGTAAAACCAAATGCTTTGAGTCCCTCATGAAACTCTACACCGCTAAGTTTTTGTGCAAGTTGTGCCATACCAATGTTAGAAGAGTGGACTATAACATTTTCAGCTGATAACCAGTCAAACTGATGTTCATCTGTGATGGTTTTTCGTCCTATCTTATAGCGACCATTATGTCCATTAACTAAGTCATAAGGGTTGATTCTATCTTTATCGAGTAAAAGAGCAAAAGTGATAGTCTTGATAACACTTCCTGGCTCAAAACTATACTCAATCATCCCTGCGTTTAAAGAGGGGTAGTCGCTTTTTCTAATTGCTTTTGGGGTATAACGGTTTGAACTGGCTAAAGCGATAACTTTGCCACTTGTAGACTCCATAACAGCAACCATAATCTCTTTAGCATCAAGATCTTGTTTCATCATGTCTAGCATCTTCTCAATGCGGATTTGTAAAGATATAGGAATATTGAGTAAAATATCAAGTCCATTGACTTGTTGTTTTGTAAAACTTTTTTTGTTTAATATGATGTAAGAGTTTACATCACGTCTACCTTGAGAGAGTTCATCAACTCTTGATTCAAGTTCTGCTTCAAAACGTTTTTCTATTCCTTTGACACCTTTTATTTTTGTGTAGCCATCCTCTTCCACCTTATGTGTATAACCTATGACAGGAGTGAGTAGTTTGTTGTATGGGTACACTCGGCTTTCACCACTCTCTATGATGCTAAGCCCATGGATAGATTTTGTGCCATTTTTAGCATTGACTCTGGGGATAAAAACTTTATATCGTCTGAGCTCACGCCCTAGTTTTTTGAGATACTGGGCTCGTTTTTGTGAGATGGTATAGCTTAAAACAACGACACCTTTTTTTCGCTTAAGAGTTTTTTTTACTTTTTTTGGATCAATTCCTGAGTAGATAGAAAAAAGCTGTATAAAGAGTTCTTTTTTTTGTGGGTCAATGTAGTAGGTGTTGACAACAGCTTTGTAAAGTTTTGAAGTAGAGGCTATAGTAAAACCATCTGCACTTATGATATTGCCTCGCATTGCTTTGGAGGTGTTTTTGGCATACATAGCAGGAAGGTGTCTAGGTTTAATGACACTAAGCAGCATTACAGATAAAAAGATCAAAAAGCCTAAAACTATGAGGCTAAAGAGTAAAAATATCTTTTTGGATTTATTTTGATTATTCAAGATCTTATAACTGTGTTCGACCTAACTCTTTGTAAGCATTGAGTGCTTTGTTTCGTATCTCAAGCATTAGTTTCATGTTTATCTCTGCTTTACCGATAGCCATTGCCGCTTGGTGTAAGTCTTTTACTTTTCCAGTAGCCAAATCTGCAACTGCGTGTTCTTTTTCTACTTGGAGTTCATTTATCTCATTAAGGGCACCTTTGAGGTGATTTGCAAAGCTTTCACCACCAGTAGTTGTTTTACCGGCACCATTTTTTTGTTTTAAAAGATCAGCTGTAGAGGTGCTAGATAAAGCATTTAAACCACTTGTAACACTCATAGCTTACTCCTTAATTTTATTTTCATTTATTGTAATAAAGAGATAGAATTATTTGCCATCTCTTTTGCACTTTGAAATGCCGCTACATTTGCCTGATAACTTCTAGTAGCTTCTACTAAATCGGCCATTTCGATAACAGGATTAATATTTGGGTATGCAACATAACCATTTGCGTCCGCATCGGGATGATTTGGCTCAAACTTCATCTTTGGCGCACGATCATCTCTAGAAATCTTGTCAACTACTACGCTCATTATAGCAGGATTTACTAACTTTCCAAATTCACCCTCATCTAAAGGGTCTTGGTACTTAGCAGAATTTGTTTCATCTTTGAGTGCGTTATTGTATTCGTTGTCAAAGTTTATAGCACGAAATACTACCTCTTTACGTCTATAAGGTCCACCCTCTTCAGTCCTAGTTGTTTGTGCATTTGCAATGTTACTAGAGATCACATTTACACGAGCACGTTGCGCTGAAAGCCCGTAACCACTAATGTCAAAACTATTTAAAAAATCTGCCATTTTCTCTTTCCTAACTTAATTTAGTTGATGCTTCTATGACACTTTTATATATCATTGAATCTTTTTTTATTGCACTTATGAGTGCTTTAAACATGATGGAGTTTTTACTCAGTTCTGTAGTTTCTACATCTATGTCAACTGAGTTGCCATCGTTACGAGCCATATGCCCATCACGAAAAAAAGTAACGGGTTTTGCTGTACTTAAACTTTTTTGTAATGGTATATGCTTCCCATCTGTTTGTGCTAGTCCTAAAGTATCTTTGTTTTCACTCATGATATCTGCTTTTTTAGCAGATAAATAGTCTGAAAAACGGATATCTCTAGGTCTATAGTAAGGAGTATCAGCATTTGCAATGTTAGAGGCAATCATCTTTTCACGAGCAGCACGGAAGTTAAGTGCTTCTTTGGCAAGTGTAGCTGTACGAGAGATACTTACAGACATGATATTCCTTTGTTTAAATCGTTATTCTCAGCTGTTAAAACGTGATTCTCAGTTGTCAAATTGTCATTCTCAGCTGTCAAATTGTCATTCTCAGCTTGACTGGGAATCTATTAGAAGTGTAAAGCAAATATAGTTCCAAGATTATATGTAGACTCTGAATCAAGTTCAGAGTGACGAATCCCTCCGTCATTCCGACAAAACTCCCTGTCATTCCGTACTCGATACGGAATCTACATACATAAAAATTTTATCACTTTAAGCAAACATTAAAGAATAATGTTAGATAATGCTCACAAGGTTACTAGTGTAATCCAATTTATTACATATAAGGAGTTCTTATGAAAAGAGCTGGTTTTACAATGATAGAATTGATCTTCGTGATCGTTATTTTAGGTATTTTAGCATCTGTAGCTGTTCCAAAGCTTATTGGGGTTAAAGAAAGTGCTGATGAAGGATTAGTCAAAGGTTTTGTTGGTACATTGAATCGTACAGTTGGTGCTTCAAAATGGAGTACATCTTTAATGGATGGTAATAATGGAGCTCTAAGAAATGGTGATAATGGAGATGCAGCTGCATATGACATCACAACTAATGATACTGAATTTCCATCTTCTTTTAGTGTGATGACAGTTGATGTGAGTACATGTGCCGTATCTACTGCTACAGTTGCTTCTGGTTCAGCAGCTTCAACTTCTACAGACAGTAAATATATTATTTTATGTAGAGATGGTAATGCATCATCAGCTCCAAAATTTTGGTATTCAACTGATGGTAATCTAACAGGAACATTCCCGACTACTGGTTTAAAAATGTAAATTCTTACTCGTTCCCATGCTCTGCATGGGAATGCATAC
>JALSLR010000045.1 GCA_026988245.1 Sulfurimonas sp.
ATTCTCTCGTTTTGGAAAAAGTTACACCTGATAGGTGAAAGTTTTAAGTGTGACTTTTTCGCTTTAAAGTACCTAATTATAGAGCAATCAAGCTTGTTGTCTAATTTGGTATGGAATCATTGGGGTTGTACGACAAAAAAGTAGTTTGGGTAGGAGCCTACAAATCCTTGAATAAAGTCTATTTTATCCTTAGAAGGGTCTAATCTACTCTCTTCATCGAACATAAATGATACATTGTTATGCCATCTGTTTATTACCATGGAAACTACTATATCTTTAGCATTTGGAACTTTTATTCTTAAATATGCGAGATTAGAGTTTACTCCATTTGCATGTTTAATAAAACCTGTACCCTCTCTAGACAATGAGCGAAAAGCCTTTACATAATCCTTATTTTCTTTAAACTCATTAGGCAACACAGTTGGTCGTTCATCTTCAGTGTAGTAATTTACACTATCAAACTTGATGTTATATGATTTTTGCAAATGTTGCTTCACTATAGTATCAATAAGTTCTCGCTTTGCATTAAGTTTTTTATAATGAAAATCAGCATCTCTTTTAGAAAAATATGCAATTTCATCATCTTGAGAGCCTATATACCATGAGTTAAATATATCTTGTCTTTCTTTTATTGGCAAGAGATTAAGAAAGTTTACTTCACCTTCAACTCTAAGTCTATTCATATAGCGTCTAATACTTACTTGATGTCCAGCATTTCCATAAATATCAAAACCTGCCACTAGTGCATAGTAGATTCTTTCAAACAATGGATAGTCTATCAACCATACCGTTCTTGGTAAGTTTCCTAGTGCTCCAAAATGCACAGAGGCACTATCAAAATGTCGATATACTGTCAAAAAAGGTGCACTATCACGGTGATTATTACCCTTATAAACACTATCTACACCTAAACCATTTTCATAATACTTGTCATATATATCACTTCTATATTTCTGATATGACTGAGCCAAGTTTATATAAGTATCTCTAAATGAACTTATGAGCCCACTATCGCTACCATTTTCTATTGGCATTCTTAGGTTTTTATATTCATGAGAGATAAAATCTGTACCTTTAAGCGATAAGTCATACTCAGGATTCATAAACATCACCCAAAAGTTATCATGAATAACATTGAGGGCTATCTGTCCTTTACAAACTGGGCCACGAATAAATGTACGAATGATATATTCAGAGTTATCTAATAAAAACAGATATCTTGATCTTGCAGGAATCTGCGCAAATACTTTAAAAGGCTCTGCATTAAAACTTGTTTTAAAGCCTACTTCATAAGGTTTTTCATTCCATTGTGGCTCTATAAAAAGTTCTTTATATCGTTTTAGTTTAGCCTCATTTAAGTCGTACACCATATGGGTCTTATGTACTATCGTAGAAGTGATTTTTCTAAACCTATAGTAAAATATACTTGCTTTAGGGTCATCATATGGTCGCAGGGTTGCTACTATATCTATCGGTTCTGGGCTTGGCGTATAGGAACGCACAAGTTCATAAAAATCTTTACTCTCTTTGTCAAAAGATAGATGTGCTAAGAAAAGGTGTTCATAGATATATCGGGCGCTCATTTTATGCTTAGCATCATTCTCGTTTAAAAAATCTTCAAACCTTTGAATTATCGGTAGTTTTACTATTGGAGTTTTTATTGGGCCTTTAGCCCCTTGATATAACCATTGATTTAAAAGATTATACTCCTTACGCGATAGAGCAGGAAAACCATAAGGCATTCCTTGGTTAGGGTGTTTATCTAAAAAGTCTGCTAATTCTTGCACATTTTTTGCACATGTAGTATCCTCTTCAGCATGATATTCACCTATGCTTTTTGGATTTTTCATCTTATGTGCTAAAAGTTGAAGCATGATAGAATTGTTAGTTCCATCAACTGAATCTGAAGATGTAACACTAGAGAAGCCTTTTTTTCTCCACTCCTGAGTATTTTGAGCATCTATAAAAAGCCTACTAGAATCTTGTGCACTTAAACGTTCAGCTAGATATACTAAGTCTTTTGATGTGCCCCTATCTAGACCTTCATAAGAGCTCAACTTCAACTGACATGGGGAGTTATAACAAGAGTGACAAGAGACACATCTTTTATCAAGGATAGGCTTAATATCTTGATTATAATCAATAGTTACTTTTGTAGCATATATATCAATTGGTTGAAGTGGTGGTGTTGTAGAACAGCCTGCAAATACAAACACTAAAAAAACAACTAAATAGAAACTTTTAAACATTATTTCCCCTACAAAATAAAGAGTAGCTCTAAAGATTAAACTAGCACTATGCTAGTTTAAAAACTATTTTAAAGTCACCATTTTCAAGTTCAGTAGCTTCATGTGCATATTTACTCCCTATTCTGTCATAAAGAGGTGCTGGCTCATGAAAAAATATACCCACGAGTCTATCGTTTTCACCTTGAAGTAGCTCTAGCCCTGTAATAGCATTTACCATTGGTTCTGGTGGGCTACATTTTGTAGCATTAAACTCATAACACGTCAGTCCATCTTCTTCATACTTGAAAAAATCAAGAGTCGCTCTTGGAACTTCTATCTTTTCTTTAAACATTGTATACCCTTTTATATGTAGATGTAATTTTGTGTATCTGCATCCCATTTGAAATACTTAGATACTTTTTTAAACGCTTTTTTTACAATAGTATCTTCACAACTCGAATTATATATAGTTATCGGTGTGTGATAATATCTGTCCCACGATTGTATCGGATGAAAAACAATATCTTGCCATGATAGCTCAATTTTACCCTCATAAGGTTCAAAAGGGACCGTAGAAATGACTGTTTTATTTGTCACATTACATCTAAAATGACAAGAAACATAGAACTTATCTATCTTTACATACTCTAAAAGTGAAGTTATTTTTTCATCTCGCATAGTGATATCCATCATTATAATTTAACATTTTCAAGCAATATATATTCCAAAGCATTTTTCCGTTCTCTCTAAAAGTTCTACACTACCACCATGAGCCTGTGCAATTTGTCGACAAAGCACAAGTCCAAGTCCATTCCCTTTTACTTTTGTGGACTTAAAAGCCTCAAATAGGTCGTTTTTATTTTCAATAGCTACCCCACTATCGCATATATAAAACTTATGCATATTATCTTCTTTTTTATGGCGAATCTTTATAATCCCCTCCTCCTCTTCATCTAGCTCAATTGCGTCAATTGCATTAAATAAAAAATTGGTAAAAAGTATCTCCAATAAATCAAAATCTCCATTTATTTCAAAATCATCATCTAAGCACTCAAAACTTATATCTTTCGTATAACCATAGTAACCACAAGACTCAAGTAGATTTTTTTGTAAAGTACTCCACATAAAAACTTTTTTATCTGCTTTTACTCCACTAGAAAACATAAGAGTAGCTTTTATGATACGCTCTATCTTAAATACTGACTTTTGTATCTCTTCAACTATAGGGATGTTTTCAGGAATGACACGCTTTTTCAAGGTTGAGTTTAAAAGAGATATCGAGCCAATAGGGTTTCTTATCTCATGAGCGAGGTGCGCTGCCATCTGTCCCATAGTTGCAAGATTTTCTTTTCGTTTTTGCTCTGTGATGTCAGTTGCTGAGAGCATCTTTTTATCTTTGTATCTAGAGCTTTTTACTAGGTAGGATTTATTTTGAAAACTTATCTCATAATCTTCACTTTTAAGTTTGAGTTTTTTAAAAAGACTCCATAGTTCTCTTGCCTTAGAGTTTTGCAAGAACATTGTGTTGTCCTCATGTAAAACCCAGATTGCATTTGGTAAAAACTCCACAACCTCTTCAACTGTATTTTGTAGACTTTCATAAGAGGTTTTAAGTTCATTGAATTCACTCTCAACCTTATATGTTTGTTCTATAAGAAGGGAGAGTTCCTCTTGTGTAATGATATCTTGAGCCACCCTAAAAACCTAAAATAATTTTATATAAAGAGTATGCATCATCACTACCACAAACTTCACGTATAGAGTGCATCCCTAAAGTTGGAAGTCCAACATCTAAGGTTTCTATGCCTAAACGAGTTGCCGTTATGGGGCCTATAGTTGAACCACAACCCATATCGCTTCTAGTCACAAACTGCTGATATGGTTCACCGAGCTTTGATGCTATATTCATAAACTTAGAAATAGTTGTAGCATTTGAAGCATAACGTTGGTTTGCATTTACTTTTATAACTACACCTTTGTTGATGTGAGGGGCATGTTCTTTGTCATGTTTAGATGGAAAATTTGGATGAATAGCATGGGCATTATCTGCACTTATCAAGAGAGAACTCCTTAGCATCATCATATACTCATCATAATCACTATAGATTCTACGGAGTGTATTTTCTAGAAAACTTCCACCTGCTCCACTAGTCGACTCACTGCCTACCTCTTCATGATCACTAGCGATGAAAAGTATAGGCTTGCCTGCATCAACACTGCAGATGCTAAGAAGTCCAACATAGCAAGAGAGCAAGTTATCAAGCCTAGCACTAGAGATAAAGTCATCACTCAGTCCAACAAAAGAAGCCTTTTGTGTATCGTAAAAACTTAGTTCATGTGCGTAGAGTTCTTTTACATCTAAAATATCTAACTTGGAGAGTTGCCATTTTATAAATTCGTCAAATTCAAAGTCATCAGAAGTAGTAAGTATAGGTGTAATATCTGTTTGTTTGTTTATAGTTTTGTCTTTATTTGCCTTGTCGTCTAAGTGGATTGCTAACGATGGTATTGTTGCTATTTTTTTCTTAACATCAATAAGAACTGATTGAATCTCATCATTAGCATCAAGGTAAGATACACGACCAGCGAGAGATAAATCTCTATCAAACCAAGGATTAAGAAGTAAGCCACCGTAAGGCTCAACACCTAGTTTTGTAACTCCATGTTCTTGTATAACAGGGTTTGGTTTTAACTTCAAGTTTGGCGAGTCTGTATGTGCACCAACCATAGTATAAGCCTTAGAATCATGAGGATATGTAAAAGCTATAACAGAAGAATCATTACGAGTAACAAAGTACTTCTTACCCTTATCTAAGTTCCATTTTTGAGCTTCGTCTAGTTTTATGAACCCTGCATTACTTAGCATCATACTCATGTTTTGTGTAGCATGAAAAGGTGTAGGTGAGGCATCTAAAAAACCTAGTAGTCCTTCGTTAAAATAATCTTTATTCATTATTGTCCTTACACATTTAATTCTACAGCCTCAAACTCATCATCAACATTTTTCTTAAATCTATAGTACTTGATGTAGTCTGGTTTTGAGTATGTTGGCTCCGGCGTTACAAACACTATGCCAAAACCTTTAGAGTTTGCGAACTCTCGTAAGCGTTCTTGGTTAGCACTGTGAAGACGTGAAACTTCATCCACTATGAGGAAAAACGGTGTATCATCCTCTTTGACAAAAAGCTTCAGTATAGATATCGCGATGGCAATTTTAAGTAAGATGCTTCCACCTGTTGAGCTTTCATTTTTGAGTTGTGCTACTTGGCTTACATGTTTACCATTTTCATTAAAAGAGAGGCTTAAGTCTAATGTATCACGAAGTGAAATCGCACTCCCTTTTAACTCTCCCTTTATCATCGCAAATTTATCTTCAAGTGAGTTAAGTTCATCCATCACATCTTTTTTATCGTAAAAAAGTGAGCCTTCACTAAGCAGTGAGGAGAGGTTTGAAACATTTGCTTCTAAGTCTTTGAGTATCTTTGCTATGGACTTCTTGTCTGTTGTTTTTGTATCTATCTGTATATCTTTAATAACACCAAAGTCAACCTTAGATAAGTTCTTATTTATCCTTGCAACTTGCGTAAAAAACTTATCTTCAGAGTCTGAAAATATAGACATTTTTGTAGGAAGCAAGTTGTTCACAAAGTTTACGAAGTTTTTGTGACCATTTTCTTTTACTATTTCTAATGTTTTGTTTTTAAACTCTACTAACTCATCTATTTTTGTGAGTATATTTGGCACAATAGATATAAAAAAGTCACTATCTAACTCCTCTACAACAAAATTTACATCTATCTCACCTTGAATATTTTTGAGTATATTTATACGAGAGAGCATGGTGCCAAGTCTTGTTTTTTTAGACTCATAGGAAGTAAGCTGTTTGTTATAAAGTGAGATAACATCATCTAAAAACTCTTCACATACTTTCTCATTAATATCATCAAGAGAGAGTTCCATCTCATCAAAACGAGAGAGACCTTCGTCATATTTTTTTATCTTAAGTGCGAGTTGGTTTTTTTCTATAACTAGGTCTTTTTCATTTTGAGAAAATACTTTGATGCTAAGGTTGAGTCTGCTTTTAAACTCTTTGCTTTTAAACTCAATGCTCTGGAGTTTTACCACAAGCGCATCTAATGAAGATATCTTTCCTTCGACCTTTGCAAACTCCTTCAAATACTCTACAGCCCTGTCACTTTGTTTTAACTCTTCATGCTTGATGCTAAGCTGTTTTTCTAAGTGTAGTATCTGCTCATCTTGTGTTGTTTCAAACTTTTGTGCATCTTTGACTCTTATCATTGCATCGATGGAGTCTCTCTCTTCACTGAGCCATGTTTGAATACTCTGGGCGAGTGATGCTAACTCTTTTTCATACTTTGCATTGAGAGTGTTTGAGATTTGTTTTACACTCATTTTTTCTTTATCGATACTTTGGTTTATCTCCTCTATCTCTTGTGTGAGCTTTGTAACTTCAACTTTTAGTGTATCACTACTTGCTTGTAGTGTCTCACTATTTTGTTTATATCTAGCATTGAGCTCCATAGTATTTTGCAAAAAGTTATGCTCTAGTTCTCGTAAGTTTTGCTCACAAGATTGTATTTCACTCAGTTTTACTTCTATCTCTTTTTGATGAAGCTGATTTTGTAGTTCATAGTCTCTTACATCTTGTTCATATGTGAGATTTATAACCTTTATTTTCTCTTCATAGACCTCTTGAGCAATTTTTTGTTTTTGTTCCACTAAGTCTATTTGCGCTTGGGCTTCATCACGGGTAAGTATCTTTTTAAGTTTATCATGCGAAAGTGAGATTGCAAAAAGACTCTTAGCATCATGAAGAGTTGGGTTTAAATCCGCTATATCCATCTCTAAAAGCTTACTGTCAAGGATAGGGAAAATCTCACTCTCCCAACCATCAACTTCCTCATTTAAAAACTCTTTAAAGGAGCCTTTTTTTGAGTAAATCATACTTTTAAATGTATCTATCTGCTCTTGAAGTCTAGTATATTCATCTTTATACTCTTCCTCTTTATCTCTTGTGTCCCTTGTGAGTTTGTATTTGAGATTTTCGATATTATTTGCGATGTTTTTCATCTCAAATTCAAACTTGAGTATCTCTTGGTTTTTCACAGATATAGCGTTTTCTTCTTTGGCTATCTCTTCATTTTTGTGAAGCTTCAACATTCGTAAATCATCGTCTAGTTTACGACTCAACAATTCATCTTCTGCCTTAGCATCAAGTATTTTTTTGTTGTTTGTATCTATATTTTGTCTATGTGTAGCTATCTCAGACTCTGCTTTTTGGATAAAAAGTTTTAACTCCAACTCATGCTTAGATATTTTTGTGTATAAGTCATTTTTCAATGATTGCTTATGATTGAACTCTTTATCTTCTGCTTCACGCAAGAGTTCCTTGTCTCGTCTGTACACTAAGTCTTTTATCTCTTTTTCGATATTTTGCAAGGCATCTTCAAAACCTGACTTTAGCTTTGCATAGCTTGTATTTATCTCATCAAAACTCTCTTTTATTTGTGTATTTTTATCTGCTAAGTCTTTATTTTTTAAGATATTTTCATTCGAGAACTTTTCTTTAAGCCTTTTAATCTCCTCTATATCTAAGCTCAAAGTGTTAAGTATTTTCTGTGCTTTTTGTCCATAACAATGGAGCTTTTTCTCTCTCAATCTTTTAGCATCTTTGATTTTATCTTGTTCTTTGAGTATAACGCCTTCACGTTTAAGTGCTATGCTTAACAACTCTTCCTCTTTGAGGGAGAGGTACTTCAACTTCTCTTGTGTTACACTGAGTGAACCCTCTAATTCTAAAAGCTCCCCCTTGAGAAGATATGCTTCATCTATAGAGTTTTTTTGTCGCTCAAACTCTCTAAAAAATTTATACTTTGACTGAAACTCATAGATACGCTGTAGATATTCATCATAGTTAAAGTCAATAACCTCTTTTTCATAATCAAGCGTAGTCTGGATAGCCTTTTTAATACTCTTAGAATCTATGATAGATTTATCAATATTAAATATCTCATTAAAAAGACCTATGAAAATATCACTGTTTTTTATCTTAGTAAAACAAAAATCCTTATGCTTAGCATCATGTCCATAGATGATATCTCTGTACTCACTCAGTGACTTAACAGTTTTTTTAAGGTTTGGCTCTTTGGCGTAACGCTTTATCTCACTTAGGTCTAAAAGGTTTCCATCATCATCTATAATGCGAGAATTGTCAAGATTTTGCTTAGAAAATATTTTCACAATTTCACCACTTGCCTTGTACATAAAAATGAAAAAATCTTCAAACTCGTATATCATATAGGAGTTTTGATATCTAAAGTAATACTCTTTAAAGCCATCTTTATCCGTAGGGATGCCTAAATTACGAACATCACCACTAAAGAGATAGTGAATAGCTCTTATTACAGTAGTCTTACCGCTTCCATTGTCACCAAGAAAGAAGAGGTCTTTAGACATATCTACCTCAAGGTAGTTAAAATTTGCTGAGTTTATCAGTATGATTTTCTTTAAGTTCATCTCTAACCTTCCACTACGCTTTGAACGATTTTTATGTAGTACTCTAATGCTGAGAGCACTAAGTACTCATCTTTTGAATCACTATCTTTTCGCTCAAAAACATTATGTTTTGCAAGCAAATCAAAAAACTTCTCTACCGCATCAAGTAAATCTTTTGTACCAAAAAGGTATTCTAACTTTTGCTCCAAAGAGACATCATCTTTTTGTTTGAGCAGATGTGTAAATTCTGTTTGTTTGATGATATCTCCACGGTCCACATAGGGAAAAAGCTGTTTTAAGATAGCTATAGCTATAAAAATATTTTTGTGGGTATTCATAAAAGCTGACACATCTGTGTCATTAAGTTTTTCTTTTTTGGCTATGAAAAAGTATCCATTTTCCCCCACAAGAGTAAAACCTAACTTTTTGAGTATAGTACTCATCTCATCAAAGTTTTCATCTATCATCAAATATTTTGCTTCGTTTAAATACTTTTGGGAGTTGATGCTTACCATCACACCCTTACTTAAAATCTTGTATACTTCATCTATTCCCATTTTGCTACCTTTATACCAAAGTCATTGAACTCATTTGTAAAACTCAATTTCTCATGAGTAGTTACTTGCAAATAAAGTTTAAATGCTTCTTCTTTTAGTCTAAAATCTTGGTAATTCTCTAACTCTTTATGAGAGTGGATAAACATAAAGATATCACCACAACCCGTATCGTCTAAATCTTTTAAAATATTGTCTATATTGATAATGTCAAGCTTTTGTGTTTGCTGTGGCTTCATGAGTGAAGTTTTGATTTTTTTCTTCACTTCAAAACCATCTAGAAGTATTTTAACAGCCTTGTTGAGTTTGTATATATCTCTATCGCTTGGGTAGGTTACGACCTTGTTTCGTTGGTTTTTAGCTATGGTATGAAAAAGATGTTTTTTATGTAACTCTAAGTACTCATCAAGCGTGCTTGTTTTTTCTTCAAGTATTAAGTTAGCAAGTTTTGTAAGTTTTTTATTTTGCAGGCGTCTGTTTTTCGTCTGGATAAGAAACAGACTAATCTGCTTGATGTAAGCATCAATATTTTGGATATATCTTAATATATCTACACTTATACTAGAGAGAAGTGCATCTATCTCATCATCCAAATCTTTTAAATCAACTCGAAAAAGTTGCCCTATTTTAGTGTTTGCCTCTATAAGTTCATCTATTTTTTCTAGTATATCATTTGCATTTTGTATGAGTATATCTATATCAAGGGAGGTGTCGTTTTCTACTCTCAAAAGAAGAACTTGTATCTCACGGTCACGATTTAAAAACTTAAAAAATAGATTTTCTATCAACTCTATTATTTGCGTTTTATAATGCTGGTTTTTATTTTCCAAAAAACGATTTTTATTTTTCACTAACTCTTTGTACTCTTTTGTATAATCTCCAAAGATGATACTATAGTCAACTCTTTGAAGTACAGAGTCAACAAAGTTTAAGTAGTTTTTGTTGAGTTTATATGTACTGCTAATCTTTACAAATAAGGTGGACTCACTCAACTCCTCTTTTACAGAATCTATGCGACCATCACGATAGGCTTTGTCTATCACATCTCTATTATCGTTGACTAATTTTAGAAGTTCTAAATGTTTCATCTGTAAACTTCCTGTTCCACTACAGTATGGTATTTTTTGATAAGATTTACTAGCGTATAAAGCTTAGCATCATAGTGTGGTTTTAGGTTTTTTATTTGTTTTTTGTAAAGCTCCGTATTTGGGTATTTTTCAAACAGTTCTTCTAAATTATGAGGTATAAAAAAACTCTTAGCATCAACCTCAAAGCTTTCATAGATATTCATCCCCTCGATGTCAAAGTCCAAAAAGAACTCCACTTCTTTATCTTTTAAAAACTCTCTTGTGAGGGTGTTGGCATAACCACCAAGGTATACAAAAACATCATACTTAAATGATGATGCTAAAGAGTCTATGTTTAAAAAACTCTCCCCATTTTCAACTGCGACAAAAGTATCCTTAGCATCATAATGCATTAAATCTTTTTTTTGTAAAAGCTGGGCTACTTCGCCTCTTTTTTTAATAACTACAACATTATCAAAAACACGAACATAGTTTGTTTTAGAGTCTCCGCTGTGCCTGATGTTTTCTTCTCGTGTGTCTGCATAAACTATTTTTTTGATAGCATCATAGCTTTGTATATTTTTTCCATCAGCTAACTCTGATGATACAAACTCAAAAAAATGTTTTTCATGAGTGACTTGAGCTCTTTGTCCACGCTTAGCATTAAAAAAACTAAGGCCATTTTCGCTTTGGTATTTTACTATCACCTCATTTAAATCTCTTATGATGCTAAAGGTTGGCATAGTTTTTTCAAAACGCAAGACCTGTTTTAAGAGTTTTTTATTCAAAAAAGTTTTCCTTATATTTTATGATCACAACAATGTTTTTTACGGTATATCCTACCATATATTGACTCAAAACTTATTGATAACAGTATAAATAATAGAAAAATAAATACAGCAAAACTATCTTTACTATAAGTATGCATAAGAAGTATTATCAAGGCAAATACTGAGACTATAAATGCACTAAGGTATATCAACTTTAAACCACCAATCTTGTCTTGTAATTTATACGCAGATAGATTAACCACAGAAAATATCAACAAAAAGCTAGCACTCCCTATGATAGCAATAGCATTAAGGTTGATAAAATTTGCCATCAACAAGGATAAGCCAATAGTGAGCATTGCATTGTGTTTTGGATTGCTCACGCCATCTTTATCTACCTTAGGCAATTCACCATCAAAAGAAAGAGCGTAGGAGAGTCGTGCGTTACCAAATATAGTAGCATTAATGGCTGAAAATGTTGCTAAAAGTGCTGCGATAGCTACAAGAGTAAATCCAAATTGCCCCAAAGCTGGTTTCGTTGCTACAGCTAAGGCATAGTCTTTTGCAACCAAAAGAGTATGTTCATCAACTGCCCCTACAGTGATGATAGCTATAAGAATATAAAGAATAATGACAAAAACAACAGAGCCAAAAAAAGCACGAGGAAGATTTTTTTGTGGTTCTTTAATCTCTGCACTTGCATTTGCAATCAACTCAAACCCCTCATACGCTACAAATATAATCATTCCCGCTGCAACAATGGAAAATGAAGACCCATAAGAGCTAGGGACAAGTCTTTGATAATCAACATAAGGAAAACCAACAACTATAATTAAAAGCATCAATAAAAGCTTTATAATGACCACCAAAGTCTCAGATTTACTCACTAAAGAGGCATTTATCAAGTTGATTGTCCCAGGCATTACGATAGCTAGACTTATAAAAAAGTGTTTTAAGAGTAAAGAGCTACCATTATCAAAAAAGGTTAAAGCGTAAGAGCCAAAAGCAACTGCGTAGAGAGATATCGTTACAAGATAACTCAACCAAAGTAAAAAATTGATAGATCCAGAAAACAAAGAGTGTCTAAATGCATTGTCTATAAAAACTATAGTGCCCCCTGAACTTTGAAAATAAACAGATAACTTTGAGTATGAATATGCACTTAGCACTGCCACAATCCCTGCTACTAAAAACGCCAAAGGTGTCGCTGAATGAGCCATGGAGACAGCTTCACCCAATACAGCAAAAATACCACCACCAACCATGCCACCTATGCCTATTGATAAAGCTCCAAGGAGTGATACCGTTCTGTTCATAAACTATAAAATGTCCACGCCAACATTACCATCAAGTGCTTGTATGATGGAACTATTTACTCTTATACCTGAGTTTATCACGACATTTTGAAGTTTTGAAGTTATCACTAACTTTAATTCCCTACCCCCTGGATGCTGACGGATAAGCGTATAGAGTTGTTCAAGTATCTGCGTGTTTTCATCAAGTTTTATGCTTAGACTTAACGGCTCTTCTGGAATTTCTCTAACCTCTTTTTTCACTTTTTTAGTCTCTTTAGCAGCCTCACGAAGTGTCATAATCTTAGTTACACCTATGCGTGTAAACATTTCGGTATGTGTTATCTTCGCTTTAAAAGCTATGGGCTCATCTTGGTTCATTTCTCGCAGTTGTTCTAGCTTATCTGAAAAAAGCATTATTTCGACATTGCCGTGAAAGTCCATCAGGTTTACTATACCAAACTGATTTCCCTTTTTGCTTATCTTCGTTTCAACTGATTCTACCTTACCTATAAAGACAACAAAGCTATCATCTTTTACCCCCTCTATCTCCGAGGAAAGAGTATAGTTAAGTTCACTGATTTTATCACGGTATTCATCAAGAGGATGTCCACTTACATAAAAACCAAGAGTATCTTTTTCAAATTCTAAGATAGACTTTAACTCATATTCTTCACAATTGCTTAAAACCAAGTCAACTGTAGTTATCTCTTCATCATCTCCAAAGAGACTTCCAACAGCATTTTTCTTGGCCTCAGATGATTTCTTAGCCGTCTCCACTATAAGTTCTATCTGATCTAAAAGCGCCTTTCTTGAGTAACCAAACCTATCAAACCCACCTGATTTGATGGCAGACTCTATCACTCGTTTGTTTACCTTTGATGGCTCTATACGATTTACGAAATCTTGAAGGGAGAGATAGTCGCCATTTTCTTCTCTCTCTTTGAGCATCGCCTCTATGGCTGCAGCACCTACCCCTTTGATGGCACCAAGTCCAAATAAAATGGTCTCTTGTCCATCTTTGTTTATCGCAGAGAACTCTAGTTGTGAATCACAAATATCTGGAGGGCTTAGTTCTATCCCCATACGTTTCACTTCATCTATGTAGCGAACGACCTTATCTGTATTGTCTTTATCAGATGTTAAAAGTGCTGCCATAAACTCATATGGATAGTAAGTTTTGAGCCATGCAGTTTGAAAGGTAACCATTGCATAAGCTGCTGAGTGAGACTTGTTAAAACCATACCCTGCAAACTTTTCAATCAAATCAAAAAGTTTAGATGCTTCGTCGTAAGGATGCCCTTGTTTTACAGCACCCTCAGAAAACTCAGCATTGTATGTAGCCATATCTTTTTTCTTACCCATAGCACGACGGATAATGTCAGAATACCCAAGCGAGAAACCACCAACAGTTTGCACAATCTGCATAACTTGTTCTTGATACACAATGACCCCATAGGTATTATTAAGGATGGGTTCCATCACATCAAAGGTATACTCTATCTTCTCTCGCCCATGCTTACGCTCAACGAAACTATCGAGCATTCCTGATTCCATAGGACCTGGTCTATAAAGGGCTAAAACTGCGATTAAGTCTTCAAAACTATCTGGTTTGAGTCGCTTGTTCAAGTCTTGCATACCAGAGGACTCTATCTGAAACATTCCTACTGTATCGCCACCACGGATAGCATCGTACACTTTTGGATCATTCTCATCTATGGTATGCCAGTCTACTGTTACATCATAGCGTCGTTTTACAAGTTTTATAGCATTATCTATAACATCAAGAGTTTTTAGTCCAAGAAAGTCAAATTTGATTAGGTCAACATCTTCAAGGTAGTTAAGCGAGTATTGCGTAACAAATGTATCTTCACCACTTGGTTTATAGATAGGTGTTTTTTTCCACAACTCTTCATTGCTTATAACGACACCCGCTGCGTGAATACCTGAGTTACGTTTAAGACCTTCAAGCTTCTTAGCAAACTCCCAAACTCTCTTAGCTGAGGGGTCTGACTCTACTAACTCAACAAGCTTAGGCTCTTTTTGGTACGCTCCATCTATATACTCCCCTTTTTTCTCTTTACCATTGAGCGTGATGCCGAGTTCATCAGGGATAAGTTTTGCCATTTTATCAGCTTGAGAGAGAGGCATATCAAGTACACGAGCTACATCACGGATAACCCCTTTTGCGAGGAGTGAACCAAAGGTAATGATTTGCGCTACTTGGTTACGACCATACTTTTCAACGACATAATCGATAACCTCTCCACGACGAGCTTGCATGAAGTCCATGTCGATATCGGGCATGGATACACGCTCTGGATTTAAAAATCTCTCAAAAAGTAGGTCATACTTCATAGGGTCTATGTCAGTAATATCAAGCGAATATGCTACTAAACTTCCAGCAGCAGAACCACGACCAGGTCCAACAGCTATACCCATCTCTTTTGCAACTTTCACAAAGTCCCAAACAATGAGCATATATCCAGGAAACTTCATAGAGTTTATGATGTCCATCTCAAACTCTAGTCGTTCCCTATACTCCTCGTGACGATTTTGAGGGACATGCTTTAAACGTTCAACTAAACCAACCTTGCATCTGTAAGTAAAATACTCAGCATCATTTTTATCTATGGCAGAAAACCAAGTTTTTTTATCTGCCTCAGTAGCATCATCAGCTAAGGGTAAATCATCTTGATAGTCTATCTCCAAACCATCAGCTTTAGAGTACTCAGGAGTAAATTTAAAATTAGGTGGGATTGGTTCTTTTACTGTCAAAGGGAAGTCTTGTATCTTATCGACTATCTCTTGAGTATGGGTTATCGCTTCGGGAATATCTGCAAAAATTCTAGCCATTTGGTCAGGACTCTTTAGATAAAACTCATGAACAGAGTGACGCATTCTGTTTGGATCATCAAAGAGTTTATTCATCCCTATACACATAAAAGCTTCATGATACTGAGCATCATTAGGGTAAGTGTAATGAGTATCGTTAGTAGCAACTACCTTTATACCTACTTCTCGAGCAATTTTTAAAATTTGATCATCAATAAAAAGTTGATCACCAATACCATGACGCATAAGCTCCAAGTAAAAGTCATCCCCAAAGATATCTTTGTACTCTTGAGCGACCGCTAGTGCACCATCATACCCCAAAGCACCATTTCGTACATTTTTTTCATTTTGTAAATTTAAGTGCCAGTTAACCTCACCTTGAAGACAAGCAGAAGTACAGATAAGTCCTTCACTATGAGCAGCTAACTCTTTTTTATTTATACGAGGAAAGTAGTACATCCCCTCTATGTATGCCTTCGAAGAAAGGTACATTAAATTTTCATACCCTACTTTGTTTTTAGCAAATAAGCAGATGTGAAATCTTTGTTTAGTAGATTTATCATCAAGTGTGTCACCATTATGAATGTAGCCTTCCATTCCGATGATTGGTTTTATGCCTGCATCTTTCATTTGATGGTAAAAATCTATCGCACCGAACATATTTCCGTGGTCAGTCATAGCTACAGAGTTCATGCCAAGTATTTTGAGTTGTTTTACTAAGTTTGTTATTTTATTTGCACCATCAAGCAGTGAGTATTCTGTATGCAGATGGAGGTGGGTGAAAGGTTGTGCGCTCATATTTTTTCCGTCATTCTGTACTTGATACAGAATCTAAAATTTATTTTATTTATTATACTTAGTCTTTGCTAACTTTATCTTTAGGGCAACTTTATATGGAGTTATATTCTACTCTATTTCTTCCATTTTCTTTTGCTCTATAAAGTGCCAGGTCAGCTTCTTTATAGAGTTCTTCAAAAGAGACATCTGTACTAGATTCACATAGAACAAGACCAAAAGAAGCGGTTACAATCCCACTCTCTTGTTTCTTATGTTCGATATTTTTCGATGCTATACATTCTCTTAGTTCTTCTACTTTTTTGATTGCATGAGTGCTATTATTTGCACATATAAAAAGTCCAAACTCTTCACCACCTATACGAAAAATTTCATCGCATTGTCTTTTTAGTTCAAAATCGAGTAATTGTGAA
The DNA here is from genome assembly GCA_026988245.1 of Sulfurimonas sp. Taxonomy (GTDB): domain Bacteria; phylum Campylobacterota; class Campylobacteria; order Campylobacterales; family Sulfurimonadaceae; genus Sulfurimonas. Next base: position 16,471 of record JALSLR010000045.1, read on the forward strand.
ATATCTCGCAACACCTTATCCCCTGCTGGGTGTCCATACAAATCATTGTATAATTTAAAATTATCTATATCCATAATT
>JALSLR010000046.1 GCA_026988245.1 Sulfurimonas sp.
GTAACCTTTGCAGTGCTTATCATTGCGGCAGTTTTCATACCATTGCTTTCACTCGACGGTCTTGCTGGGAAGCTTTATAGTCCTATGGCACTTAACATAGTTTTTGTTATGCTTGGCTCACTCGCTGTAGCTCTCATACTTGTTCCTGTGCTTTCATTTTTACTTCTTAAGCCTTCAAATTCTAGTGAAAATGCCATTATGCACTCTATCAAAAAAGCCTACACACCATTTCTTGATATGGCACTCCATCATGCTAAAACTATATTAGTAGCAGTTAGCATCATCTTTATAGCCCTAGCTTACATACTTACTCTTCAAGGCAGAGAGTTTATGCCTGAGCTCAATGAAGAATCTATCATGTATAGGGTTATCTCCATTCCAGGGACTGGACTGCAACACTCAACAAAAACGGCAGCACTTATAGAGAGCCACATCTTAGAAAACTATCCAAACGAGGTAAAATCTGTTTTATCTATGATAGGAAGAAGTGAAAAAGGTGAAACTGCGCAAGCTAACTACATGGAAGTATTGCTTACTCTCAAAGATGGTATACAAGACTTACCAAAACTCACAAACACAATGAATAAAGACCTCAAGAAAACTTTTGAGTATGTACAGTTCATACCAACACAACCAATCGCTATGCGAATAGAAGAACTTCTTGAGGGAGTTAAAGCTGAGCTTGCAGTTAAAATATTTGGTGATGATCAAAAAGTTCTTGATAGAATTTCTAAAGATATTCAAGCAAAACTCTCTAATGTGGATGGGCTTCAAGAGATGGAGGTAGAGGTACAACTAGGTCAAGCACAAATCAATATAGAGCCAAATTACCTTAGTCTTGCCCGCTACGGCATAAGTGTTGATGATGTGATGCAAGTTATTCGTAATGGTATAGGGGAAGAATCTATAAGTGAAAAGATAGAGGGGATTAGACGTTTTGGAATAGTTCCTAAAATCAAAGATGCTAAAAAAGATATTCAAGCTATCAAAGATGTTACTATGCGAGCAAAAAATGGAGCACTTGTAACTCTTGAACAGATTTGTGACATTAGCATCAAACAGGGTCCAGCCTTCATCAAAAGAGAAAATCTAAGTCGATATATGGTTTTATCTATGGAAGTAGAGGGTCGTGATGTAGCATCCTTTGTAAAAGAAGCGCAAGAAGTTATAGATGCTCAAGTAAATATCCCTGATGGATATTATACAGCTTGGGCAGGTGACTTTAAAAATATGCAAGAGGCTACTCAAAAGTTGATGGTTATCATACCTATCACTATTTTTCTAGTTATCTTACTTTTATATACTGCATTTAATTCACTCTCAAAAGCGATGCTCATCCTCATCAATGTTCCATTTGGTTTCATCGGCGGGATTATAGCCTTACTTATCAGTGGAATATATCTCAGTGTATCAGCGATTGTTGGTTTCTTAGCTATCTTTGCCATAGCTATACTTAATGGTATTGTACTTGTAAGCTTCATTGACGAATTGCGTGTAAAGTTTCCTCATGTGGAGCTAAAAAGCATTCTTAAAGATGCGACTTTACTACGTTTACGTCCAGTACTTATGACTGCCTTTACAACGCTCTTTGGAATACTACCACTGTTGTTTGCTAGTGGAGTTGGAAGTGAAATTCAGTATCCACTTTCAGTTGTCATTACAGGGGGAATTATAAGTTCGACTATTCTCACCTTGCTAGTGTTACCAGCTGGATACTACTTGTTTTTTAATAAAAAATAGTCATGTTTCAAAAGAGAAATATCTCCTAGCTTCTGTTTGCTAGGAGAGGAGGAAAGGAATAGTAAATTTGCTTTGACTATCTTCTGTCGAACATACCTGTACCTGTAGTGCTTGTTGTGCTTGTTGTTGGCATTGTTGTTCCATCGGTTGCTGTTGGCACTGTTCCCTGTGCACCCATAGTTATACTAGCATCAGCTCTTCTTTGCGAAGACATTTGTGAACCTTGTATTTGTTGCATACCATCAGCATTTGCACTTTGAGCACGTTGTCTCATTTGCGTTCTTGTTTGTGTCATATCACCAGTCCCATCACCCATACCGTAACCACTACCATCTTGAGGACCCATAGTTGTACGAATAGTAGCCATAGCTTCTTGACGTTGTTCTGGTGTCATATTTTGAACTTCTACTTTAAGTTCATTTATTAAATCAACTCTTTCACTATCTGTTGCACTACTTATAGCGCTTAATTGTGACTCTATGTCCATAGACATACCTAATGTGAAAGTTCCTAGTAGTGCTATTGCAACTATACTTTTTGTAAATGTTTTCATTGTAAATCCTTTGTTAGTGGGAACTCCTTTTCTGGTTAAATATTTATAAAATAAATATTTAACCAGAAAAGGAAGAAGTTCCCTCTATTTGTTTTGATAGTGTAAGTATCTCATATCTATGTTAGTGAAGTGTATGCGATTTGTTAGCGAAGTGTAAGCTTCCGCTTAGGTTAAAAATAATAACCTAAACGAATAGATGCAGCATGATCACTAGCAGAATCACTCAAACCATAAGCATAGCTAAGTGTTGAGAACCAATGTGCATCGAAGCTGTAATAAGCATAGAGAGATGCACTTTGTATAGTTTGGACACCTTCGTATATACTATCTCCTGAATTATATGCAGCACTCATATAAAGTTTTACTGTTGGGTAAAAACCAACTCCTCCATAAAATGAATTGACATTTTGGTATTTGACATAGGTATCTAGCGTATCTATATCATCATCATTCACAAAAGTGTAACTATAGCCACCAAATATATTAAATGACTTCATAGCATAACTAAGGTTTGCTGTCGCTACATAGTCTATATTATTGTTATCTAAACCTGAATCATATGTTGGTAAAAGCAGACCTGCTCCAACACGTACACTCAAGTTTTGAGATGGTTTATAAGCATAGTATCCTGCTACAAAAGTATCATTCATCCCCTTAGTTGAGTAGCTCGAAGCATCTGAGTTAAAGTAAGATGTTGCTAATTGCAATGAGATATTTTTATAGTAGTAGTCTAACTGAAGCGTTCCACTTACAGTATCTGTTTTTTCAAGTGTATCATAATTCACTTGCGAATAGCTAGAACCTACAATCACATCATAATGATGAGGCGAGACTAGTGCTTTTGTAGTACAGCCATTGACATCTACTAAGTCTGTTATCAAAGAGTTAGGACATTTATCATTTTTATCTTCAACTCCATCCATATCATAGTCATCATAAGCAAATAAGCTAAGTGTTAGTAGTATTAACAATATAAATATATTTTTCATCATTTCTCCTCACGATGACCAAAAGGCATATTCGTACCTGTGTTATCTGTATCAGTCATTGGCACTTGATGTGTATCTCCTACGGAATCCATCATATGTTGACCAGCTTGTTTTTGATTCATTATTTGCATACCTTGCATCTGCTGCATGCTATCAGCCTCATGAGACTGAGTATATGTCTGTTGCTCTGCATGGTTTTGTGTACGCATCTGCGTTCGTAGTTGTGATATAGCTTCACTTCTATCCCGTGCATTCATGTTTGAAAGTCTAATCTTGAGCGCATTCATCATCTGTGGACGCTCTGATGGCTTAGCGTTTTGTATCTCTTGTATTTGCGCATCTACACTTATTTCTGCAAATACTAGAGTAAAACTTGCTAATAGTATTAAAACTATTTTTGTATATATTTTCATAGTTTATTCCTCATTTTAATGCTTTCATTATTCCATAAAATTGTTAGTGAAGTGTAAGTGAAAACGTACTGCCAACTCCAAGTGTACTTTTCACTTTTATATTTATGTTTAATTCATCGCAAAGTTTTTTCACTATGTGTAGCCCTATCCCTATCCCTCTTTCACCCTCTTTGTAAAATCTTTCAAATATTCGTTTAGGATTTTGAATACCTATGCCACTATCTTTAATGCTAAGACTCTCACTGTCAGTATCATAACTGATATGAACATATCCATTTTTTTTATTGTACTTTGCCGCATTAGTTATCAAGTTATCAAGAATCCTCTTCATTGCATCTTTGTTTGAGTTGATGTGAGTTATTGGCATCTCTACCTTAAACTCTAAAGAGTTATAGTTCTTTTCAATGCTAAAGACTCTCTCTTGGACTAACTCTTTGAGATCAAAGTACTCCTTTTGCATCTCATGATTATGCAGATAAGACCTTAGATTATCTTGTAAGTCTAGAATATTTTGAACACTCGTTTCTATTCTTTGTATTTTATTTTTATTAGCATCATCTTTTTTTAGCATCGCAGTATTGAGGCGTAAAGTCGATAAAGGTGTGTTAAAATCATGTAAGATATCTTTTATGAATTCTTGGGTTAAATTTAAAGCACTTCTGAGTGGTTGTAATGCATATAATGAAAAAACCATAGAAAGCATAAGTACTATTATTATGACGATGCTATACTCATAAAGCATCATTTTTTTCAAGTCATATATCAACTTTTCGTACTCTTGAGCAGAAAATCCTAACTTCATAACAAAGTCATTTGCTCCAGATATAGGAAAATATGCTGCTAAAGCATTGTCTTGTTTGTAAAGAAAATAAAAATCTTTTTCACCACCTTCAACAAAATCTATACTAAATTTAGTACACTTAAGGTCAAAACTACAGACACGCATTTGTGAAAAAAGTTTTGAGTCTAAGTTAGATACCTCTTTTTTATAGCTTATATAGTAAATTGCACTTATCAAGAAACCAAGAGATAGGAAGAAAAGTAAAAAACTCTTTAAAAATGATTCAACTTCAACTCTGTTCAAGTGTGTACCCTACCCCTCGAAGATTTTGTATATTTAATCCTGTTGTTTGTTTCAATTTTGTTATAGCTACTCGTAGAGCGGTTGGAGAAGGATTATCTAAACATGAAAGTAAAATTTCCTTATCCAAAACTCCACCAACATTTTCTATAAAAAGTTTAAAAAGACGTTCTTGCACCTCTCCAAGACTTATGATGCTAGAGTCTTTTTTCAAAATATTTTTTGCAACATCATACTCTAAATCATTGTACTTAAAAATAAGATTTGGTGTCGCCAGTTTTGCATTGACGCGGATGAGTAACTCTTGTGGATAAAATGGTTTTTTCATATAATCATCAGCACCCACCTCAAAAGCTTTTGAAATAGAGTTCATATCTACTAAGGCAGAGATAAAAATCGTAGGTGTAGAATCATCAGCACCCCGAAGAGATTCTAGTAAGTCAAGCCCATTTATCTCAGGTACATTAATATCAAATATATATAAATCATAACTATTTTCATAAGTAAGTTCTGATGCTTCATCTCCATCTATGGCCAAATCAACGTCATATGAACTCTCTTTTAAAAGCTCCACTAGGGTCTCTGCTAATAATTCGTCATCTTCTAATAATAATATTTTTTTATTCATACATAATTGTAGTGTATAATTATTAAATATATACAAAAAGAGAAAAAATGTCTAAAAAAGTTTTGATTATTCATGGTTGGGGTGGAAGTGATGCACCCCATTGGCAGGCTTGGTTAGCTTCTGAGTTAGCGGCTAATTATGGTTGTGTTTATTTTTTAAAATTTAGTGATGTAGAGTATCCACATCTATCAACTTGGGGTAATGAGCTTGTTGATGCTTTAGAAGATTTTCAGCCAGATATTGTTGTGTGTCACTCTCTTGCAAACACTCTTTGGTTTCATTTGTGCGAAAACAAAAGAGTTAAAAACATTGAAAAACTTTTTCTCGTTGCTCCTCCAAGTATGCACTGCGATATAGAAGAATTAAAAAGCTTTTTTCCTGCCCCTATTCCAAGGACCCTTTTTGCCAAAGAGGTCTTACTTATAAGCTCTGACAATGATCCATATATGAGCCTTCATGAAGCTAAAAACTTACAACAAACACTCCATCTCAAGATGCACATCATGCAAAATGCTGGACATATTAATGCCGAGAGTGGTTATGGTGAATGGCCTTGGATGCTAGAACAATTTAAAGATTAGGTAACTCTATCTCAACAAGGGTTGTATCTGCCTTAGAGTGCAAGGCTATGCTTGCTTTCATAGACTTTCTCAGTGTGTGAAATGCATTATACAAGCCAAGTCCTACACCATTTTTTTGCTCTTTTGTACTGATGTATGGCTCAAAAACTTTCGGAAGAATACTCGCATCAACACCCCCTGCATTATCTTCTATAGTGATACACGTAGTATTTGCAGTTTGTGTCGTGAGAATTTTTATATACCTACTCTCTTGGATATTGCTTCGCACAAAGGCTTCTATAGAGTTTGTTACAATAGCTAAGATAACTGTAATAAGCTCATTATGAAAATATCTTATTTTCTGCGTATCATGAAACTCTGAGATAAGCTCTATCTTATTGGCTTGCATTCTATCTTTTATAAGGTTGATGCTAGAGGTAACTGTATGGTTTAAAAGCAAAAAAGATGCTTGAGATTCATTTTTAGAAATTTTACTAAACTCATCAAGGGTTGCTGAGAGTGTATGCACCGAATCATTGATTTTAAAAATCGCCTCATCAAGTTTCTCGGGCGTTAGTTTTTCAAACTCATATGACATACTAATCTCTATCACAGTTGAACTAATTAGCGCTAAAGGTTGTCGCCACTGATGTGCTAACATTTGCACTGTTTCATTGACGGCGAGAAGTCTATTTTGATTACTTATGAGTGCATCTTTATATGCCCCCATCAAAGCACTATGGACCCTTACTTTAAGGTTAGTTCTATTGAGTGGTTTTGTAATAAAATCATTTGCCCCCAACTTGAAACTTTCATCTATAGTCTTGTCACTATCATCAGCCGTTACCATTATGATGGGGATGTTGTCGTAGTGTTCATTACTACGAATACTCTTTGTTGCTTCTAGCCCTGTTATCTCTGGCATGATGATATCTAGTAACATCAAATCTATATGATGTTTTTCTAAAAGTTCATATGCCTCTTTTGCTGAAGATGCACTCAATATGGAGCTATAACCCAAATCCTCAAGCAAGGCATCTAAGAGAAATATATTTGATTTATCATCATCTACTATTAAAATATTTTTTTGGTAAAAATCTATCTCCACGAGTGACTACCTTTTTCTATATATGTGAAACATTCTACATAAAATAATATTATACAACTATAAAATATTTTACCTAATGCTTTTGATAAGTTATGAGAAAAAGTTAGTGCCGGCTAAAGGGAAAAAAGTCAACAAACTACATCCCAGAACCACATTTTCCAGCGCCACATTTCATGGCAGGCATTTTTTCTCTATCGTTTTCATTACCACATTTGCCTGTGCCACATTTAGTGCTTAGTTTCTTCCCATCTGGTTCACGAACGCAGTCATAAGCCTCTTTTGTTGTAGCAGCATTTTTAACACAATCTTTTCGAGAATCTTTTTCTCGCATCTGAGAAAGAATGTTGTTTTTCTTTTTGGCTAGTGCTGAGTTACCATCAAACATGTTGGCACCACATTTTCCAGCGCCACATTTCATCCCACCAGCAAGCGAGTCTTCACCTTCATCTACTTTTTTAAAATCACATCCGCTTAGCATCATGATGCTAAGGGCTATTAGTATATATTTACTCACTTCGTTTCTCCTTGAGTTGTTTTTTTGCATAGATTTCAAACAATATTGGAATGATTACAAGACTAAGTATCGCAGAACTTATAACTCCCCCAAGCATAGGTGCAGCTATACGTTGCATAACTTCACTCCCTACTCCATGCGTATACATGATAGGTGCAAGACCAGCAAGGATGGCAAAAACAGTCATCAGTTTTGGACGAACTCTTTGCACTGCACCCTCATAGATAGCATCGTTGAGATGTGTCTCATTAAATTCCTCTTGATACTCCTCTTGTGCCTCTTCTATAGACTCTTGCAAGTACACTATCATCACGATAGCGGTCTCCGCGGCAACTCCCAGTAAGGCTAAGAACCCAACTATAACCGCAATACTCATAGAAAAATTGAGTATATCGATATATATCAAACCACCCAATAATGCAAAAGGAAGCGTAAAAAACACTATAAGCGTAGGTGCCATTCTACCTAGTGCAAAATAGATTAAAACCAAGATACTCAAAAGTACAGCCGGAATAATCCAAGTAATCTTTTTCATAGCACTTTCTAGGTACTCACTCTGTCCAGCCCACTCCACATAGTAACCAGAATCAAAGGCTATCTCATCAATGAGTTTTTGTGCCTCTTGCTTGTATTCCGTAGCAGTTACACCCTCATTTGGTGTGATATACACAAAAGTTACAGGGCTAGCCATCTCCGACTTAATAACCGATGCACTTTGTCTATAACTCACCTCTGCAAAAGTTGAAAGTGGCACAAACCCAAGTTTCGTTTTTATCTGTATATCTTTGATGGAGTCTATACTTCTACGCTCACTTTCATCTAAACGAAGCGTGATTGGATAACGTTCTAAACCTTTATACATAGTTGATACTCTCATACCACCGATAGCTAAAGCTGTATACTGAAGCAAGGCATCTTTGGCTAAACCGTAGCGCTGTAGTTTTTCCTCATCTATCTCTATATCTACATAGTAACCAGCACTTGCTTGATCTGCAAAAACAGAAAGTGTCTTGTCAAATCCACGAAGTTTTTCCTCGATGAGCTTTCCAAACTTTTGAAGTCCATCAGGAGTTTGACCATAAAGTTTGATACCAAGAGGCGTTCTTATTCCTGAGAGAAGCATATCTATACGCCCTCGAATAGGGTAGGTCCATGAGTTTGTAAGCCCTGGAACCTGTAAGGCATCTTCCATCTCTTGACGAAGTTTTGAGTAGGTCATACCCTCACGCCACTCACTCTCTGGCTTAAGAGTGATGATAGTCTCAAGCATACCAAGCGGGGCAGGATCGGTTGCAGTTGAAGCGCGACCACCCTTCCCAAAAACAGACTCTACCTCTGGAAAACTTTTAATGATTTTATCTGTTTTTTGCGTTAATGCTTTACTTTGATCTATACTTATTCCGTAAGGGGTTACAGGCATATACATAAAACTCTGCTCATTAAGCATAGGCATAAATTCCCACTTAAGACTACTATAAAGTGGGTACATATAACCAAGGGAAGCAACAACAAGCACTATCACTAAGTATTTGAGTTTAAGTCCATAGACAATGATAGGATGATAAAGCCAGATAAAAAATCTATTTAATGGATTTTTATTTTCAGGTAAAATCCTTCCTTTGACAAAAAACACCATAAGAACAGGAACGAGTGTGATGCTTAGCATTGCTCCAGCAGCCATGGCAAATGTTTTTGTAAAAGCAAGAGGCGTAAAAAGCAAACCCTCTTGTCCAGAGAGTGCGAATATAGGTAAAAATGACACTACTATGAGCGCCAACGCAAAAAATATCGGTCGTCCAACAAGTTGAGAAGATTTTAAGATAATATCTATACGCTCTTCATTCGTTGGCATTCTTCCTTGTTTATGCTCAAACTTATGAAGAGATTTATGAGCATTTTCTATCATAACTATGGAAGCATCGACCATAGCGCCTATCGCTATAGCTATACCTCCAAGTGACATAATATTTGAACCAATGTCAAAAAGGTACATAAGCAAAAATGTAGTCCCCACTGTCAAAGGCAAGACTATCAACACTATGAGCGATGAACGAAAGTGCATCAAAAAGAGCCCGATGATGATAACAACGATAATGCTCTCCTCTATAAGGGTACTTTTTAAAGTATCTACCGCTTTTTCAATGAGGTTAGAACGGTCATAGACAACAGTTACATCTACATCATCTACTTTTAGCTCTTTCATTTTTTTATCTATACGCTTTATAGCTGAGTAAACATCCTCCCCATAACGCAGAAGTACTATCCCTCCCACTACTTCACCATCACCATTTAAGTCTGCTACACCACGACGAGCTGCAGGTGTAAGCTCAACTCGACCAATATCACCAAGCGTAATTTGCACACCATCTTTTTGTGTAACTACTAACTTACGGATATCGTCTAGATCTTGCACATAACCCTTCGCTTGAACCATCCACTCAAAGCCATTTTCTATGATAATACGTCCACCAGTATCATTGTTGTTGGATTTAAGTACTTTTGCAACATCATTGATGCTAAGGTTATAACGTACCAAATTATCGTTATTAATACTTACTTGGTATGTAGGGATAAACCCACCAATGGAAGCAACTTCACTCACACCATCTACACCCATAAGGGCATACTTATAATAATAATCTTGCAGTGTACGCAACTCAGCTAAATTTTTAGTTTTAGAACTCAGTGCATACTCATAAGCCCAACCAACACCAGATGCATCAGGTCCTAAAGAGACCTCCATAGAGGCAGGGAGTTGTGACTGAATAGAGCTAAGTTGCTCAAGCACACGACTTCTTGCCCAGTAGAGATCTGTCCCCTCTTTAAAGATGATATATATAAGACCATTCTCATAGGTAGAGTACCCACGAACAGTGTCGATATTTGCAATGGCCAAAAACTGAGAAACCAATGGGTAAGTCCCTTGGTCTTCTATAATCTCAGGAGATTGCCCCGCCCAGTTTATCTGCACAATAGCTTGTGGCGGTGACAAATCTGGCAGCGCGTCTAATGGTGTATTTTTCATAGCATAGTATGAACCCATACTTATGAAAAGTGTCATCATAAGTATTAAAAATTTATTTTTTATGCTAAATTCTATTAGTTTTTCAATCATAATGGGTGCCTTTTTAATATAAACCGTTTATTTGCGCGTCTGAATCCATCATAAACAAGGCATTGTTTACCACCTCATCCCCCTCATTTAAACCACTAACGATTGTGTACGTATTTGCATTTATTGGTTTAACTTGAACCTCTATTGGCTCATACTCACCCTCATAGTCCCCTACCATAAAAACATAGTGTGTCCCATTTTTTCGGATTACTGCTGTTGTTGGTAGCGTAAGTTGTGTTTTTTCATCTTTTAAAGAGATCACTGTCGCGTACATCCCTGGGAAAAGCTTATGACTTGCATTTTTTAAACGCAGTCTGAGTGTAAGCGTTGCTACTTTTGGGTCAAGTTCTGGATATAAAAGCTTTTTATTTGTTTTGTAAACTTTGCTAAGTCCTTTAAATGTAAGCTCATATTTGCGCGTAGTGGAGAGTCGTGCTCGCTCCTCTTCAAAAAGTTTTACTTCAACCCAAACTTCATCAAGGTTTACGATTTGAAATATTCTTTGCTTGGTATTAAAGGCTGTCCCTTTGTCTACACCCTTTATAAATACATAGCCACTTGCAGGTGCGTATATAGTAGTATTTGGTGTAGCTTTTCTCTTTTGTATCACTTCATCTATCTCTTTATCACTTACACCTAAGAGTTCCAACTTGAGCCTTGCACTCTCAAGCATTCCCTTACTTTTTCTTTGTTTTGTGTAGTTGTAGGCATTGAGGTATTCATCTTTTGCCTTAAAAACTTCAGGGGAGTAGACACTCGCTAAGGCTTGTCCCTTAGTAACTTTTTTATAAATCTTATCTGCATAAAGCTTCACAACATAACCACCAAAACGGGGCGAGATATCGTAAACTCTTGCTTGGTCAGTTTTGACATAACCATAGTTTTTGATTCTTTGCCCAATAGTTTCTTTTTTCACTTTTACAGTTTGTACTGAAAATAGTTGCTCTACAGTAGCCTCTCTTGAAAAAAGAGTAACACTGAGCATCACTAAAGATAATTTTATTATTGTATTCATTTTAATTCCCCTCTTAAGGCTGATATTTTTGCATTAGCACGGTGATAAGAAGCAACAGCGCTAATACTTTTTTGTTCTAGTTTTAACTTTTGAATAAGTATATCAATATACATAAATAGATCCCCACCAGTAGATATACTTGAGTTAGTAAGTTCAAACATATGTGCTATTTGAGGCAAGGCATCATCATGGATAAGATGATAGATTTCATGTTCTGAACGCATCTGCATATAGATACTCATAAACTCTGCATCAACCTTTAAACTTGTGTCTTTTTTAAGCGATTGTGACGCTAAGATGAGTGTGCGTTGCTCTTGCTCTTTATAGTCTTCCGTAGAGTAGATTGGCAAACTAAGTCCAACACCAAAGGTGAGATAATCATCAAAATTTTGTCTATACGAATAAGCACCTAAGATGTTTATGTCTGGATAGTTATTGACCTCTGCATTGTTTATCATCGCTTGATTTTTAGCTATCTTTTTATCTTTCATAGCTAAATCAGGGTTGTTCACTAAGCCAGATTTTAATGATGCTACGCTTGGCATATCTCCAATTTCTATGTTAATATCAAGCTCTTTTACTTCAAAACCACTCAGATACGAAAGCCTTGCGTATGCTGTAAATATTTTGGACTTTAAAACACTTCTTTGAATTTGCAAGTCAGTGAGAGAGAGTTGTGCAGACATGATACCCATATGCTGATTTTTAGATGTAGTGGTATAGGACTCTGAAAGTTCTATATTTTGTTTTGTGAGATTTTCATACTGCATGATGATACCTAAGAGTTGTTCTAACTCCCAAATAGTATATGCTTGATTTTTAATCTCATTAACTAAGTTGACCTTGGCTTGTGTAAGGCTTACATTCAAAATCTCTTCATTAGCTCTAGAGAGCTCTAGCAGTGAATCCCTTTTTCCATAAAAGGGAAGTTTTTGTTGCACAGTGAGTCTCTTTTGACTCATAGCTTGCGAGGGATCTATAGTATTGGCTGTAAAACTAAGCGATGGATTTGCAAACTGATTTGAGATATCTATGGCAGATTTATTTGCTTTTATTCTCTGAGAAATCGACTCTAAGGAAGGGTTTGTGTCTAAGGCCTGCGTGATGATAGCATCAAGAGTCTGAGCATAAAGCTCAAAACCCAACAATGCTAATAAAACAAATATACGCTTCATCTGAACTACCTAAATATTTATAGATGTTTTAACACGCAACTTTTTACCTGTTTTTGGCGTGATGAAAATATGAAGTTGCCAAGTACCACCCATAGCTAAATTTACAGTAACTTTATACTTCCCATTACCCAAGTCTTGCGCCTCAGCTTTTGACTCCATCGCTGGCATACCTGGCATCGCTGGCATAAAAGCTTTTACTCTTACACTTGCACCTGCTGGAACTTTACCTTTTACTTTGATATCTAACACAAAAGTATTTGAACCTACGCCAAGCGGTTTATCTGAGGAGAGATGAACCTTCGTTGTTCTAAACTTTGCATCTTTGTCAAATGCCGCTGCGTTTAATGACGCTACTAATAATAAAACTGAGAACACCATAGTTAAAATTTTCATAACCTAACTCCTAATTTGTTTTGTTATGAGTATTGTATCTACTCTTTGTGTCGTGTTTGTGATTTATGACTTAATTAAAAAAACGGGTGCTTAATCTTTCTAAAGATGCTGAAGCTTTTTCAGTCCATTATATCTTTCGATTTTTTTATTATCAAATCAAATACAAGTAGCTGAATCATTATCAATTTCTTCAATTGTCATGATTTCACCACCAGATTTTAATTTTACTGTATCTCCAGCATTAAAATTCATTTTCAGACCTTAGTTTAAATGCAAGACAATTAAAGTCAGCTAAGGTAGTACTAGCTACTCCCATCCCTGGCATGTCATCCATGTTGTCCATATCCATTTTCATGTCCATGTTACCCATGCCACCCATATTTCCCATCATACCACCTGATGAGTCATCACCATCATTGTCTAAACATTGTAAGAACTGCGCAACTTCGGAATCATCTTCAAAAAGATATCCATTGTTTTGCAAGCTTGCTGAAGCTGTATCTCCAAGGAGTATACCTCCAAGGCTAAATTGACATCTTTGTCCTGCTTCAAACCTAAACTTCCCTTCTTTATCTGTAATCCCACTTTGTGAACCACAACTAAAGTCTATCCCTTCAACAGCTGAATCTATATAATATGCAGTGCCCACTGAACTAACACTACTGTTGTCACCTGAGCACCCTAAAAAGATTGCTGCTGTAGCTAAAGAAGATAAAACTAATTTATAATTTACTTGATTCATAATAAACCTTTCTTTTTTTATTGTAAACGAAGTATGTCGTAGAAATACTAGTGAAGTGTGAGTTGTGCTTTTTGTAATCATTAGGAAACATTTGTGTTTTAGACTTTCAAAACCATTAAAGGATAGATAGTATGAGAGAAAGAGAATTTTTAGTAAGTGCTAATAACCCTGAGTTAGAAATATATGAAGATTTAAACTCTGAATATGCCCAAAGCATATGTGAGCACACACTGGAGATACCGGAGGATTACATCAAAAAAGTTGAATGCTATCAAGATGCTTTTAAAATTTACCTAACCCCATCACGAGCATACTACAGAGATGACTGGTATACAAATCTACAACGACTTGAGTTTGTGTCTTAGTATAACAGTTTAAGAATTCGTTCCTATGTTGTATCTGAACACTTGCTATACTGCTTGGAACTCTTTTCGTAGATGTATCATCGAAGCCTAGTTCGTTAAAGTCAAGCCCATTTCAATTCGGGTTTAACATGCTTATGTGCACATTCAGTTAAATAAGAATTTATCAAATTTTGATAAGTTATACCTGTTTCTTTTGCTAAATCTTTAAAGTAATCAATTGTACTAGTTTCAATACGAATCGAAATTTGTTTTTTTACATGCTTTGAAAAAGGGTTTCTAACTGAGTTACTAAAATCGTATTCTTCTCTCATAATAAATACTCCTTGTATATTTTTGACTCTGGTTTTGTTGCTTTTCTTGCAGAGATAAGACGAATCATATTTTCTTCATCTTTGTAGCAATGCACAACAACTAGAACTTTTAAAGAGCAACTTAATCCAAGAAGGATAAATCGTTCTTCATCTTCAGAGTGATCTGGATCAGGAATTAATCTAGCAAAATCATCATCAAAGACAGATTGAGCTTCTTCAAAGAAACTTTATGCTTGACAAGGTTTTTTATTGCCTTATTTTTGTCCCAATCAAATTTTATTGTATTCATAATTATATTATAATGATTTTTTCATATTAAATCAATGTATATGATGAAGTATAACGGTCGAAGATAGCCAATAAATTACCGCTAGGTAATTTATTGGCTACTCTGTTTTGTTGTATCTTTACTGATGCGAAGGTTTGTTTTGATTAAATATTTTTAGTATTTCTATTGTGTTCGCATCTAAATTAACTTCATATACTACTGTATATCTTTTGTAAGTCATATCTCTTACATTTTTATCATCAAAATAAGATGATGCTTTATATTTAAATGGAAAGATTGGAATATCAAGAATAGACTTTTCTAACTCTAGTGCAAATTTTATACTTGCATTAGGCTTATCTTCTGCAATATGGTTAACTATATGTAGTAATTCATTTTCAAAAACTGGATTGTAGATAATCCTCATTTTGTTTCAATAGTTTTCAAATGATTTTTGATATTTCCCCAAAGTGTTTCGTGTGATACCATTTCAATGTTTCCATTTTTTATATCATCTCTAGTTTGATGTAACTCTTTTTGTCGTTCATAGAAATACGGGTCTTGTTCCAAATTTCTATCCTTTGAAATAGTGATGTTTTCACTGTGATTATTAACATAATTCATAAAATCTTGAACATAATTATCTTCAATTTGCACTGCCATTGTTTGCATAATGAACTCCAATAAGTTTAATTTATATATGATTATATCAAAACTAAAGTGAAACTCACTTTAGTTTTTTAAATTATCTAGCTACCCAAGTTGTCATTCCCGTTGGTAGTTTTACTAAAACACCTTTTGTCATGTTCCCATAAGATTTTTTAAATGCTTTACTTTTAACTATTTTTAAATCCATTCCTTCTGTTATATTTTTACAATCAGCACGACTTAAATATCCACTTAGATATCCTCCGCTATACTGTGAAATACCTTCTGCAGCAAACTCCATCCAACCAAAACTACCACAAGATATTTCATCTTTTGATTCAATAATAGAACCCTTTTCTAAGCTTTGTGCATTACTTGATATTGATAGTAACCCTATCGCTAATAAACTAAAAAGTAGTCTCTTCACTTGAGACCTCCGAAAAATTAAATTTACCAATTTACTTCCATAAATAGGCATATTTAAAATTGAAGTGATGTTACAATCTTAGATACAACGGCAGCGCGGGTGTTCAACTCCAAGTTTTTGTTATGTAACTAGTGTGTTTATTTTTGTGATTCTCATCTTGCACAGTATAAAAAAGTAGTATATCTATCTTCTACCTTCTAAATAAAAATACTCTATTTTGAAGAACGATTAATTATCTCGGTAATGACAATATAACCGATGAATAAAATAATTATACTAAATAAGATGTTCAACTCAAGTTGGTTATGTAAATAATCATACCCAAAGTAAAAGAAACTGCCGACAGATACTGCTAAAAGTAGAGTTAATTAAAAAAACGGGTGCATAATTTTCTACTTTTTCTTATAATTCACAAGATAATAATCTACTAAATTTAACTTCAAACTTTGACTCAACCCACGATGCAAACTAATC